>CAZUIS010000015.1:0-15004 GCA_964620295.1 uncultured Candidatus Peribacteria bacterium
ACTATCTTAATAGTTTCATAGTTGCTTTTGTGAGAAATTTCAGTGATAACTCTAGATAGGTGGTCTACATCTTCTTCGTTAATCTCATCTCTCATAACTCTTTTTTGTTCTACTACTCTATTGATAATTAATTCTGGATGTGAGATGCTAACAAAAAGTTCTTCAATAAAGTCTCCTCATAATTTCTTTACGAAATTTTCTAAAATTTTGTTGATGGTTGAAGTAAATGATTCTGAATCAAGGATTTTTCCTTTGCGAAGACCTTGTGTTTGTTCAATTTGTTTTGCTAGGACGATTTCTTTTCCTTCGTCGTTTCAAATAACAATTGCTTTTATGCTATCGTTCCCGATATCAAACACAGCTTTGATGTTTCTCATCTCTTTGTCGGGGGCTAAAAAAATAAAATCATGATATATGTGTTGTACACCTGGTTCTACTTATAACTGCTTCTCATAAGTAGAAAAATTTGTTTTCGTCTTCAGATGTAATAATATAGAAACAAAAAACAATTCTATTTACTAGAATTGTGATATATAAAAGTTATCTTGCGTTTTTATGGTATATAACTTTTGGTTATCAGTTGTTTGTTGTAGTTCTTACCTTGAATTTCTTGTTCTATAGAGTAAAGCTATTTTTTTTCTTTTGTCGCGATAAAATTTTAGCATAGTATCATTGAAAATAATATCTTTTCCTATTTCTTTTAGATTTTTTGTCTTATAAATAAGTATTGGTATTCGAATTGTTTTTATCAGATATTCAACACTACGTCCTATTATTCAAGAAATATATTTTTCTAATCGGTTCTTGATTTTTGTGTTTCATTGAAAAATCGGTAATCCTAGATAAATGTTATGCTTGTGTTTTGGAAGATTAGGAAGTATGGAAAATAACCGATTGTTTTCGTCGTATATAACTGTCTTTTTTTGATTTTCTTGATAGATCGGGACAATGTGTGCTAATCGATAAGCTAGATAAATATCTGTGTTTGGTAAACTTATTGGGTATAGATTTTTGACATTTTCTGTTATATAAAAGCTTAAGCAGTATCTTTTATCGATTTTTGTTCTGCTTCTTTTTAGTCATAATATGAAAAAAATTAAAACACTTGCCAATCTTGCACGTCGTAAATATCATTTTTTTACTACAATAAACAAATCGATATCAGATCCTGGATGGAGTTTGTTGAATGTTATAGAATTACAAAGATATATTGATGTAACCCATGGTAATGACTGAAAAATTTTTTTATGTTTTTTTATTTGGGTGCGATATTCTTCCAATAATGGATCTTCATTGTCCCAGGAAAAAATATTTTCTTCATGGTTTTCTTTGATTTCTTTTTTTTCTGTGCTAAAATATTCCTTATTTGTAGGAATTGGGTAATTCATAATTTCATAAAATAATACGTCTGATGTTTTCATTTATTATTGATCTCGTTGTAAACAAGGAGTTCCTTCTTTATTAATCAGAATACATTTCTTTTTTTGAATAGTTTGTGTTCTAATGTCTGTTATAAAGCGCGCTATTTCTTTGCAATTATTTCCAGTATAGCACAAATACATATCTGTTGTTTTTGAAAAATTTTCTTGACCGTTGTCTATAGTAAATGTTGGGAGTGTTTGATCTTCAACTGATGCTTTGTTGATGATAATATTAAAACTGTCGCCACTTAATTTTGTTATATAGTTCTTGTTTTTACAGTAAAATGGTTCCATAGCTCAGCTAGCTATATCTAAAGAAAGATATATTCCAGTGGTATTATTTTGATCTTTATATCGAAGATTTATTTTGTCTGTTGGAAAAATAGATATGGTATATTGTAATGGAAATACAGTTCCTGTTTTTATATATAATCCTCTACTTGTCATTGCAGAATAGACAAAATTATTCATTTCTCCATGAATTTTATTGATACATGTTTCTGCATAAAGAAAATCTCTATTGGTATTGTTGTAGATATTTCTAAAACTTACAATAAGTATTAAAATGATTCCTATTACCATAATAAGTTCTAGTAATGTGAATCACTTTTTTTTCATAGATTTTCTTACAAAATTAAAATTAGTTGTTTATTAAAGGTCTAATTACATATTTGTAATTTCTTTCACTTTTTTCTCAAATAACCAATGGTTTTTGTCCGTCAACAATTTGGAAAAGAAGTTCGTCTTCTTTCATTATTCTAATGAAATCTGTGATATATCTTCCGTTGATTCCAAAAGAGACAGGTTCTCCTTCTATAATAGCGGGAATGCTTGTATTTCCTGCTCCTTTATCTGTTTTTCCAGAAGAAATAACAATACTATCTTTGTTGCATTCTATTTGTATGAAGTTATTGATATCTTTTGTGAGAATTCCAATTTTTTTGATGGCTTTTTCGCAAATAGCTTTATCTACCAAAATATTTGTATTAAATTGTCTTGGCATAATTTCTTCTCTATCATATTCTGGGAAGTTTCCTTGAATAAGAAGTGATGTTGCAATGATTTTTGTTTCGTTGATAGTAAGTTCAAATGCAATTAAATTTTCAGAATAAAATATTTTCATAGTATCACATTCTTTGCTTATTCCATATTCAGTTATTTTTTGAATATCGTTGATTGAAAGTTTTGGAACAATAAGAGAAAATTCATTTTCTATCGTATTTTTTGTCTTATATTCAGCTAATCTGAAAGAATCAGTACCTACAAATAAGAGTTTTGATCCATCATCTTCTTTTTTGGACTTTATAAGTACTCCAGTAAGTACAGGGCTGAAGTTTTTCTCAGTTACTGCATATTCTACTTTTTCTACTCCTTGAGCAAATGTTTGGGTATCTAATGACACAGTGTGTTCTCTTGGTACTTCTGGTAATGCTACATATTCACTAGCAGATATTCCATTAATGTCAAAAGTATCTTTTGCTCCTCTGATAGTTACTATTTGTGTTTTTTGATCTGCGCTGATTTCGATATGTTGATCTTCTATACTTTTGATAATATCCAAAAATGTTCTTGCATTAACAGTCACGGCTCCTTCCAAACTTACTTTACAAGGAAGTTCTATTTCTACATATTTTTCCATATCAGTTGCTCTAATAACAAGATTATCTATAGATGCTTTGAGGTAGATATTTTGAAGAATAGGAAGTGTTGCATTTTTTGCTACAAATCTACTAGCGATATCTATAACGTCAATTAATTTTGCACTTTCAATACTGATTTTCATGAGTATGTAGAATAATGAGATAAAAATTATTTTCCAAAATTACGTTTTTCTGCCATTTGATCAAACCATGTTAATGCTTCTTGATAAAGTGGAATATCTAATTCTGGACATCTTTTTGCTGTAAAAAAGAGTTCTGCATATCCAATCCACCATGACATAAATCCAGATGTTCTTTGAGCTTGGTCTCCCTTTGTTCTAATAACAAGTTCGATAGGAGGAATATTTCCCAAGTCTAATGCTGTGGTAATATCTTCTTCTGTAATTTTTGTAAGGTCTTTTCCTTCTTGAGCTAATTTTTGAATACCTCTTGTTATTTCATCTCTCCCTCCGTAATTTACTGCAAAGACAAATCGTTTATTTGTCGGATAATTAAATTTTTTTGATTTTTCGTTGAGATAATTTTTGAAACCATCGGTAACTCCAGCAGGATTTCCTATCCATTTAAAATTAATCTGATTTCTTTCTAATATTTCATCTAATTTACTATCAACTTGTTTATACATATTCATGAGAAAGTCATATTCTTCTTGTGGTCTTTTTGCTGTGTTTTCAGTACTTAGTCCTCGAAGAGTAAATACTTGTACATCAGTATGATCAAATGTATATTCAAGTAGGTCAACTCCTTTTTGGTAAGATATCCAATATGCTTCAGGAATACTTACGTTGTTTTCTTTGGCTCGAGTTCTGTTTCCATCAGGAATAATAGCAACGTGTTTGGGGTAATACATTAATAATAGTTTAACAGTAACTTTTTTTCAAGAAAAAAGTTCTTTATATAAAAAATATTGTCTAACAGAATGTAATTATTTGATCTGTTCTTTCAAGTCAAAATTCTTTTGGGACTTGTCCTTATTTTTCATTATTTAGAAATCTGAATATCTTTTTTTTGGATATTCTTTTTTACTTTTTTTTTCATTTGAAAATCATCTTTTATCTCCCCTTTCTCCTTTGTTTTCACTTCTATATCCACTTTTTTCTCTTTTTTCGAATCATCTATATCAACTACTTCTTCCTCCTCTATCATTTCTTCTTTCTCCTCCAAAATTTCCTCTACTATTTCTATTTCATCCTTTATCGTCTTTTGCTTTACTTGCAGTTCATTTAAATGTTTTGAGTACTATTTCTGATTGATAGTCTGGTACTGTGATAAAAGAAAAATCTTCTAAGACTCTTACATCGTCGATCTCTCTTGATGGGATTCCTGTTTCTTGAACAATAAAATCTACCATTGTTTTTGGATAATATCCAGCTTTTTTTCCAAGAGCAAGAAAAATTCTTGTTTTTCCTTGGCCTGTAGATATAGAAAAATTTTCTATTTTATTGTAATGTTCTTCATTGAATTCGTTTGCATAAGCTATTTTGAGTAATGCTGCAAGAACATGGTCTGCATCTTTTTCTTGAAGCAATTCTTTTGCCATAGGAAGATATTTTTCGTGAGAACCTTTTTCTAGTGTACTTTCTATGTTTGTTTTAAGTTTTTTCTTTTTGCTTTCTATAATATTTGCAATAGCTGGAATTTCTATTTTTTTAATATTTGTGTTGGTAACTTTTTGGAAAAACACGAGTTTTCTGTATTCACTAGAAGTCACGAAAGTGATAGCAACTCCTGTTTTTCCAGCTCTTCCTGTTCTTCCAATTCTGTGGACGTAACTTTCTGGATCTTGTGGTAATGAATAATTGATAACGTGAGATATATCATTAACATCGATTCCTCTTGCAGCAACATCAGTAGCAATCAGAATTTTTGTTTTTTTTGCTTTAAATAGCTTGAGAATATTTTCTCTTTGTTTTTGTTGAACATCTCCATGAAGTGCTTGAGTACTATATCATTTTTCATGAAGTTTTCAAAAAACATGATCTACATCCATTTTTGTTTTACAAAAAACGATTCCATAAAAGTCATCTTCTTGATCCATAAATCTACAAAGAGCTTCCAATTTATCTCTTTCATGTACTTGAATATAAAATTGTTCTGTTTGTGTTGTGGTAAGTTGTTCCTTTTTGATAGAGACAAGATCATATTCTCCCATATATTTTTTTGCCACACCAAGAATTTCTTTTGGCATAGTAGCTGAGAAAAGGAGGACTCTTTTTTCTGGGTTTGTTTGTTTAAAAATAGTTTCTATATCTTCGATAAAACCCATATTAAGCATTTCATCTGCTTCATCGAGGATAAAATACTTGATATTCTCTAATTTTAGTGTTCTTCTGTCGAGATGATCCATTACTCTTCCTGGTGTACCCACAACAATATCTACTCCTTTTTTTAGTGCTCTATTTTGTATTTCATATGATTGTCCTCCATAAATAGAAACAATACTTAAATTTTTTGGATATTGAAGAGAATTGATTTCTTCAGCAACTTGAATAGCAAGCTCCCTTGTTGGTACCAAAATAAGAGCTTGAATATGGTTTTCGTGGGAAAGTTTTTCTATCAAAGGAATACCAAAAGCAGCAGTTTTACCAGTCCCTGTTGCAGCTTGTCCAATAATATTTTTCTTGTTTTCAAGAAGTAAAGGAATAACATTTGCTTGAATTGGAGAAGGTTTTTGAAATCACTTTCTTTCTAATCATTCTAGGATTCTTGAAGACAATCCTAAGTCTTTAAACATAATTTCAGTCATAAGAAAAAATATACAATAAAAAATGGTTTTCTGATTTTATCAGTACGAAAAAAGATTTTTTGAGGATCTTCTCATTCGAGAGAAAATAAAAAACGCGAGTCAAAGCCAGACAAGGCATATGTGTTCTCCGTTTTGTGAGAAAAAGAAAAATCCTTATCAACTTTGATTGATCTGTATATAAGGATTTGGAATATGATTGCTAGGGATTTTTTTGTTACAAAAAAACGGGAAAGTCTATATATCCCGTTTATAATGCTTTAGACGTCGTAATATTGGAGTTTTGATGGTCCTCCAACTCTTACTTGAAATTCAATGGTATCTCCACCGCATTGGATACATAATCCAAAATTGTTTTTTATTTGTTGGAGAATAGAACTTTGTTGAATAGGACTTTTGCTTTGATCATCACTATTCTTTACCTTTTTTGTTTTAGCCATAACTTTTTCTTATTTTTTCTTATTATATATATTTTATTAATAAAATCAATGATATTTATTATATTAAAAATATTTTTTTATTTTCTTCAAAAATCTGCGGGAATTTCACCTCGTTCGCTGGTATGTCGTTTGAGGATTTTTGTGGTAGGATTGGTTTGACGAAGTCGCTCCTCTGCTTCTTGTATTGCCATAAAAATCCTCTCTGTTCATGGGAGTTTCTCTAACTTTGTTTTACATTTCTTTTGTAAAATCCAATTGATAGCGTGTTTGGAATCTGAATACAAATATTGGTCAGAATTATTTTTGTGTAAATATTGTAGACCATGAACCAAAGCCAAAAATTCTCCGATATTATTAGTTCCCAAAGGAAATTTTTTGTGAAAAAGAATTTTTCCTGTGATAAGATCTATGCCTTGGTATTCTACTTCACCAGGATTCCCACTACAAGCAGCATCAACGGCGATACTATTCTTTTCAAAAGGAAAATTTCCAGTTTTCCAGTCTTTCTTTTCTTTAGTTTCATAATAGTCTGTGTATGGTTTTGTGAAAGCCATCTCGGCTTCTTCTTTGCTTTTAAATGCTTTGTATTTTGCGCCAGAAAATCAAGAAACATTTAGTAAACAGCTGTCTCGTGAATCATAAATTCAAGGATGTTTTCCTTCTCGTACAACGTAATATTTAGTCATTTCTTTATTATAAATAAAAATGTATTCCTTGTACGATTTTTTCTTTTTTTATCAAGAAATTTTGATATTGTCTTCTGCTGGATTTTCTTCTTTTGGAATAAATGGGATAACTCTAGCTTTATTTCAATTATCAGTCACAATTTTAGATAATTTATTATAAATCTCGTCTCGATTGATTTCTGGTTTTTCCGTTTTTTCTGGTTGTGTGTTTCTGTCTATATAAGTATTTACTTCGTTTATTATTGATTCTAGATTGCCTTTAAATCCTGTTGCAAAACCAAAAGACCCTTTTTGATTATTCCAATCTTTATCAATTTCTAATTCGACAATTACTTCGTTGTTTTTCCAGTTAGGACTTATGTTTTTGATTTTTGCTTTTCTTTTTTTATGTTTTCCCTTACTAATGTATGTTACCTCTTTTTGCAATAAATCAAAAAGTTCTTCCATTGTTGTTAATTTTGGTTTTTTGAGTGGGGTTTTGTATTTCATCCATAGTGATTGAAATATTTTTTCTATATGGGATATTTGGTTCCTTATTTCATTTGCGTGTTTTATTTCATCTTTTTGATAAAAGTTGTCTTCTATATCTTCTAATTCTCGTTTATGTTGTTTTGATTGGTCCTTTTGGTAAAAACGTATCAATGCGGGATCTTCTTTTTTGAGACTTGTTATACTTCCTTTTAAAATATGGTTATGATGTTGGCAGGTATATCGTATTTTTTTTATTGATTCTATAATTTCTTGTTCTGATTTTTCTTCTTTATTTTTGATAAAATCAAAAATTTCCTTGATAAATATTTCAGCATTTTGTGTTTCTTTAGCTAACTTCTTTGTTTTTATAGCAATACTGTCTGTAAATCACGTATATTCTTGAGTATGCTCTTTTCAAAAAAGATCTTTTATATAGTCTGCAATTTTTCTCAAGGTCTGATTTTTTTTCAAATTTTCTTTATTTTGATTGATACTAAGTTGTATATTTCTGGTATTCATAATATATCATTACAAAAATAAATGAATATTAATTTACTTTTTTATTTTTGTTGATTATTTTTTATGAATTTTGTATTTGTCTTTGTATAGTTGCAAGTTCTTGAAAATCGGCTTGCTCTCCTACTTCGGTTGTTAAATATCCTGGATATTGTTCAAAAAACACTTTTTCTCCTCAGATATTTTGTTGCCATTCTCCCTCTACTCCATGCATTGGGTAAAGCTTTATGTGAAGATGATTTACTCCCATTCCTTCTATGATCATTCCTACTCTTTGAACATTAAGTTTTATTTTGAGTAATTGAATAACCTCATCTGTTGCTAAAATAACATCCTGATAAAGTTCTTTATTGTGTGTTGCAAACAAATCAGAATCATAGTGTTGTTTTGAAATAAGCAAGGCTTGACCTCTACAGTTTGGATAAAGATCTAATATTGCTATAAATTTATCATTTTCCCATATTTTGTAAGACGGAATTTCTCATGAATTAATTTTGCAAAATATACACATTATATATGATTTATAACGTAAAATGTGTTCTTATAATATATTATTTCAAATTAAAGTCAATAAAAAAAGACTGTAGGTACAATAACGCTACAGTCTGATTACAATACTGATATCTTTTGGTGGTATCAGATGCTGATACACTTTCTTAATCCTTGTGTTTGGATTACCGTACAGATAACAATATTTACTTGAAAGAAATGTGTTGCAAGAGATTCCTATTTCACTAATGGAAATAATCAGATTTTGATTATATACATAAAACATAATTATATATAGTATCTAGGGAAGCAAAATGTTGGAGCTACGTTCTAAGGGATAAATCTGTGTTTGATTTTGTTTTTGTTTTTGGTAGCCATTTTACTTGTAGATATATCAGGGAATTAGTGGTATATACACAATATTCTGATATCCTTACATTCATTCTTTCGTATTTAAGTATAATGAGGATTTTTTTAAATGCAAATTTTTGAAAAGATTTTTTAAAAAGAAAATATGTATGCTATAAATCCCTTCCTCTTGAAACACTTTGTTGTTTTGTTATAATCATGCAAAACCAAAAAAAATATAACTATGGACAATATACATAAAAATAAAACCAAAAACATCAAACGAATTGTTGATGTTTGGGAAAGAAGACTATTTGGGACTCCTAAAGCTGACTTAAGTTCTAATTCTGAAAAAATGGGAAGCGGTGCTTTTGTTTGGTCAAATGTATTAGATTTTACTTCAGAACAAAAACAACAATCAAAATCTAAAGATTTTAAAATTCTTTTTTCAAGTAAAATAGAAAAATATTATCCTCATGTTCATATTTCCTTGCAAGAAACCCCCAGAGGGATTCTTAAAGAAACTTTACAAGATCTTAATATTGATATTAAGCCTGTTGTAAGTCTTTCTACTTGGATAGAAAATGATGTTGTTTATATGAGAGACGGAGATAATCCCCCTCAAATAATTGATTCTGATGGACCTACGATTTCTTCGTAGGTTTTTTTTGATTAACCTTAGTCTTGAAACTTTGGGTGAGTTTCATATATTCAAAGCAATATTTACATAATAATATTATTCGTTGATGGAAAAATCATTGGACATGATTGTTGCATGGGCAAAAAGAAGAGGTTTTGTATATCCAAATTCTGAAATTTACTGATGATTAGCAAATGCTTGGGATTTTGGACCTTATGGTTCTTTATTGAAAAAAAATATTGCAGATCTTTGGGTAAAACATTTTACTCAAGAAAGAGATGATATTATTTTAATGGATACTGCAATAATAGCACATCCAACAACATGGAAAGCTAGTTGACACTTGGCTTCTTTTTCTGATGCATTGATTGATGATAAAAAAACTGGAAAAAGATTTCGTGCAGATAAATTGATTGAAGATTATATTGAGAAAAATAGAAAATGATTAGATGATGATAATCTAGCGAAACAATTATGAGTTAAGAATCTTTCTCCTGAATCACGATGAAATGATTGAATGAAAGAATTTATATTAAAATATATTCCAAAAAATCCAGAAAATTGACAAGTTGCTGAACGAACAGATTGTAGAAATTTTAATTTAATGTTGGATACTCATCTTGGTCCAGTGGCAAATGATAGTTCTAAAGTATATATGAGACCAGAAACTTGTCAATCACTTTTTACAGATTTCAAAGCTATATTAGACACAACGAGAGCTAGAATACCGTTTGGTTTAGCACAAATAGGAAAAGCTTTTAGAAATGAAATTACTCCAGGACAATTTCTTTATAGAACGAGAGAATTTGAACAAATGGAAATTGAATATTTTGTCGAAAATGATGATAAAAAAGCAATGGAAATATATAATAATTGGAAATCAGATTGTATGGATTATTGGACAAACGTTATTGGTATTAATCCAGAACATCTTAGATTTAAAGATCATGAAAAACTTGCACATTATGCTGCTGCTGCTACAGATGTAGAATACTTATATCCACGATGATTCGGTGAAATACAAGGAATACATAATAGAACAGATTTTGATCTTACTCAACATCAACAAACAAGTGGTAAAGATATGCAATATTCTGATCCTTATACGGGGAAAAGATATACTCCTTGGTGTATAGAAGCATCTTTTGGATTGGGAAGACAAGTAATGGTTAGTATGTTGGAATTTTATGATGAAGAAATTCTAGAAAATGGAGAGTCACGTGTAGTTGTTAGATTTCCTAAACAATTAGCTCCAATTAAATTTGCTGTTTTACCTTTGGTTAAAAAAGATCAAAAACAAATAGAAATAGCAGAAAACTTATTCAAACGTTTAAGTAAGATATATAAATGTGAATATGATGATGGTTGAGCAATTGGAAAAAGATATCGTAGACAAGATGAAATTGGTACGCCATATTGTATTACCATTGATTATCAAACTTTGGAAGATGGAACAGTAACCATAAGAGATAGAGATACTATGGAACAAAAAAGAATCAAACCAGAAGAAATTTCTTTATAATATAATTTTTCTCTTATGAACACCTCAGAAAATCATGAATTAGAAAATACCTATACAACTCAATCAGATATTTATCTTCGTATGATTTCTTCTACTACCCAATCAGATATAGCGTTATCTATTTGAGAAATCTTTCAAAAAGAAGAAAACAAAGATGAACCTCAAAAATCTTAATTTTAATTATTAATTCATTAGAATGGATCCTATACAACCTATTCAACCAAATCAACCAGAACAAAATCAAAATCCACAGACAACTCCTCCGACGTCATCAAATGATCCGACATCATTAGAATCGTTTATTAGACAAACATCAGCGCAACAATCATGAACAGTTCCTTCACAACCTTTATTTCAAAATACTGTTTCGTGATCACAACCACAAGTTATAGAAAGAATTGTTTATCAAAAACAAAGAGTTCATGGTTTTTTTAGAACATTGACTATTATTTCTTTGGTTGTTGTTGGTTTTTTGATGTTATTGGAATCATTACATGTATTTTCTCTTAACATAAATGGTTTTGATTTGCATATTATTTACCCAATATTTATTTTATTTAGTTCTATTGTTATTTGGAGTTACAGAGGATTGTTTGGTAAATTATTCTGACTTCTTTTGTTTTTGGGTGTTGTTTGAGGGGTTTTTACTATTGGAGTATATACTTCGCTTAATCCTTCTACTGCAACAAAGTTTGGATCCTATGTTTCTTATCCGTCGGTATCGACTGCTCAATATACAAAACTTTATCTAAATACTCTCGTAACAGATCTAACGCTTCAATGAAAAAAAACAGATAATTTTATGGAGGGAAACTATTGATCAGATAGAAAGTTATTGGTGTTTTCATGATCTACAGGAAACTACCAATATTACTCTCTTCAAGAAGAAACAAATCTGAATTTATTGCAAAATTATTATAGTATTTTATCGTTGGGTATAGATTCAACACAACCATTGTATTTATATGTAAAAAATCTTTTAGCATTACAAAAAGTAGATCTTTCTGATACTTTGGCAAAAACTGTTAAACTTCATGCTGGAGGGATGGTTTCTGATGTTGTTGTTGATCCATCTTTGCAAACATTAGATATACAAGCGGCACTAGCAGATATAACTCTGCATCTTCCAAAAGAAGTTGGAGTAAAACTTACATATAAACACTATTTATGACAACTTGAACTTGCTGATTTTGAAGAAAAAGGACCAGGATACTTTGAATCAACAAATATCGGAACTGCTCAAAAAATAGTAAATATCACTATGAAATTTGGAGCAGCAAGAACAAAAATTGTTTGGAAAGAATAAGTCATCAGATTTTAAGAATAAATAATATATCATCATTCGCTGTTTAAATTTCTTAACGGCAAAAAATTACAAACAAATTGGCTCCATGTATTTTTTGCCTAAAATTTAAAATGCTCACTTATGATATATTTGTTTATTCTTTCTATATATCTTTTTTTTAATTTCTTAACTAACAATCATGAAAGTTATTACAAAGAATAAATGAGCTTTTCATGATTATGTAATAGAAAAAGAATATGAGGCAGGACTTGTGTTGCAATGATGTGAAGTAAAGTCTATTAAGGCAAGCCAAGTAAATATTAAAGATTCTATTGTAAGATTGGATGATAAAGAGCTTTGGATCGTGGGAATGGATGTTCCTTTGTATCAAAAAACTTCATATGCTCTTGTTCCTGGTTATCAACCCAAAGGAAGAAGAAAACTTTTGGTGAATAAAAAAGAATTGGCTAAGATATCTGCAGCTTTGGATGTATCAGGAACTGTTTTATTACCTCTAGAACTCTTTCTTACTAAAAATTGAAGAATCAAAGTAAAGCTTGGCGTTGCAAGACTTATGAGAAAAGTAGAAAAAAAACAAATTCTCAAGGAAAAAGATATTAAAAGACAAATGGATAGAGATATTAAGAGTATGAAGAATATGTAAAAAAGAGAAAGGAATCTTTCTCTTTTTTTATTGTACAACATTCTTGTTTCGTTTTTTACATAAAGATAGTAAAGCTAGTAAAAGCAAAGCAAGAAATAATAATTGTATTAAAATTATTAATAAAAACTCTATATTGTCTAAAAAATTATTAGATATTCTTTTGTTTATAATAATTTCTTGTGTTTGTGTTGTTATAGGGCTAATAACAATTAGCAAAATAACCAATTTTAATTTTTTCATGTATTTTGGTGTTGGTTTTCTATATTATATATTTATTACCAAAAATAAGTCAACAAAAAAAATCCCTTGAGAGGATTTGTTTTGAGTGACGGAACTGATAATTTTCGCTTGGTTCTTATAAACTAGAGTGAAGTGGAGGCACCGATCGGATTCGAACCGATGAACCAAGGTTTTGCAGACCCGTCTATTGGACCACTCTAGCACGGTGCCATACTGGCAACTGCGAAAGCTAATATACTAATTTTTATGCTAATTGCAAATAAAAAAACTTGAAAAATAATAAAATATCTATAAGTATAACTTGCAAAAAATATGCTCAGGTAGCTCAGTCGGTAGAGCACACCCATGGTAAGGGTGAGGTCGGCGGTTCAATCCCGCTCTTGAGCTATTTTTTTTATTTAATAAAAATTCCTAAGAAACCTTAGGAATTTAATTAGTTTTTAATCTTTTCGAGATACTCTTTTAAAGATTCTATATTGATCGGTTTGGGAATATAACCATCCATTCCTACTTCATAGAATCTTTCTTTAATATCATCGAAATAATGTGTTGTAACGGCAACTACAATAAAATGAGGATTTATTTCTTTGATTTTTTTTGTTGCTTCAAGTCCATCTATTCCAGGAGGCATTTGAATATCCATAAAAACGATATCAAAGTTTTTTTCATTACATAATTGAATTGCTTTTTCACCACTTTCTGCTGTTTCTGAATTGATTCCTAAATTATTTAACAATATTTTCATATATTTTCTGTTTATTTCGGAATCATCTACAACTAATGCATACATTTTATTCTCCTTTCTTTATGTTTGGTTTTGTTTATAATAAGTCTCTAATAATCTTCTCATTAATTTCAAGATGTTATAAGTTCTTTACCCATATAAGGCACTAATACTTCTGGAACTTTGATAGATCCGTCGGCTTGTTGATAATTTTCTATCACTGCTATCAAAAATCTTGGCGTTGCAATAGCAGTATTATTCATAGTATAACAATATTTAATTTTTCCTTCTTTATCGCGATAGCGAAGATTTAATCTACGTGCTTGAAAGTCTAAAAATGATGTCACTGAATGTGTTTCTCCGTATGCTTTACGTGATGGCATCCAGCATTCCAAATCTTGTGAATTATATTTTCCTATACCCATATCTCCTGTACATAATTGAAGTACACGATAAGGTACTTTGAGATCATCTAATATTTCCATAGCATTTTGAAGTATTTGTCTGTGATATTCATCAGACATTGCAAGATCTTCTGGCAGGATAACAACTTGTTCTACTTTCATAAATTGATGTACTCTGTAGAGTCCAGCTGTATCTTTTCCATAAGTTCCTGCTTCACGACGATAACAAGCAGAATATCCACAATATTTTTTTGGTAGATCATCTTCATTGAGAACTTCATCCATATGATATGCAGTTACAGGGATTTCAGAGGTTCCAATTAACCATTGATTATCTCTTTCCATCCAATATGCATCTTCTTCTCCTCCTGGGAAATATCCTGTTCCTTGGAGCGCTTCTGGATTAACAATATTTGGTACGTTCATTGGAATAAATCCTTTTGCAACTAATTTTTTGAGTGTATATTGAAGAATTGCTTGTTCAAGTAACATACCATCTCCTTTGAGAAAATAACTTCTTGCTCATGCAAGTTTTACTCCTCTTTCCATATCAACCATATCATGTTTTTTCATAAGTTCCATGTGGTCTTTCGGTTCAAAAGAAAAGCTTGTAGGTTCTCCAATTGTTTTGATTACTATATTTTCTGAGTCATCTTTTCCTACGGGTACATCAGGATGTATTGATGTATTTGGCATTTTTAAAAGATCCTTATTTATATCATCTACAAGTATTTGGTATGATTCTTCTTT
>CAZUIS010000016.1:0-13628 GCA_964620295.1 uncultured Candidatus Peribacteria bacterium
ATCATGTTTGTTTTATTTCTTCGACTTCTTTTATCTCTTCTGAGGATGAACTTATGACTTCAGATCATGTTTGTTTTATTTCTTCGACTTCTTTTATCTCTTCTGAGGATGAACTTATAACTTCAGATCATGTTTGTTTTTCTTCTCCATCTTTTTTTTGCTTTTCTTTCTTTACCTCTTCTTTTTTTGGAGAAGAAGATAATCCATTAAGGCCTTCCAATATCTTAGTAATAGTTTCTTTACCAGCAAGTCCATCATAATTTCCATCTTTTTTGAGAGAGTTCTTTAATTGATTATCTTTTTGAAATTCAGCAACAGCTTTCATCGTAGCATCTCAGTACCATCAATCTATTTTTCATGGATTATATTTACCATTATCTATTGCTTTAAGAGCGGTTTGTATTGATAATGTTCGTTTATGGTCGTTTTTTAAATTATTCCAAGGTGTGTTTTTTAGGGTTGTAAGATTATTTATTAAAATTTCTTTTTGTAAATCAAAAAGATCTTGTTGAGTATTGTTTTTTAAAAGATTTTCTTTTAATTCCTTAACATCCTTGCCTAAAGTATTAATAACCTTTTCATTTACTTCATTTTTACTTATTTTTTCTAATATTTCACCCATTTTGGAATAATAATAATAAAAAATCCTTATATAGATTGTATCCCAAAACGTAAAAAATGCAAATTTCCGAAAAGAAAAATCAGAATTGTAATATATGAAAAATGCCCCTTGTAGAGGCATTTCTTTATGTAAGAGGAAATAATTATGTTGTAGGAGGTTGAGTCCCTTCTTGTTCTTCTTGTTCTTGTTTCATTTTGGCTTTGATAGCAAAAACAACAACAAGTCCAATAAATCCAACGACAGCAATTCCTAAAATGATAAAGATTACTTTGAGCCAATTAGTTGAAGATTCCCCAGTTTCTACAGAAAGATTCTCTGGAACTGTTCTAATGTCAGAGGTTGAACAAAGTGAACTTGGAATTGTATAGATACTCATAATTTTACAGATATTTGGCACAACAATGGTATCCATATCTGTTTTGTCTATTTGGGTTGTTGTTGGAGTCTTCCCTTCAGGAGCAACATTGTTTCCAATAATATTTACAATTTTTTGCAAAACTTCTTTTCTTTTGTCTTGTTGACTAATACTCAAAGAGGCGTCTCCCACAACATTTTCAAATTCTTTGAAGAGATTGTCGATATCTATGGCTAAATTGGTCGGTAAGATAGAAAGAATATCTTGTTTTGCAATACCATATTCTCCAAGTCATTCTGCTGCAGCAGTTGATCTATTAGAAAGTTCTAAGAAGATTTTTTTGAGCATATCGTCCTGCTGATCAGTAAACGTCAGTGTATTTCTTCCAAGATAATCTTTGAGCGAAACAACATTAGAAAGCGTTGATGATTTATCAGAGAGATTGTCTCTCAATCATTTTAACATATCTTTGAATGTTTTGTTTGTTCCGGTAAATCGTTGTGGTCAATTAAGATCTTTTAATAAAACACTTATTTGATCATATATTTTTTTATCTTCTGGGTTAAGCGCAACTTCAAAATCAATAAATCCAATAGTAAAGTCCTCTGAAACGAGTTTTTTGTTTCTGTCTGTATAATAAAGTCTTCCTATAGTGCTATCATACTGTGGTTCATATTTTTGGAGATAGAGTTGATTACATTGGAAATCAGCATCATCTGCAGAATTTCCATTTCCATTACTATCATTATTTACATCGGTGTCTCCATAACAAGGACCAAGATTTTCGTTGTGTTTGATGTAAAAAAGAATGGTATTATCCAAATTATTTCCAACAAAAAGTTCTATTCCACTTTGGGTGATAGTGGCTTCTGGTATAGATAAGAATTGATAGTTTTTTGTGTCGGATCAGGTGTCTATCGTGATGACTAATCTTTTTTTTGCTTCGTTAGCGTGCTGATCCGCCAAATCAATAGACGCAAAATATTTGCCTGGTCCAGGGTATACATAAGAAAATGCTGAGCCAGTTGTTATTGCATTTGCATCGGTACATGTTTTTGCATCAGTACAAATTCTTTTTTGAGCAATATCCCCCAGACTAACGTCTCTAAAAATTGCAAGATTTCCTGCAGAATCAAACAGTAATCTTGGTTTTAATCAGTTTCTTACAATGATGTTTCCTCAATTGGAAACTCCTCTATATCCTCTATAAAGAACAGATGCTCTTGGTTTAAATCAACTTGTATCACTAGGTTTTGTATAGGCATAGGTAACACGATCTTTTTTTGTTACAAGGTCCCAGGTTCCATCACCATCAAAATCATAATAAATAGTTCTTTCTTTGATAAAATCTGGTCTATCAGAGATAACTTTGGAAATGACGTCAAAAGTAACTTCATCACCAACTTCAACAGCAGAACTACTCATTCTGAGAGTTACCAAAGGGACGTCTGGTCTTGAAGAATCTGGTGGGAAAAAGACGATAGGTCCATTTCCTATAATATCTTGACTAGATTTTTTTCCCTCGTCATTATCGTACATCATTACTCCAAACGAATACTCTCAGGGGATTTTCGGTAAAGAAAAGAACGCATAAGGAATATCTCCTGGAGTTATTTTGGTTTCAATATATCTTGTAGGGTCATCTTTGAGATAGTAGTACCATTTGTAGTAGGAAATGAATCCATCTGGATCAACAGGGTTTGTTGCACTAACTTTTACAATAAGGGGGTCAAAACTACTATTAAAAATATCTCTTACTTGGTTTTCATTGAAACCAACGCCAATTTCATTTCCATATTGAGGGAAGAAAAGAACAATGTTGTCTAGTTTTGGCAACGCATTGACAACACGAAACCAAATTCTCGTAACATTATTTTTTCCTATAGAAGAATCCTCAGCAGTAAGGTCAATATAATTACATCAAACCTCATCAAACTTATAGGTAAACGTTGTTTGTTTATAAATTTCCTTGTTTTTTGGTTGAAAATAAAATTGTAAATCTGTTTTTTCTCCCTTGGTATTAACAGATATCGATGGGTTTACTGTTATTTCTTGATATCTATCTATTTGATATGCCGGATATTCAGCGAATCCTCAACTCGCACTCAGATCAGCTTCCTTACATACTTCATTTTGAGTAAGAATAATGTTTGTTTTATCAAAAACTTCATATGCTGCAATAGGATAATCCTTTTCTCCAACAAATACTGTTTTCGTAACTTCATTGTATGTTTCATTTGGTCAACTTACTTTTAATTTTGTTTTGTAAATACCTGTTTTTTTATACAGATGTGTAATGGTGTCAGATTGAATTGTTCTTTGATCGCCATCGTTAAAATTCCAATCATATGCAAGAATAGGTTGGTTTGTCCTTACGGTAAAAGTCATTGGATTTCCCCATGACATGGCAATAGGAGATACAGTGATTTCTGGTCTAAGAACAGATTTGATTTCTATTTCTTTTTCAAGTTCACCCATTTTTCCATACTGATCTTTTACAAGGAGTTTATATTTAAATTTTCCAATAGCATTAAATTCTACAACAATCTTTCCATTATTTTCTTCAGTAGAAACAATGTTTATATCAGCAGCTTCTGGAAATATCCATTCATAACCAAGAACATCTATTCCATTTGTTTTATCTATATCAGAACTAATTGTCGCATCAAAGAGAAATTTTGAAGGATAAAGTCGTTCGCTTGATGGGGTTACCGTAAATTGAGGAATAGGATCTGTTGACTCTACATACACCTGAATAGTATCGATATTTGTTTGTCCAAGATCGTCTTCAACAGTAAGTTTGATAGTGTAAAAACCAGGTTTTTTAAATTGTTGTTTGATGTCTTTCCCTTGGTATGTTTCCAATTTATTTCCATTTTGATCAAATATTTCCCACGTGAAAAGTTTGAGAGAGGAAACCACAGAATAGGAAGGACTTGCGTCAAAAAGAAAAATTGTTGATGTTGTTCATTTTTCTGGCTGTTGCTTGATAACAGCAACAGGGTCTGACGCAATAAGATCAAATTTTTCTGAAGTAATATTATTTTCATTGTCTGTTACACTCAAAGAAACCTTATATTCTCCTCTTCAAGGAAGAGAAACCCTAATAAGATCTGGTCTATTTTCGCTAGTTTTTGTATATTTAAACCCATCACTAGATGAGATATTCCACGTATGAGAAAGAATTTGTCTCCCTCCCATAGCGATGGTGGAAGTTGCATCAAATACAACACCTTTTTCTGCTTCCAATGTCCCAATTTTCACTTTATTATTTTTATCCATTTTTTGTCCATTGGCATGCAGAGAAATGACTGCAGATTTTGGCGCTACATCAATAGAAATCGTTTGATCTCCATCCAAAATTCCTTTTGCTTTGTTAGAGCTTCTAACAGTTAAATGTACTATATAATTTCCTTCTTTTTCAAAAGTATAGGTAAGAACTGGTCCGTTTCCTATAATTTGATCAACGCCATTGATGTCTCTATAATACCAAAAGAAGTTCTTTGAAGGAATTGTTTCGTTTGAAGGATCTGTACTTCCTCTTCCATCAAAAGTTACTGTCAAAGGTGCAGATCCAGACTTTGGAGAGGCAACTGCTTTTGGAGATGTTGTATATTGCGTGTTAACTTTCTTGAGAACATCAGAAAAAGGTTTATAACAATTGGACATAAATGACGCAAAAAGCGATCTGTAATTTGGATCATTTACAGAAATTGTTCAAAGTTGGTTGGATAACAAAGAACATTGTTGGTAAGTCACTTTAAAAGCGTATTCTTGAGGAAGTTTTGGAAAAAGTGTAGCGAAATGCTGATTAAGCTCTTTAAACTTATCTGGATGAATAACATTTCAAAGCTTGGTATACGCGTCAATTTCTACAAAGATCCCGAGAGTTTTGTCCCAAGGGGTTTTGATCTCATAATTAGCAATATATTCGTTCGGAACTGCTGCTTGTGTAGTTTCTTTTATTGCCAAAAAAGAAATTCCCAACAAAGAAAATAATCATACGCTAACGGTGATAAAAAAATGATGGCGATATTTGATCATACGAAGGTCTTACAACGAAATAAATCTTATATAAAGTATACTTTTTTTCTCATATTTTTCAAAGAACAGAAATCAATTCTGACTATTATTAATTGACATTTTGTTTATTTTTGTTGGGGTGTTGGTTGATGATGTTTTTGGATAGCTAAAATAGGTGAGCGTTTACATTTTTAGGTAAAGAAAACATATGGAGTCGAATTTGTTTGTGTTTTCTACCGTTAAGAAAATGTAACAGCTCACGAGGGGTTTTTGGTTACTTTTTGACCTGGGAGCAAAAAGTAACATTAAAAATATCCTAGGTGAGCGAAAAAAATATATTACTTAACCTTGAAAACAAAATACTATTTCCTACAATCCAAAAAGCCTATATTTTTTATATTATGTACAAATGAAAACATGGATATCGCTCCATATAAACAACAAATGCAAAAAGCAATTGAATACCTTGAAAAAGAACTCAAAGGGTTACAAATGGGAAGAGCTTCTGCTGGATTAGTAGAAAATATTGAAGTAAATCTTAGTTATGGATGATCGCTCAAAATCCCACAAGTAGGACATGTGACTATTATGGATGCTCAGACGATCAAGATCGAAACCTGGGATAAAGGAGAACTAAAAAATGTAGAAAAAGCTATTTATGATGCAAATTGTGGACTGACGCCAAAAAATGAAGGATCATATATTATCATAAAAATACCTCCATTGACTCAAGAAAGAAGAGTGGAAATTACTAAACAAGTAAAAGCAATGGGAGAGGATGTGAAAGCTCGTATAAGACTTGTGAGACAAGACGCTATGAAAGACACCAAAAAACAATTTGACGATAAACTCATTGGTGAAGATGCTCACAAAGCCAACGAAAAAGAAATCGATACCTTGGTGAAAACAATGAACGACAATATCGATTCTATCGTAAAAATAAAATCAGAAGATGTTATGAAAGTATAAATTATAGTAGCATAGATCCAAAGATATCTAGAAATAAAGAAAACTATGTGCCTATTTGTCTATTTAACTATTTAACTATTTAAATTTATGAATATTTTTTCGCTCTTATTTATGGAAATATTATACCGCCCAATCTTCAATGTAATGGTTATTTTCTTGGCTATTTTTGGTGGTAATTTAGGTATTGCTATTATTTTGCTTACCGTTTTGGTAAGATTGGCTATGGTAAAACAAACATCTCTTGGAAATGATATGCAAAAAGGGATGGGAGACCTTCAACCAAAGCTTCAAGAAATTCAAGAAAAATACAAGGATGATCCAAAACAACTTTCAGCAGAAACTATGAAAGTATTTAAAACTCATGGGAAAGGACCACTTAAGGGATGTTTGATGATGTTAATTCAAATCCCGGTTTTTATTGGACTTTATACAGTAATTAGAAAAATCTCAAATAATGATATTCCTATGGAATGGTTATATAGTTTCTTTCCTTTTGGTACAAAATTCTTGGACCCAGCAAATATCAATCATATGTTTTTGGGGATAGATCTTTTGGCTACAAAAAACATCGTTTTGACAGTTATTGCTGCTGTGTTTACATATCTTCAAATGAAGCTTACAACGCTTGCAAAACCTATGACACCAACAGTTCCTGGAGCAAATGTTCCAGATATGGGTAAAATGATGGGATTTATGAATATCTTTATGGTATTTATGATCGGATCATTTGTGTATGGAACACAAGCAGGAGTTGGACTTTATCTAGCTACAACATCAATCTTTAGTGTTGTACAATATACAATCCAATATAGAGCTTTGCTCAAGGCAAAATGGTTAGAATGGAGAAGTAAAGGACAAAATATTATTGTTGGAAAATAGTACATGTCATTTCCGCCTTGTCATTTGCGGCGGAAATCTAAAATAAAGAAAACCTCTGATTAAAGTGTCAGAGGCTTTTTTGAAAGTGTTTTTTATGCTGCCATAAGAGTTGATATAAGATCTGATTTTTCTTTTTCATCAATATCTGTTCTAGAGGTGATTGATTTTATTTTTGCTAATTTCTCTGAATCTTTTGAATCGGAAATTTCTTCAGGATAAAGGAGAATATCAAGATGTTTGGCAAGTTGTAATAATTCTTCAGAGATAGCTTTAGGATCTCCAGTAGGAATTGTTGGAGGAGTTGTTGGAGCTGGTAAAGCAGCAGACATTTTCGTATTAATATCATTTATTTTTTTTATAATTTCTTCAATATTTTCAAGTCGCAATAATTGCTGTTTTGCATTAAATAATTCACGAGATTTTTCTATATATTTTAATTCTGCATTATTTTTATTTTGTTCTGCTGTTTGTAAATTTAAAATTTCAGCAGCAAGTAATGGTTGTATAGTAGCAAAATTGGCTCATCTTTGAGCTAAAGCTGTCTGATAAGATTTAACATTGTTTTGATAAGTAGATACTTGTCCGGTATAGATTGAAGTATCGTGAAGTGCTGTGTTTGTATCATATTCTAGTGTTCAAGCAGTTGTTGTGTTTCAAATATTACTTTTAATTTTAGTAATTAAACCATTAGTAGGATCATTTAATGTTATATTAATTGAATTAATTGTAGTCGTTATGTCTGCTCATCTCCAGTAATTAGATGTTCAGGTTAAAGGCTTTTTAAATATTGGAACAAGTTTTGATAAATCATTTTGAAGAAGCTTAACATTGTTTTTAGTCACGTTAGCGCTATTAAGATCTATATCTGTTTCAATTTTCTTTTTACTATCTCAGTTAATATTAGCTTCTTTATTTTTTTTCTTTTTGTCTTCAAAATTATCATCTGATTGTTTGATAAGTTTCTCAATTTGTTTATCTAATTTTTCTGCAAATTCTTTACCAGATCATTCAGGTGTGTTTTTTTCTTTTATTTTTCCTTTATCAATCATTTGTACTCTTCCATCATCATCAAAGAGATATGTTTCTCTATTTTGAAAATTAAATAAGTTCTGAAGATCAGATGATTCAAGAAGTCCTTTCCACTTTTTGTCTTCTGAAGCAAGTGCAAAAAATGTTCCTAATACAGATTTTTGTTGAGCTGTTTCAGTAATGTCGTACATTTTATTTCCACCAGCGGCAACTGTTTTTGCAGCAGCACTTGTTACTCCATCAACAGCATCGGCAACAGATTCATAAAGATAGTTAACATCTTTACCTTGAACCTCTGCGAGATATTTTTTAACTCCTGTATATGCTCATTTAACTCATGAAGCAAGCCATGCAGCAGGAAGTAAAGATGAAAGCGCTACTTTTTTGATTCACTTAGATTTTTTGAAACTTTCTTGTACTTTTTCAGCACTTTTACCAATAGGACTTCCAACAGTAGTAAGAGAAACTTCTGCTATTTTCATTAATTTATTCGTATAAGGACTTATGGTCTCACCAAGTTTTTGTCTACTTTCTTCTGCTAATCAAAGTCCTTGAAAAATTTTTTTAAATTTTCCGTCTTTAATTTGAAAAGGATTGTCATTGCTATGAAACATTTGTTGTTGAGCTTGGTTTTGCATCATAATTACTGATGCTAAGATGTCTGCATGATCTCCATTTTTCCAATATCTTCTCAACATTTTAAAAAATCATTTTTCTTCTTGTCCTTTAGCAAACCATTCTAACCATTTAATACATTTACGAGGAAGCGATCAATATCTTCCATGTTTTCCTGTACAAAGAGCAGGATATTTTCTTCTAAGAATTGCTGAAGTTGTTGTTAACATTGTTTCATAATGATTTACTTTATCTCTACCATCGCTATAAGCATCACGTTCGTTTGCATAAAAAAGATTTTGAAATTTATCAAAATAATTTTCTGCTAAATGATAATCTTCATCATTCTTAAAAACTTTTACTTTATGGTGTCATCAAAAAAATCGTCAGAATCTTCTTTCCCATCGACCGAATCCACGTCCAGCTTTTTTACCTACTTCATCCAAAGGATCAGTAGCGTACCTCATCCTTGAACCAATATCAAAAATTCTATTTCTCAAAGTTCCTCTCCATTGTCTAGTATCTCCTTCATAATCTTTTAGGTGTTCTCCAAATGTTGCTGTTTTTTGTTGGTTAAGATCTCCTTTAGCTTTTTTTACATTTTGATAGGTAAAATATACCAAAAACCATTCTTTAAATTGATTAGGTTTAATTTTATATTTACTCAAAAGTTCTTTATATTTTATAGAATCGCTTTCAAGATCTACAAATTTCTTTTCTAATAATTGAAATTGATTAGGATCTTTTTTATCAAGAGCTTTAATCAAAAAATCTTCTTCTTTTTTTCATCGTTCTCCAAGAATGTCTTTAAGTGTCTTTTGCTCATTTTGTCCAATCATGGAAGGGTATCCTATTTTTGCAATATCGTAAGTCATATTTAGCATATTAATCAAATGCTTATAACATTTATCCAAATCTTTGAGTGGTTTAATTTTTTCTTCAAGCTTCTGAATGCCTCCCAAAAGATCTTTATCTAAAGCAACTCCATATGCGGTAAGTTGACGAGCAACTTCCGTAAGTTTCATTATTTTTTGAGCATCCGTTTCATTGGTAAAATGAGTTGCTTCTGCAAGGGTTTCAAAATTATTTGTTTGAGCAACCTTTTTTAAATTTCCAGCAATAGTATTTATTGATGCTTGCTCTGCTACATCAAGACCACTTCCATATCTATTAAATGCTGCATGACGAAGAGATCGCGATTCTGTAAAATCTTTATTTGAAAGGAGTTTTTTTTCGAGATAATAGGTTAATTCATGGAGTTTTTTTCTTAATTTTGCATCAATAACCAATGTAGAAGAATTTGGATCGACATGTTTGGTAGCATAATAAGCACCAGTAACATAAGCAATTTTATCTTTTATACTAAGAAATTTTCTAAGTTCATTTCGATCATATCAAACATCCGCAGTATGCTTGCTTTTATAAAATTGATCAAGTGCATGATCGATTTGGTCTCTAATATAGAGATCCCCTTCACCAGATTCTAATACAGAAAAAAGTTTATCTGATACAGAAGATCATGCTGCATTATTTGTGTCTAATAGAATTCTTGCAGCATCCTTAGCTAAATGTAATTGACTTTTCTTATCACTCATGAGAGTAAATTAACAATAAAACGATTATTTTTTCTTAAAGACTTTTTTAATCCATTCATAAGGTTTTTTGGTAATGTATTTTAATGGGGTATGATCCAATGATCGATTTAATATATTTTTTGTCTTTTTCCAAAGTTTAAATTCTGAATTTTCTTTGTGATGTTCTTGTTTATCTTCATGTATATGTTTTTTTTCTGGATTGTCTTCTTTTGTTTTTTCAGTAGTTGTTATTGCGTCAATAATAGGTTCTTTTTCTTTTTTCAATTCTTCCTTGAGATGTGCAACTTGTTCTTTTTTATCAGGATCCTTATGAGGTGGATTTATTAAACGTTGTGATAATCTTCCTATATTTTCTCCTAATTGATTTTTTGTGTCTTTAATTATCTCTTTATTTTTATTTGCGTCTTTTTCTTCAACAACATCAGAAACAAGTTCCTGTTTTTCAGGTGTCTCAATAATTTCCGGAGTGAGTGTTGTTTCTTTGTCGGTCATAATTTAGTTTATAGATTGAGATAAATCAGATTCTTCAGAATTTTCCGTTTCTTGATCATTAATAATATAATCGGTAATTGTTTCTGCGGTTGCCTCTTCCAATAATGTTGTATAGTTCGGAATTTTATGAAAGAGATACGAATCCAAATCTTCTTCTTTTTCGAAATGTTGACTTTCAATTTCTTGTTCGCTTACAAACGGTTCTATTTTTGTAAAAAAAGTTTCTTCTAATAACGTATCAAGAATATCTTTTTCAATATCTTCGAGAGGAAGATACTCTGCTATTTTTTCCTGAACAAATGTTTTTGCTTGAGATAATGTCGTTAACATATTTATTTATAAGCTGGTAAAGTGTTTTGTCCAATAAGTTTTTCTTTGTGTTTCTCTAATGCCTCCTGAAGTTCCTTATATAAAGCCTCTTTGATAGCAGCTTTCCATTTTGAGTCACTAGGATCAGATTTTGTTTTATCTAACATATTTTCCAAGTTTGTAACGATATCATCTTCTTTCCATTTCCATGCAAGAGTAATTCGTCCTCTTTTGAGTTTTTGTCTTACTCAAAATATTTTACTGTCAGTAATTCCCATAGCATAAATGAGAAGATTCTTTGGATAATGAGTTGTATCTTTTTTGAATTCATCAAATTTTTTCAACATATTAGCTCTTCTTCTTCTTTCCAAACTGAAATATTCTTTGAGACTAGGCGTATCAGTGAGCATTTCATGGGAGAATTTCTTCTCGTCATTTAATAAATTAGTTAATCTTTCAATCTCAGATTGTTGTTTTTTTGTCTCTTCATCAGGAATTTTTGCGTTTTTGATTTCTTCAAGAATTAATTTATAGAGTTCTTCTTTCTTTGGTTTTGATAATTTACTGTTTTTTTTATTAGCAAAAAACTCATCCAATCTCTTTTTAGAAGTTTCTTCAGGAGAAGGCGTGCTTTGGACTGTTCCTCAGTCCAATCTTCTTATCATTTCATTTTCAATTTCTTGAAATTTTTTCTTAGAATCAGCATCATTTTTATTTCTTAATTCGTGAAATTGCTCCTTAAGCTCTTCAGGAGAAAGTGATTCTATTGAGTTCTGATTAGTGTTTATACTGTTATTAAGGCCTGTCATAATAATAAATTTATACATCTAAAAGTCCTTACAGTCAATTCTATCCCACAAAAAAAAATTGTCAATTTCCCAAAAGAAAAATCGACAATTAGGGTTGACAAAATTTAAAATATATGTGTTATTTGTTTGGTCTTTTGATTTTCCATTTCATTTTTTTTGCAATTCCCCATAACGCCAAAACAAATAGACTCAATCCAATCAAAAAGAATCCGACTTGTATTCAAAAAATGCTTGAAATAATACCAAATCCTATACTTCATGAAATACTTCAAATTCCCGCAGTAAATTGTTGAACCCCAGTTAGTGAACCTGCATTGTCTTGTGTGGCATGTTCTGAAATAAGGGCAGAAATAATAGGTCTAATAATAGATAGCCCCAGAGCAATCCCAAAGGAAATAATCATAATTCCTCAAAAGGTATGATCAAACCCCAAAAATGCATAAAGGAATGATAGGAAGAGTAAAACAAGAGCAATAAATAATTTTTTATTAAAACGTTTGCTTCGTTCTGCAGTAAAAAAGTTGGTAAGATAAGGTAGTCTCATAAGAGCAAATAACAATGCAACTTGACTTAAAGAAAGATGGTTTTGTTCTGCTATGAGTGGTATAAATAAAAATCCAATATAGGAGAGAATGTTCCATAATCATTCAAATCCCAAAGAATAGAAAAATGAACGAGATTCTGAAGTAAGAATTAAAATTGTTTTTTTGAATGGAGCTAGTGAAAAAACTTTTTTAATAAATTGTCTAAGAAAGTTTTCTTTGGAGAAAACCTCTTTGATATTGTCTTTTTTAGTAAATGGAATTTTTTTATCAGTAAATAATGAAAGTATACTAAAAAGGACAATAAAAAGATAAAGAAATGGAAGGTCTACCCAAAAAACAAGAACAGAACTGATAATTGCTCAAATAACATATGCAGCATTAAGGCTAGAAAAATATAATCATCGAGAGTTTTCAGAATGATGATTATCTACACTAACACGAATATATGCTTCATACGTAATAAATAATGTTGCGCTTGCCATTCCATTAAAAACAACAGCAGCAAGTAAAATCCAATGATTTTGTAATATTCCAGCCAAAAAGAATAAAATACCACAAATAATATAAAGGATTTTGCTTAATAAAAGAACTGATTTTCTATCTGTATTATCATTTAATTCTCCAATAGGCAAAGCAAAAAGGAGTCTTGTTAGGGGAAGAATTGCTCAAATCAAGGCAACCCAAAAAACATTATCAACAATTCTTTCTATATAGAGAGAAAAAAATGTGTCAGCTCCAAGCCCCCATCCCAAGATAAACAAAAATAAAGATCGTGAAATGATTCTAATAGATATTGGAAGAGAAAAGAGATTTTTTTTGATAACAGAAAATATTCAGTTACTGACTTCCTGTTCTTTGGTTTGAAATAATATTTCTTTGGTAGAAATAATCTTTTTGTTTACGCTTTTAAGTACTTTTTTAAATTCATGGTTCATAGATAGGTGTCTTTTTTATTGGGTAAATATACCTAAAGTATACTAAAAAAAATAAATCTGTCAAAAAATCCCCAAAAATTTGCAAAAAATTCATTTTGGTATAAACTTGAAATTGATTTTATTTTATATGTATGTGTATGTCTTGAAGTAAGTGACCAGAAACTAAAGAAGACAGATTCATAACTTTTGAAGGAGATATGTCTTTTTCTAAAGAAACAAAAATTGCAGTTCCAGATGGTCAAAATTATTATAAACCAGGTATTCTTGATCAAATAAACAAAAACAATAAGGTAAAAAACGAATCTAAAACATATGTAGAAATTGATAAATGAAATGAAAAAAATGATACCACAAATATGGAAAATTGAAAAATCTGAGAGCAAAGTAAATTAGAAAAAATTGCTGATAGGGCTACTTTATTACAAAGAGTTAAAAATAAAATATGAATAGA
>CAZUIS010000016.1:13638-14432 GCA_964620295.1 uncultured Candidatus Peribacteria bacterium
ATGGTCTCGACAATCTTTCTCCTGAAAATTTTATAAAAGCTTTTGATAAATTAAAAACTAACAATCAATTATCAGCTTTTTATATTATATTACAACAAGATGAAACTGGTACCTTATCAGATTATATGAAGAGTAAGTTATCTTTAGACGATAGAATAAAAATTTTGGATGAAATAAGTGATACTGTCCTAAAAAATTCTAAGGATATATTTAGTGATAGAAACCAATTGATGGAAAAATTGGTGGATAAAAAAGAGTTTTTGAAAAATTTAATATTAAACACAACTAATCTAGATAGAAATAGTCAAATAAATAAAATCCAGAAATACTTTATACCGATAGATATTATAAAATGATTTGGCTACAAATTTTGAGATATAAGAGATAATTTATTAAAAAAAGCAATCGAAGATCGTGAGATTTTGCCTAGTAATTATACAAATCTGACTTCTAAAGAGGGTTGAAGAGAAATTTTTGAAAATGAAACCGTAACAAGATTTTTTATGTTAAAGATTCTTAATGCTTGAGAAGGTTTACAAAAAAATGTTTTTGAAAGAAAGGATGAAAATGAAAAAAATATATTAAGCGAAAAGAAAAAAAATATACTACTAAAAAAACTCGAAACGTGAGGTATTTTTGTATGATTTAGTGCTGCATTATCATCATTAAATAATGATCAATTAAAAAGATTAAATTGACTCAGTGATGACTGATTTGAAGATTTTTTAAATAAAATTAGTAATAATGAAACAATAAAATCAAGAATAACAACAATGGAGGATTATAATGTGGGG
>CAZUIS010000017.1:0-14306 GCA_964620295.1 uncultured Candidatus Peribacteria bacterium
ACAGTTTGGCGTCAAGCTGATGAATTCAAAGCTATCATTGATTTATTGAAAATGAAAATGTATACTTTTGAAGGAAATATGGGAATAGATGTAAAAGAACATGAAATTCCTGCGGATATGGTAGCAAAATGTGAAGAATATAGAGAAGCTATGATTGATAAAGTATCTATGTTTGATGATGAACTGGCTGAAAAATTTCTTGGAGGAGAAGAAATCTCAATAGATCTTATCAAAAGAGCTATCAGAAAAGGAGTTATTTCTACTCAATTATATCCAATTATGTGTGGATCTTCTCTTGGAAACAAAGGAGCTCAACTTATGCTTGATGCAGTTGTTGATTATCTTCCATCTCCACTTGATAGAGGAGCTATGAAAGGACATGATATGGATGATGAAACAAAAATTATTGAAAGAAAACCTGACGATAAAGAACCAGTTTCTGCAATTGCTTTCAAAATCTTAACAGATCCATTTGTAGGTACATTGACGTATGTAAGAGTATATTCAGGAGTAATTAAATCTGGAGAATCTTTGTTGAACTCAGTTACTGGACAAAGAGAAAGAGTTGGAAGACTTTTGCTTATGCATGCCAACAAAAGAGAAGAAATTTCAGAAATTCATGCAGGACATATCTGTGCGTTCTTGGGACTTAAAGATACAAGAACAGGAAATACGCTTTGTGATGAAAAAAATCCAGTAATTCTAGAAAAAATGACCTTTCCTGAACCAGTTATTGATATTGCTATTGAACCAAAATCAAAAGCTGATCAAGAAAAAATGGGACTCGCTCTTTCTAAATTAGCATATGAAGATCCTTCATTCAAATATTATACTGATGGAGAAAGTAATCAAACAATTATTGCAGGAATGGGAGAGTTACACCTAGAAATTATCGTAGATAGACTTAAGAGAGAACATAAAGTAGAAGTTATTACAGGAAAACCTCAAGTAGCATATAGAGAAACTATTACAAAAGCTGCTGAAGGAGAAGGATTGTTCAAGAAACAATCTGGAGGTAGAGGTCAATATGGGCACGTATTACTTAGACTTGAAAGAGTTGAAGAAAAAGATTACGAATTTAAAGATGAAGTAACTGGAGGTAGAATCCCTAAAGAATTTATCCCAGCTATCGATAAAGGAGCAAAAGAAACTGTTGCTCAAGGTATCTTAGCAGGATTTCCAATTATCAATGTAAGAGTTTGTCCTTATGATGGATCTTACCATGATGTGGATTCTTCAGAAATTGCCTTTAAAGTTGCAACTTATAAAGCAGTTAAAGATGCCTTTATGAAAGCTGGTCCAGTTATTCTTGAACCAATTATGAGTGTTGAAGTAGTTACTCCAGAAGAATATGTTGGAACTGTGATGGGAGACTTAAGTTCTAGAAGAGGAATGATCCAAGGACAAGATAAGAGAGGAAATGGAGCTGTTATTAGAGCAAAAGTTCCTTTGGCAGAAATGTTTGGATATACAACAGATTTGAGATCAAATACACAAGGAAGAGCTCAATCAAGTATGGAATTCGCAAATTATGATAAAGTTCCGGAAGCTGTTGCAAAGAAAATTATTGATGAAAGAGCTGGAAAAATCAAAAAAATGGATGAAGAATAAAATATCTATTCAATAATTTCAAAAAGGTCCTGCTGTATGCAGGGCTTTTTTATAATAAAAAATAAATTTGTCAACCGTTAAAAAGAGAAAATTGGTTGTTTTTTTGTTTTTTCTTGATTTGGCAATATACTTGTAATGAAGGATTTACATTACATAAATCTCTATGAAAAAAACTATAAAAAACAACTTTAAACAACGTTTCAAAGAGCATGTATTGCATAACCACTTTTTCCACTTGGTTTTGTGAGTCTTTTTTTGATTAGCACTTATTTTTCGTGTGATACAGGGAAGCGCTCAGACAACAACACCTTTTTTTCCATTTAACTCCTTTATTTCCCAACATAATAATACCACAAGTATTCAATTTCAATATGGAGGAAATAATTTAACATGAATTTTGGCACGGTCTGGTCGAAAAACATTAGCAACACCAGAAATTATCTCATTAACATGATCTTCTCAGGTTGCTTCTTGTTCGAAACAATTGGAAGGATTATATTATAATGGAATTAGAGGTTCCAAACTTTGGCCATTGGACCAAGGTACTTTACAAAAATTAAAAGAACTTGATTGATCATACAATGGTATGCTTGTATTGGGTGGTTTCTATACAAATTGTACCTGAACAAATATCCAAAATAATTTTGTGATTTGACAGATATCTCATACGCAATGAGGATTAAGATATGAAATGTTCGCAGGATTGCGTTACAATCTTGTTGATAATAGTATGAATACCGCTCAAGATATAATTTGATGAACACTTATTTTCCAAGATACGACTTTCCAATGAAGAATGTTTGATCTTTATGGAGGGGGAATTGGAGATCTTTCACAACAGGTTGTTCCATGAACAATTTCATTGGGATGATTTTCTGGAGCTGTCTTTTTTCCAGGAATTAGCAGTATACTTAATGCAGAACCAAAAAAACTCTATACCTCAAACACTTTTAGTGTAGCGGGGTTGTCAGGAAGAGCATTAATAAGTATTTCAAGTTGAGCATTGTTGTATATCAATGGTTCATGAGTAGGAACAACAGGATATATCTCAAATAATGATCCGCTAAAGATAGAAATGTTTGCTAGTGATCAATTTGATACTACGGTAAGTTCTTCGATTACCGTTGGTTCATTAACATGAGTTTTTACTATTACAACCAAGCAAAAACAACCAGATGTTTGTTATTTAACAAAAGAAGAAAAAAGTAAAATAGAAGAAGTATTCTCTGGATTGATTCAACAATATTGAACGACAACAAAATTAACAACTTTGATGAATACTATGCAAAGTATGATAAAAGATATGCAAGATTTTAATTATGATTGTAATTTAGATTATTTGGAACAACTTACTGCAGATTACCTCAAAACAAAAGAAGGGGATTCAGATACTATGCATATTGCACCAAATTGTAAAAAATATACTATTGTATATAATGAGGATAAAAAATGATATACTTCTTCTAACTTAAAAGTAAAACAATACTTTGCAACTCGTGATAGTTTAGTAAAGTTTATTGATAGTAAAAATCCATGAGATTGTCATATTGTTTCTTATGATAGTGATAACGAAGAATATAAAGAATTAGATGAGAATATGTATATTGCCCCAAATGGAAAAGTGTATGAAATTAATGAAACTGCAGGTGTATTTTCATCACCAACTATGACAAACAAAAAAGAATTTTCGACAAGAGACGCCTTATTGTCTTTTATTGATAAAAACAATCCTCCTATCGAAGTTTGGGATCATGAAGTAGATACTGATTGGGAGCCTATAATTTATGCGGCAACCAATAGTAAAGAATACAAAATTTATAAAACGGATAAGGGTTTTATGTCGTATAAACTAGTAAAAGTAAGATATTTTTCAACGCAAGAAGAAATTATTGCTTATATAGAAAAGAATAACAAAAGATAAGAAATTATTCTTTGGTCATTGTTTCTTGAAGTAGTCTTGTTTGATTTTCTAATACCATTTTTTCCATAATATCGTCAATTTCTCCTGTAAGAATAACAGGGATATTTGACCATGATTCATGAATACGATGATCAGTTATTCTATCTTGAGGAAAATTATATGTCCTAATTTTTTCTGATCTATCTCAGGTTCCAATTTGATTTCCTCTTAGATTTTTTTCTTGTTCTGTCTTTTTTTCTAATTCAATTTGATAAAGTCTGGATTTTAACACAGCAAATGCTTTTTCTTTATTTTGAAGTTGAGATTTGCTATCACCGATATTTACTATTAATCAACTTGGTTTGTGGCGAAGTCTCACTCCAGTTTGGTTTTTATTGGCATTTTGTCCTCATGCAGAAGATGCTGCATAGGTATCCATTTCAATATCTTTTGGGTCAAGAACAATATCCACATCTTCTGCTTCTGGCATAATAGCTACTGTTACTGTTGATGTATGGACTCTTCCTTGAGATTCGGTTGCAGGAACTCTTTGAACTCTATGAACTCAGCTTTCAAATTTCATAAGAGAATAGACACGATCTCCCGCTATTTTAACAGTTACTTCTTTGATTCCTCAAATATCAGAAAGCTGTTCGTCAACAATTTCTGCTTTCCACCCTTTTTTAGTAGCATATCCTAAGTACATTTTCAAAAGTTCTGCTGCAAAGAGTCCTGCTTCATCTCATCAAGCTGCAGGTCTAATTTCAAGATAAATGTCTTTATCGTCATTAGGATCTTTTGGTAGAAGAGCAATCTTGATACGTTGCTCAAGATCTTCGCGTTGAACTTCTCCAGCAGCTAATTCATCTTGTGCCATACTTACCATATCGCTATCAGATTCATGTGTGATAATTTCTTTAGCTTCATTGATTTGAGCAATGCATTTTCTATAAGATACTGCTAAATCATAGACGTCTTTTAAATTTGAAAGCTCTTTGTTGAGCGATACATATTTTTTCATATCACCCATAATTGCAGGATCCATAACTTGCTCCTGTAATTGTAGATATTTGTTTTCTATATTTTGTAATTTGTTTAGCATGGTAATAGGTGAAATTAATAATTTAAAATTAGTATATATGATATTGAATTTATTTCGTTTCTATACTCGTAATGAATTGAGCAACAAAAAGAACAAGCAAAAAAAGAAAACATCAATAAATTCACATTGTTTGTAGTCAAAGCAGAAATATAATTATAACTAGACTATAATTCTAAATATGAAATTGCTTTGATGGTTGATGCATTTTGTTTGTTTTTTGTTGCGATAATAAATACAGTTCTTTGTACTAGAATTTTTATGAAGTTAATAAAATACTTGTCCCAATATCATAAAGAGTACATTAAAAATAACAGTACTAACAGTAGAAAGAAAATTTCAAATAACTCCACTTCCTGGTCAAAGAATCAGAATTAAAAAAAATATTGAAATGTACATAGTATACTTTTCTATAAATTCTCCTATTTCCCAAGAAATCATTTTTATAAGTCTAAATCCATCGAGTGGAGGAATAGGAAGAAGATTAAAGATAGCTAGAGCAATATTTACAAAAGAAAACGATAATCGAAAAGAAAAATAAATATCGGTTGGATTAAGGATCGCTTGAAGTCAAAGTCAGCTTATTTTTGATGAAATAATAAGTAAGAGAATTCCAAAAAATGCCAAAATTAAATTGGTAGCAGGGCCAGCAAGGGCAACCATAAGTTCTCCTGTGCGAGGATTTTTATAGTACATAGGGTTTACCTGAACAGGTTTCCCCCAGCCAAAATGAATAAGGAAAATCATTAAAAATCCTATTGGATCTATATGTTTCAAAGGATTTGGTGTTAATCTTCCTTGGAGTTTTGGCGTAGGATCTCCAAGTCTATAGGAAACATACGCATGTGCATATTCGTGCAAGCCAATAGAAACTGCAAGGATAATTGCTAATTGTATTATTTCAATAATGTTTATCATAGGTATAATTTAGGAACAAAATTATTGATTAGGAGAGTCTGTTCATGTTTCAGAAAATATTTCTTCTCCAGTCATTGCATCAGAAGATAATGAATCATCAGATAATCAAAGCGCATTTTTTATAAAGAGAGAAAAATTATTTAAATTCCATACTTTTTTGCCATCGATATGAACAGTATTAACCAATTTAAGATTTTTATATACCAATTCTCTTCGGTTGTAATCATAAAGTTCAAGAGAACTTTTCCCAGTGCCGAATAATTTCTCTGCAACATTGATTTTTACCTGCATAGGAACAAATACTTTCCCTAAGATAACAAACGGCATATCCTTTGCATAGATAGAATTTACTTCGTTAAGAATTCTTTGCGATGGTTTGTCTGTATATTGTTGAAGGAGAGAAATAAGCTTCGGATTTTGATATTGTGAAGGATTTTTCATAGCACTATCTGTTGCAAAGATTTTGGTAATATCTTTTTTTAGTCACATATCGATAGTATTGATAATAATATCATAGTCTCCCAAAAGAAGTCTTCCTTCAAGATCTTGTAAAGAATCAATACGTTCAAAAGAAAAATGATTTCCAATATTAAAGGTTGCAAAAATTGATTGGAGGTTTATTACAATGGCGTTGTATATTGGTTCATTGTAATAAAGTATTGATATTGGTTCTATTGTTCAGGTAGTTTGAGCTTTTTCTTCAGAAACATTGTAAACATCCAGCGTTGCAATAGTTACTTTTTTGTTATTGTTTCGTCCCAAGAGAGTATATTTATTGAGTCATGTTCAAAATGTTTTTAAGGATGTTCCTATAGAGAAAGATCCTTTTTTATTCTTTGCAGAGTAAGAACTAGCAGAAATAAGCTTCTTATTGTATTCTAAAGCGATTCTTTCATAGGTAGTATCAAAAGAAAAAGAAATATCTGTTTTCAGAGGCTCTGTTTCTGTATAGAATACAAATTTTTTATTTTCTCCTTTAACGGAAATATCTTTTGATAATGGTTGAATACCACTATCTATTAAATCTTTTTTTGCCACACTGTCTTCATCATAACTGGTTGTTAGATAATCTTTGATGTTTGTTCCTGTAGAAAGGAATACATCAAACAACCCATCACTATTTTTGGTAAGATAATTAGTATATCAAGAACTATAAAAATTACGTTTTATTAATCCTCATAAAGCCCTTCTTGTTCTTACACGAAGTTTGTCGGAATTAGTGTTGAAAAATACAGTAATAATTTTATTGGTGAGGAGATTGTGTTGTTCATATCAAGGATACGTTTTATCTCAAAGATAAACATCAACTATAGAACTTTTTTTTTCTTCAATAACAGAAGAAAATGCATCAAAAGAAACGTGGTTTTTGATCTGATAAAAGTTGAGATTTGTGTCAAAACAGTTTACGAGATTAAAAATAAGACTATATTGATCACTTGTTTGAGAGACTATATTTGCACAATTAGTATAGGTAGGTTGAACAGCAAAAATTTCTCTATAGCTTTGAAAATCAAAGTTTTTTAGTACATGATAAGGAAGAATATATTGAGTGAAAAAGAGTTTATTGTCCACAGATGCGTTAGGGAAATTAACTTTTAACACAGAATCATTCTCTTTTGTAAGCGAAACATCTTTATAAGGCGTGAGTGTTCTTATTCATCGCTTATTTTTTATAATAATATCTTGGTAGGTAAACAGAATATCTTCGATTGATAATGGTGTTCCATCGGATCGTATTGTTCAGGGTTTTACCGTAAGTGTAAAATTTTTATTATCCTTAGTCTGTATGCTACACAAATCTTCTTTGAACTGCATTCCATCAGTTGTAATAGAATATTTTAAACAACTATTAAAAAGGAGTCCTTGGTAAAAAGAACTTTGTCCATCAGAGCGAAGATAAGGCAAATAAGAGGTACTATCAAATATTCCTTCCACAAAAGTTCATCATTTAGAATTGGTTTTGTTGGAAGAGAACCAAACATATCTATATAAGATAAAAATACTACTAATAACCCATAAAATCAATACAACAAAAAAAACATATCTCAAAATCCTTTTGATATGATGTTTATCTATATTTATCATAAATTACTTACTATAAGGTAAAAGTAATGATGCAACTACAAAAACAATACCAGAAATAGTAGCGACTTTTTTCACTTTTCCTTCAAGAGATTTTTTACTTCCATATTCATTTCCACCTCACATTCATCCAATTCCTAATCCAATACCTCATTTTGGAGACATTAATAATGTTGATCCAATAAAAGCAATTCCTGAAAGAATCATAATAATAATTAACAATGTGCGCATAAAAGAGTACAACAAAAAAATAAAAAAAACGTATGCACTAAAACATACGTTTTTTCTGGTTAAAATCAACTCTATTATTAGACTCTAAGAGCTAAAGTCTTAATTTATAATCAAGAAGTTGGTAATAATATATCCGGTACCAATAACTACTATTCCGATGAAAATATAAAGCAAGCTATTTTTAATTTTTTTCATAGCATCTGGGCTATCTGGTTTGAGTAATAATTGGAATGCTTGAACAAGAACCATAATCAAGATAACAAGTGCGGCTAATCCCATTGCCCAGTTGATAATTTCATAGAGGATAGGAAGATTTTTATTGGAAAGAAGCCCTGTTCCAATTTCTCCGAGATTACTTACTGCTTTGACGACATCTTCTTGTTTTCCGTAGATAAACTCAATAACTTGTTTCGAAGCAATAATAATTAACATTCCTACAACATTCCATGCAATAATAGTTCCTGCTTTTTTCTTGGTATCATCATCACTTCAAAAAACAAAAGACAAAGCACGAGATGCTAATATCACAAATAAAACACCAAGAGCAAGATAAATAGCGAGTTTAATAAAAGGGAAAGCTATTTGTTCATAAATTTTTTGAGCAAGATCATATCATTGAACAGATCAATATCATAAAATTCCTTGTTGAAAGATATTATTATAAAGAGCAGATGAGATAAATTTTGCACTCATAATGATGATAATTCCAATAACTCAATAAATAATATAATTGGTTCCTTCTCAAATAGATTTTTCGTCACTCGAAAAAAGTACTTTATAAAATCCCAATAATGCAATAAGGATTCAAAGAGTAACAATCAATGGTACCAAGATATCTAATATTTTCTTCATCAAAAAATCTTTTACAGCATCAGCTCATGGGGTAGCACTAACATCACTTAGAATTTCTGGAGCATCAAGATTTTGTTTTATGCTATCAATAGATCTATTCATCGCTATATCAAATCTTTCTGCCTTAATAACAGCAGCTGTTCCTGACCAAATATTGTTGGAAACAATACGTTCAGAGCCAATCTTTTTGACTTCACAAGATATTTTTTTATCGCCCAAAGATTGAGTAAAGAGATCTTTTAGAAGGATAGTTTGTTTTAATGCTGTTCCAGGATTGATAGTAAGTTGAACAATTTTTTTAGATTGATAAATGATAAGTTTTTGTCCATTGCTCATATGCCAATTACATGTTAGAAATCCTGGTTCTACATTGGATTTGTTGATTGTATTTGTTCATCGGTTTTTGATAATTACATCAATTGCGGGACTTGAATATTGAGCAAAATTTGGGTCTTTTCAAGGAATTTTAACTTCTAGTCTTAGTTCATCTCCTTCGATAAGTCATCCAGTAACCTGACATCCTAAATATTTAAATGAATTTCGATTTCCCATAATTGCTCCATTATTACAAGAAAGTGTTGTTGAAACTTGTTCACATGTTTTTGGAAAAAAGACTTCTTGAGCAGAATATGCTGTAATAGTTCCAGAGTGAGGAATGACTTGAGAACCGACTTTACAATCAGCAGGTAATCAATCTATACAACTATCATAAGGATATTGATTAAAATCTCCTATAAATGTTCAGTTAATACAAGAAAACATAGATCATATATCTACACATTTTTTTGGATAAATACTAGTAAGATTTGAATAATAAATTCCTGACCATCCATGTGGATAGTTGGTTGTTCCTACAGAACAATCTTTAAATCCAAGATCTGCACAAGTTTCATAGATAGCATCTGGATTTCCTCATTGCCATTTTCCATTAGAACAAGTCAAGGTTGTTTTTATTTGTTCACAAGTTTGGGTGTCTGTTGAAGTAGATGCAGTATATCAATTTACTATTCATCAATTGGAAACAAATGTTTCTTGCCATGGATGAAGACACTCAGATTCTCTTCTTTCACGACATGTTTCAAATGGATATTGAGAAACAAGATAATTATTTTGACTCATAAATTTTCCATCAAGACATTGAAAGCGTGCTTGAGCTTGAGAACAAGTTTTTGAATAGGTAGATTCTGAAAATGAGTAAAAATCTATATACCCAAGATGATCAACTGGGGTTCCTTTTGAAGTAATACAGTTTTTCCAAGTATGAGGAATGCAGCTTCAATACTTATAAATTGTACTTCCTCATTCTAAGACACCATTGTTACAAGTAAGAATACCCAAAACAGAGTCACAGGTTTCGGTATATGTAGCCTCGTTTATTTTCCATCCAGAAATAGTTTTCCCATGGTAGAGTATTCATCACCAAGGAAGCTGGCAAGAGTTTGACGTCCCTTGAGCAAAACTTAAAGAGGAGATTAGTGATCAAAATAAAAGAGATACCACTAAAAAAAACCCATACATAAAACGTTTCATTATTATTTTTTTGAAATAAAAGGTGTAATAAGAGTTACAAGTTCTCTCATAAGAGGCAAAGCAGGACTACGCCCCCAGATAAAGACCATTATCCCATACCTTCCTACAACAAGAAGAAGAGATAAAATAGCCAATCATGGAATATGTCAGAGATCAACTTGCCAAACAAAAAGAACGATACCAACAATGAACAATCAATATTGTCGTTGAATGGTTCCAAATTTTTTGATATCATAAAGATACTGATATTCTTTTTTTGTTGTTTCTATTAAAAGTTTCCAGTAAGGAAGCGTGTAGTTTCTATGAAAAAGAAACAAAATACTTCCCCATATATATGACCATAATTCTTCTGGATTTTTATAAAACAAAGAGGATAAAAATTCTGATATTTTCATAGGAATTATATGAATATTTCCAAGTAAGCTTACTATCCTAATAAGGATAGCTATTGCGATAATAACAGGAAATAATGGATTGGGAATAAAACAAGATATTCCAAAGAGAATCCATAAAATGAGAGATTCTTTGAGTATCATATTTGGATTGTCAAAATTGTGATCATTGTATCGAAGATAAAGAGAATATCCAGGAAGATATGTTAATAATATTCTTGCTTTGTCTGATTTCTGTCGTGATTGTGGTGTTGGAGTTCCTATCGTTGTTTCTGTGATTGCTCAAATACTTCCCAAGGTTAATAAAAAAATTAAAATTCCAATTCCTACCTGATAAAGAAGATGAACCAAAGGTAATGTCGTATAATGAGCCAATAATCAAGTTATCAAAACGAAAAGTAACAATCAGATGTTAATTATTCCCAAAGAAAGATATCCTTTGATAAAAAAGTAGTCGTCTTGAGATAATTCGAAATTATTGTTTTTTAATAAATGTTGAACAAATGGAGAAAAAAACATCAAAGAAGCCAGACTTAATTGAATTTTTAATGATTGATTATTTGTGCTTTTTACTTCATTATCCATAATAAATATAAATGCTAAATGTTAGATGTTAAATGCTAAATTATTTTAAACTCAGCACTTAAAATTTAAAATCTATTTGACGTCAGTTGTGATAAAAGCTTTTTCACTTGGAGAAGCCAGTACTTTCACCCCTACGTGCTGTTGCCCCGCAAAAATAAGTCCTTCTCCAACTCCACACGATACCAATCTTCTTTGCTCAGCTTCAGAGAGTCACAGCAAATCATTGAGCGCTTTAATAGAAGTGGTAGATTGTTTAAGCAGTACCTGAAGAGAAGAGTTAGAAAGAATTGGTTTTCCGTATTTACTTCTTACAAAGTCTTCAATATCTTGAGAAATAGTTGTAATTCAAAGTCCATATTTTCTGGCTCTTTTGATAAGTCCAAACAAGAATTCTGCTGAAGTTTCATGTTGAAGCATAATCCAAGCTTCATCACAGATAAGTAATCTTTTCTTTTTTTGTGATCTTACTTTTGTCCAGATATAGTTCAAAACGTTAAACATAGCTGGTGTTTTCAATACTTCTTCCAAATCTCTAATACTGAAAACTGTCATCGCATTATTAATATCTACATTAGTATAATTATTGAAAAGTTTTCCAAAAGTTCCGGTAACATATTTACTTAGTTTTAAAGCGATTTTTTCTCCTCCATCCATACCATCCAAGACATTCATCAAATCTTCCATCAATGGTGGTTGTTTTCCTTCATACGACATAGCTTCCAATGAAAAACCTTTTAAACTATAGGTACTTTGTAATGCTTTATCTAACAAAGCTTCTTCTTCTACACTCAAATCTCCGATCAATAATTTAATTAATCCAATAAGAGTCATAATTTGACTTCTCAAAAGATCACCTTTTCCATAATCAATATCGCTAATTTGTGGTGGAATATCAAAAGGATTGATAAATTGTTGTGAACTGGTTGCAATATTAACATAGGTACCACCAACTTTTTCAGCAAGTGTTTTATATTCGTTTTCAGGATCGATAATAATAATATCAATACCATTGAGCAAATATCTCAATACTTCAAGTTTTACGGTAAACGATTTTCCGGCTCCAGATGTCGCAAGTACACAACTATTCATATTTGGAAGTTTAGAATTGAATCTATCAAAAATTACTAACCCTCCGGTATGTTGATTAATTCCATACAAGATACCAGTTTCACTAATCATATCATTTGAGATAAACGGAAAACTTCCTGCCAATGAAGAAGTTACACTACTTCTGGTAATACCAAGATCATCAATACACAAAGGAAGAGTACTAGTAAATCCTTCATCCATTCTTTGGGTAGCATTTTTCATTCTAATTCCATATCCTGAAATTTTTTGTTCGATTTTTTTTCCTTCTTCTTTGAGCTTATCTTCATTTTCTTCGTATACATTGATATAATATCCTGTTTCAAAATATCTTTCTTCACGAGTAGTAAGTTTTTCTCTAATCATTTCTACATCTTTGTATTGTTGTTCAACTTCAGTATCCAAAGTGATTCCTTTTTGCATAGCATCCTTAATTTCTGCTTTGAGTTGAGTTGCTCTGGTTTTGAGCATAGACTGAATAGCTGCATCATCTTCTGGATAAATAAACCAACTCATATCCCATTTTGCATGGTAGCTCAAGATATCTCTTGTCCAGAGTGCATCAATATATGATGGGTAACTTTGAACATAATAGCTTTTCCCCAAGAGTCCAGAAATATTAAAATGATTTGGTTTATGTTCCCAAAAAGAAGGTGCTATATGAGCTTTATAATCGTTGATAACAGAAATATAATGTTTTTCTACTTCAAGAATATATTGTCTAAGTTTGCTAGTAAGTTTGCTATCGCTATATTCTTCATCAGGCAATTCCAAAAGGTATTTCACCTGATCTTTAAGCTCTTTATCTTTGATGCTTGTATTTTCTTGAACAACTGGGGCTCAAGGGGTTCCAGATTTTTTTGGTGCTGCGCTGGGAAATAGCGTAGCAAAAAATGTATCAAAAATCCCTCAAATTCCCGCAGATGATTTCTTCGGAGAATCTGCCTGAAGTATATAGTTTGGCTTTCCTCAATTGAGAATTTGTTGACTATAGTTGGTATCAAAAATAACGTCTTGAATAGTATTCATGAATATGAAATGAGAGATAAAATACTCATATCCAATTATACGCAAAACCCCAAAAGAACAAAACCGTTGACGCTTTTCTTGCTATTTGGGTTTGACTTTGTCTGTAGATTATATATAAGATAGGAAACCTAAAATAAAACACTATGTATTATAAAATTAATGATCCAACTGGAGACGCAAAAGAACGAATTGCGACTTGTATAGAAACACAAGATTCTTCTGCTTCAGGTTTGAAAAATCCAAATGGTTCCTATGTATCAAAGGAACTAGAACAAGCATTTCAAAATGGTGGTCTTATCGTAGTAGATAAAAGGCCAACCAAAGTAAAAATCTATTTTCAAGACCAATCCGGAATTAAAAAATTTTATGTAAAGCCTGATTGTAATACGAGAGCACTGATGAACAGTACAGAAGAAAACCAACTCAAAGATCTTCTTTATTGTGCTTTGGAAAAGAGAGTTGAATTAGAAACAATTCCTGTTCCCGAGAGCATTAATGTTTAATTTATTTGCGTAATATTTGCCAGCTGTTTTAAACGTAAACAGCTGGTTTTTTTTATAAAAAAAAGAAGGAATTTTCCTTCTTCTTTACACAATACTATCAGCATCCCAATCTACTTTAAAATTTCTTCCTACCAAATTGAGTTTGGTATACACAATATCCATAAAATTTCTCAGATCTTTGCCTTTGAGGATGATATTATATCTATATTTCCCAAAAATTTTATAAATCAACGGTGGGGTAGAATAAATTTCCAAATCATGAAGCTGGTATTTTTCTTTGAGGTAGAGGAGTTCCTTGTGGAGTTTATCTACCTTCGTGAAAACCTTTTCCTCTACCTCGTTTTTGTAAAGAAGGACACAGAGGTCAGCGAATGGCGGGTAATGATGAGCTTTTCTAAATTCATGTTCTTCTTTCCAAAAACCCTTTTCATCGAGCTTACAGGCATAACGAATACTATATTGCTCAGGATTAAACGTTTGTACAACAA
>CAZUIS010000018.1:0-13961 GCA_964620295.1 uncultured Candidatus Peribacteria bacterium
TGTTTTTAGCATATTATCATAAACCATTTTTATTCATTGAACAAAAGGATCTTCTTGTTTTGATAAATCTATATGATCCAAAGAAGTTTTAAGCTGATCTATAACAGGAAAAAGTTTTTTCATATATTTAATTAAAACATCTGTTTCCATAGATTTTTCTTTTTCCAAAGAAAGTCTCTGAAGTCTATCAAAATCTGTTTTAAGATTAATATAATCATATTGAACTTTCTTTGCAATATCCAAAGCTTCTTGTTTTTCTTTTTCCAACAAAGAAAGCTTCTCCTGAAGATCAACTTTTTGTTGTTGAGAAACAACAACTTCTTCATCAAGCTTATCCTGTTGTACTTTTTTTAAAGCATCCTCAAGAGAAACATCTTCCTGAGAAATTACAGCATCATCTTTTTTATGTTCGTCTTTTTTTGTCATAAGATAGTATTGAAAACTAAAAATGAGTATTTATCGATTGTTGGAAAGCGTACCACTCTCCAAAAGATTGATTGTTATCACGGAGATTTTTTGCCAAATCGGATCCAATATATCTCCAATGCCAACCTTCTTCCATTTGTCCATCTATGTCTATTCATTTCTGATAAGTATTATGAAATCACCAATCTGCAGCATTTTTTGCCAACCACTGATAATACGTATTTCATTTTGCTAGTGCTACATATTTTCACTTTTTAGTGAGAACACCCAAATCGATAGCAAGACCTAGTTGATGTTCACTAGATCAAACTTCTGCACATTTAGCACGAGAACATCATTTTTTCAATAAAGATTCTTGAAATTTTGCTGATCTATAGGTGCTTGTAATAACCAATCTATCTCAATTGTGTGACTTCCAAAAATACCAGGCTAAATCAGCAAACTTTTTGGCAGCTTCCTCTCTCATAAGAAATTTTCTAGCATTATTTGCAGTAAAATCAGATTCAATAGCAACCAAGTCAAAAGGAACATAATCTGGATTTAGAAGAGATTGACCATTTCATAAATATTTTTGAAAAGAAGAATCCTGAAGTGTATCATAAAAAGATTGAGACTCTTGTTCATAAAATTCAATAACTTGATCTTGCATGGCAACAAAACCCCCTCGTCACAAAAAACTACCAACAAAAAGAAATCAAAACAACAAGCGAAATGGAGAATATTTAACAATATTCATAGATACTATCAAATAAATAAAAAAATCAGATTAATATATACTATTTTAGCCAAAAATTTCAACCCTACTTACACCAACGAAAAGTTGCTTTTTTTATAAAAACCGAATATAATAAGACATATTTTATTTTTCGTTATACATCATGGAAAACGAATTGATTGTAGATGTAATAAAAACAGGCTTTCAAGCTATAAAAGAAGAAAAAGAAAACCAAAAAATATCAGAACAAAAGGATATTGTCAAGAATACCGAAAACGCTCTTCTTAACGAAAAAAAAGCCATTGTAAAAAAATATATTCAAAAAAAAATTAAAGACCCTATTATTCAATTAACAGGAGTGGCCGAAGATTATCTTATTCATGAGAATATTTGGGATAAAATAAAAGATAAATTTGTTTTCGAAAAATTTTTAGAAAAAAGTAATCTAGAAATACAAACCTTAGAAGAGATGAAAAATCTAAGAAAAGCATTAGAGAACGCAAAAACAGAGACAAATCTGCAACAGATCGAAAACGACTTTCTCCAAGAAACCAACAATAAAGAAGAAAAAACCGAAGAATCAACTGAGAATTGAAAAGAAGCGGTACCAGAAAAAGAAAATATACCAGAAGAAACCTCGGGGAATTTTGACACCCTTCCAGAAAACTACAAAACCTACATAAACAAAATTTCCTCAAAATTCCCCGATCCAAAAAAATTTCATATCAAAACATATGGTCCCGTTGTAATTCAAGAAGCATTAAAACATGACGAAACAAAGAAAATTATCTCCAAAATTTTTGCTCAAATCAACAAAGAATCTTGACGAAACCCTAATGCCCTAAACGACAAAGGAGAATATAGTATAGGCTTTATGCAAATCAATAAAAATGCAGGACATACAGGTAAAATAAACGGGAAATACTACGATCTCAAAAAACCAGAAGAAAATATTGCCTACGGAATAAGTTTTCTTGCAGAATGTATCAGAAGATCAAACGGTAATATAAGAAGATGACTTAATATTTACAATGGATGAGCAAACCTTTCAAAACCAGAAGAAAAACAATACGCTCACAGCATTATGAATGACAAAATTTTTAACGAAAAACTGGTTGCATAGCTACTCCTCTTTTTCTTTTTTTTCTATATATAGTACTTTCGTTCCACAAATTTTATCGTGCCAAAGCTGATTATAATCACTTGTCCAAAACAGATAAATATTTCGAAAAATATATGCAAAAAATCATAAGATTCACACACCAATAGCAAATGAGCCTAACAAAGGAGAAAAAAATGCTATAAAAAGAAATGGTGCCAACAACAGACCAAACTGGACAAAAAATCTTTTTCTCGATTGAGAAAGAGAAAGATGAGATCAATCTAAGTTGACAATAGATATTCCCAAATATTTTTGCAAAAAAGTCTGTTTTTGACTATGTGTTTTTTGTATAGTATACCTTGCATACCAAAGAACATATCACACAAAGATCAACACCATAATAGTTGGAAACAATGAAAAACTCCATAATTTTATTCACAACAACAAGGATACAAAAAGCAATCATAATATTACCAAAAATGGAAGAGCTACCCAAACAACAAAAGAAATAAGTGTTCTCTTTATAAGCTGAATAAGTTTTTGTTTATCATAATACAAAGCAGGAATAACAAACAATGTCATTACTGAAGAAACCGCTAATCAAAACATTATTGTATACGCCAAACCAGCAAAAAATTCATCTTGTCTAGCCACAGAGTACAATCAAAGAACCGTTGTAAGCATTGTTGACAAAATTGGTCAAAGCCTAGACTTTCCTGTCTCAATAGCTGCTTCAAACATATTTTTCCCTCTAGAAATATCGACATTCATTCTATCAATCAACACAATAGCATTATTTACAACAATTCCTGTAAGTGCAATAAATCATATCATAAACGTCAAACTATATGAATTTCAGGTAAACCATAAACCAACATTTGCTCACAAAATTCCCAAAATAATACTATACGTAATAATAGCTGGTTGAAGATAACTATTAAATTGCAAAATAAGTATAGCCAAAATAAGGAAAACAGCTATTACAAAAGATATCAACATAGCAATAATCAAATCTGAATTTTCTTGGTTTTCTCCTCAAGATTCAAAAGAAACACCATCTGGATAAGTATATTTTTCCGCAAATGCAGCGAATTTCGACTGAAGATCTGCTGAAGAAAATCATTTTTCCAAATCTGATTCTATTTTTACAATAATTTTCCCATTTTCTCTATTAATTTCTGTAATTGCTTGATCAAAACTATAATCGGTAATAGCTCATATTTTAACCATACCTTTCATTGTTGGTAAGGTAATATCAGAAACAACATTTGGAGTAAGCGTATTTTCAAAATCATTATATTTTAACTTTATGTCGCTATTTTCATATTTACCTCTCAAAGATCAAACAGTTATTCAATTAATAACCGCATACAGTTGAGAATCAACATCAGTAGGCTGTATCCCCAAATAAGATAACTTATCCATATAATACGTAAAAACAAATTGTCATGGACTTGGCGAACTAGAAATACTGACATTTTTTGTTCATTCCAAGGTACGTAAATAAGCATCAAAATCTTTGGCGACAGTCAACAATTCAGAAAATTTTTCATTAGAATCAGCAACAAGCTTAACTCCTACAGCCTTTCCTGTTGGTGGTCATCATCATTCTACTTTTGTTTCTACTTGAAGTCACTGAGATCTCAAAAATGAAAGTTTTTCAAAAATCTCTTTTTCTACAGTAAAACTATCTCTTTTTCTTTCTGATTTTTTCACCAACTCCACAGTAATATCAACCGTATTATTAGAAAGGGTATAATAATAGAGTTTAACTTCAGGAATAGAAGACAAAACAGAATCTATTCATCCAATTTTTGTAAGAAGTAGATCTTTTGTTGTTCATTTTTTTGCAGTAATAGTTGCATATAACCAAGGACTATCAGAAGCAGGAAACAAATTAAATCAAAGTCTTGGACTTATAAAAATAAAGCTCAAAATCAACGCTATAAGAGGAACAATAATAGCAAGCGCTCTACTACGAGAACTTTCCATAACCATACGCAACTATTTTCATACCAAAGAGTAATTTTATCCAAAATACGTTCTCTCCAAGAAGCTCCTCTTTGTTCATCAAGATTTTTTCAATGTCTTTCAACTTCCAAAAGAGCCAATTCTTCTTTTGGTAAAAATTCAAGTTCTCATATATTTTCGTAAACAGCTTTTGGTTTGCTTAACTTAAAAAACAATGCAGAATTGATCGTCAACGCTATAAACAAAGATCACAACAAGGTAATAAAAATAGTAATAGGAATATATGCCAAAAATTTTCCCATAATACCAGGCAATGTAAGCATAGGCAAGAACACAACTAAGGTGGTAGCTGTTCCAGAAATCAAAGGAATTGCATATTCTTTAACAGAAAGCAGAACAGCTGATTTCGGATTATATCATTGTCTCATCTTTTCGTGTGCTCATTGAACAACAACAATAGTTGCATCAATAGCAATACCAAAACAAACAATCAGACTAAAATTAGTCAAAAAGTTTAGAGAAAGTCAAAGTTGTTGAAGAACAAAAAACGTTATCATAAACGCCAAAGGAACAGAAAGTGTTGCAATAATAGCTTCCTTAAAACCAACGAAAAACAAAAGAACTAAAAAAACCAAAAAAATAGTTTGGAGTCAGTTATTTGCAAGATCATTATAATCTTCATTAATAAAATCTGCTAAATCTTGTGTATATTGAATATGAAGACCATGATATTCTTGTTTTGAAAGTTCTTGTTCTATACGTTGTTTGGCATCTTTTGCTGAGCTAAAAATATTTGCCCCAACATTTTTGTTAACCGTCATGGAAACATAATAATTACCTGATTGTTGATATGTTCACATTTTACGAATAGATTCATCTTTTAGTTTCTGTTCTATAGTAGCTATATCCTGGAGAAACACAAAAGATCCATTTGATAAATTCAATGGAATTTTTTTCAATTCTTGAAGTGTTTTTAATTCTCATTGAATTCTAAAATCATAAGATAAACTATCTATAGAATGATTTCACAATGGTTGATTTTTATTAAAAGAGCGTATTGCCTGAGCTATTTGAGGAAGAGAAAGACCAAGTTGTTCAACTTTTGCCCTATCTAAAAGAATATAAATATCATAAATAGCGTCTGAAGATCATAAGTTTATACTATTAATACTCCCTTTACCCTCCAAAGTATATTTTATTTTTCTTGCTTTTTCTTTGATATATTCTTGTGAAAATTTTTGATCACTTCCATAAAGAACAACATCAAACATTCTTTCATTATCTGTAGAAATTTCTGTTACAAAAGGATCTTGAGCATCAGAAGGTAAAGATGCTTTATCAACTGCATCTTTAATATCAACCAACGCCTTTGACATATCAACACCATTATCAAATTCCAAAATAATAGAAGAAACACCAACACGACTTGTTGAAGACATTTTTTTCAAACCAGTAACATCTTTTATTTCTTGTTCTATTTTTTCAGTAATAAGCGTATCTATATCATTAGGATTAACTCCCTGATAGACGGTTGTTATAGAAATGATACCAAATTCAATATCCGGACTAGATTCTTTGGGAAGTTGATACAAAGAAAACAAACCAGCAAAAACAATAAGCCCCATCAAAAGAAAGGTAGTTCTTCGTTGCCTAACCCAAAATCCATAAAAACCAGATTGTATTTTTTTCTTAAATTTTTCTATATTCACCTTTTTCATCTTTGATTATTTTTTGATAAATAAACTTTTACAATTTTATAAATCTAACAATTTTAAACGTAATAACTCGAGCAATAAAAAAGAATAAATAAATATATCATAAGTGAGCGCTTTATATTTTAGGCGTAAAAAACACATGGAGCCAATTTATTTTTGTTTTTTGCCGTTAAGAAATATAAATAACGAACGGTGATATATTATTTGTTTAATACTAATAAATAATTAACCACCTTTATAACTTAATCAATAAAATAAGCTTAATCAGATTTTACATTAAGTTTAAATTTCAATGGATCAAAATAAGAAACATCTGTGGTTACAATATTCATTCACTGAGACAATCCTGACAAAATTTCTATATACGACTCCCAAACACGACCAAGAACAACATCCTGTCTTTGTAATTCTGTTCAACTATACAACCAAACAAATCCTTTATTTTGAGAAATCGGCGTAACGACATTTACCGGCAAAACAGAATACGGTAACGAAATAGGAAGTTGTACTGAAGCCACATCTCCTAGCAAAGAAACTTCCGCCTCAAAACCAATACTCACTTTATACAAAGTATTCTTATCAGCAACTGATGCTATAGACAAAATTGTTCAGGTGATTTCTTTTCCATCATAGATGATTTTTGCAGGCTGATCACTTGCTATATAAGAACGCTCATCTGCATTTACATAAACTTCAACACTTTGCTGATCGCTACTAGAAACAGTAAAAAGTGGAGTACCAGGCGCAACTTCTTGTCAAACTTTGACCAAAACGGTTCAAATAATACCAGCTATCGGAGAAGTAGCAGAAAGATTATTAAATCTTGATAATGCATCTTGATAAGCCAAATTAGCCTCAGAAACAGCATTATTCGCCATTCAAAGCTGAAGATTTTTATTTTTTTGCAAGGTTTCATAATTAGTTTCTGCACTCTTCACGCCAACCTCTGTAGAAAAAATAGCATTATGAGAATTTAAACGAGCCATATCATAACCAATTTGAGCTTGTGTTTTTGTTATTTCAACAAGTTCACTTCAAGTTCCCTGAGTCAATAATGCATTAACTTGTCTACGATAGGCAGAAAGAGCTGTTTTAGCTCCTTGCAATGATCAAAGCAAACCATCAACTCTTGCTCTATATCCATCAATCATAGCCTGAGGAAGAACAGTTGTGACAATAGAATTAGTCAAAACAATTTTCATAGAATCAAGCAATTGATTAGCCTTATTATATCATTTTTCAATAACAGTTAGCCCACTGAGCACAACACTTGCATCAGTAGTATTTGAAGAAATCTGTTCAATTTTATCTCTAAATTCATAGAGATCAAGAACATATTGTTTCGCGTTGGCTTTTGTACCAACATCATTTCATCACAAATAAGGTTCATAATATTTATTGATATTTTCATATTCTTCAGTTACCCCAAGATAAGTATCCATTTGATGAAGAATAGTATCAATAACATTAAGCGCATTATTTTTTTCTAGATCAAATTGGAGATAAATATTTTGAGATTGTGCCATCGCACTAGAAAAATCAAGTTCCGCTTTTTTTAAGGATTGTTCAGTACTAACTTTACTAACATTATAATTATTTTTGGCAACATCCAAGGCTAAAGACACATCTGTTAATGACTTATCTAAAGAAACTTTTGTTTGTTCTTTTTGCAAAGAAGCTCTATCTACTGCATTTTTTGCTCTTTGAAGCTGTAACCCATAATTAGCTACCGTATCTGCAATAGCAACAACAAGTTGATTACCAGAAACCAATGTTCCATCTTTTTTTTCTATTGATTTTACTCTACCAGCTACTTGAGAACTTACAACTATATCTTGTTTTCCGGAAACTTTACCGGGTTTAGTAATATATACTTCTTGATTTTTTGCAGCAAAAGGAACAAGGTCAATAAAAAAATCTTGTTTTTCACTATCACTACCATTTCCACATCATGACAACACCAAGGCAAAAGAAAACACAATTCAAATAATAATTAATTTTCTATTCATTGTCTATAAAATAAATCCAAATAAAAACATTACTTAAACCTCTTTTTCAAAATTTCTAATTCTTCTTGCATAAGAGCAACAAACTCTTCTAATTGATCTGATTTAATAAATCCCATAACTTTAGCATGTTTTGTAATAGAAATCAAACTATCACCAGGTTTAATATCCATAATTTTTCTAACTTCATTAGGAATAACTATTTGACCTTTGGATCAAACCGTAACATTTCAAAATATCTGTATTCAAGAACAATCAAAAGTAGATTTTTCCATTATACCATCAAAAAAAATAAAGTATGATTTGTATAACTTTTCACACTTTTATTGCAAGAGAAATTTTATTTTTTTACCCAAAACAAACTATCTAAATGAAGTGGAGAGATACCTGAATTTTGAGAAAATTCATACGTTTTTTCGATAATTTTCTTATCAGAAAGCTCTCCATAACTAGCCAAAAACAACCTTCTAATCCTAGAATCCACAGGAATACTGATTTCCAAAGGATAAGGAATAAATTTTTCAAAAACAACCCTCGCCGCATACCCAAACATTTTTACTGCAAAAGAAAGGGTTTTTGACCAAGGATAAACTGACATTGCTTTTGATAAATCTTGCCATAAAATTACCATATGTTCATAATACCAATCCATAGACTGAAGAGAAAATTCAGAAATTTTTTTAAGTCTTCTCCATTTAATATTATACAACCTTTTATTGTATTTTGACGTGATCATCAAATTATACCATCGATCTAAACTAGCCTTTCCTTGCAAAAAATCCAACAACAATATATCAAAATCAGATTGCAATCTCTCTGCAAATTCTTCCCATCGTAACTCTCAACTTCAAGCTATTTGATAGCTTATCAATGCATTATATATCACAGCCTTCAAGAACACTTCTTTTATAACGCTAATGCTAACACCACCAAAATAACGATTTTTAATCAATTCCCAAGCCGACTTCAATGCCAAAAACTGCCTATCAGATTCCTCTATGGCAATAATTTCTTCAAATGAATAACGAGATATAACTTCAGTTAGCATCTAATAAAAAATAACAAATAATGTAACTAATCAGAAATATAACATAAAAACATTAAATATCAACAAAAAAATGCTACCGAATCAAAGTCGATAGCACAGCGAAGCTAATAAGAGAATAAATTTATTTCAACTCATCAAAGACTTTTTTCTCCGTAGATTGAAGATATAAGTTTTTGATAGCATCAACAAACGACAAGGACGATAAATACACATAACGATTGACATGTAAAATATCAGACAAATCAAATTTTCTTACCTTATCTTTACTAAATTCTTTGGTCAAAGAAACCATAAATTCTTGATCAACAGATTTAATATCTTGAACCAAACTTAACATTTTCGTAAGCATTTCATCAGATTCTTTTCCATCAATAACTTCAGAAATTACCACATAAAGATTAACCAGCATAGATCTAAAAATGTCATATTGTTTTGCTAACCATCAGGTTGATTGCTCTTCAAAAACCAAAACATTATGGCTAATATCTTTCATGTATTTTGCTGCCAAAACAGCAGAAGTAATAACAGAATAATAGTCATCTATCATTTTAACATCTCCTATTTTCATAGAGTGTCTTTTAATTTGAGCACCAAAAGCAACGAGAGACTCTTCCATCATTTTTATCAAAGCATATTCTTGTTGTAAAAGAAATTCATCAGAAGTTTTTTGTGCTGATAAAATTTTATCAAGCGTCATACGATGTTTCAATAAAATTTTTTCATCAATAGACAAAACATGTAAGATATAAGCAAACACTTTTTTCAAAAGTTTACTAGTATCTTGCTTCATAGCAACCATAGCTGCATCAGGAATTTTTGGATCAACTTGCTCCAAAGATAATCAAAGTTTTGTTTCTTTAACAGGGAATATTTTCTGTAAAAAACGAGTAAAATATCAAATAAAAGGACTCATTAAAACTACTCAAATAATTTTAAATCAGATAGCAAAAACCGATAACCCCAAAACAACATCTCCAAAAGAATTTTGAAACAACAACACCATCAAAGGAAGAAATATAAATCCGAGAATTACTGAAAACAAATTAAAAAACACATGACTAAATGCCACTTGCTTTTTCAACGCATTAGGTCCAAAAGACGCCAAAACTACTGTCAACGTTGTTCCCAAAAAAGCTCACATAATAATTGGTATTCCCATACGATAATCAACAATGCCAGAATTTGCTGCTGTCAAAGTCAAAATAATAGTTGCAGAACTCGATTGCATCAAAATTGTGACCAAAAGCCCTATTCCAAAATAGGCAATACTCGACAAAGAAACATACTGACTAAAATCGACACTTCCCGCCAAAACCATCATACTATCTTTCATAAATCCAAGTCCAAGAAAAATAAGTCAAAGACCAACAACAGCTCTAGCAATATTTTTGATTTTTCCTTGTCTCGAAAAAATAAGAAATGCAAAACCAGCTATTCCTATCATAGGCAAAGCAATACTCGACAAGGAAAATTTAAGTCCAAGATTTCCCAACAAAATATCCATCAATGGTGCTCCAATATTAGTTCCCAAAATAATTCCAATCGCATTTTCTAGTCCAATAATACCTGCTCCTACAAAAGAAACCGCAATCAAAGAAACGACTGCACTACTTTGCAAAATAGACGTAGCAAAAAAACCAGTAGAGAGAGAAGAAATCAGATTTCTTGTAGCAGTTTTCAAAAGATTTCTAAAATTCTTGGTCACCAAAAATCCAATAGCTTCTTCAAAAGCCATTGTTCCAAACAAAAACATTCCAAGTCATCCTATCAATAATCAAATTTGTTCTCGAGTCATACAACAGTTAAACAGGTAAATAGTTGCATAGTTAAATAGAAACTATTTTACTATATTTCTATTTCTCTATAATTCTACATAATAATTATATCCAAGAAGATTTTTTTTGCAAAAAAAAGGACACAAACCGTGTCCTTTTAAAAATACTCACTTTTTGGGCATAAATTTAGTTAAATAAGCATTATACCCATCATTTATCGCTTTATTTAATTTTTCTTGATCAGAAGGGGTTTTTAAAATTTTTCCAAGGATTTCTTTTAGTATATCCATCCCTTCCTTCATCATTTCTTGCCGCTTTGGCAAAGACATAGAAAGCACTTCGGCTATTTTCATTTTATGTCTTTCTTGCCAAGTAACAATAGATCGAGAGATAAATCCTCTCACAGCGCCATCATTCATACCGACGTACGGTGAAATGACCTTAGAAACATTCTCCATAAGTTCCCTATATTCCTTAGGAAGCTCTACTTTTTTGTACTCATCTGCTGCCTCTTGAACAGCTTTTTCTTGAAATTTAATCATATATATTTGTTTTTAAAGTTATTTATGTTTACGCGAAAACTATACTGTTTTTAGTTCCTTTTTCAATACCCATCAATAAAACAATCTGAATATGTGTCTATACTGTCTAATTTTATACAACGATCTTCCTTTATTTCTCATAACACCTACAAATTCACGAAACTTTTCTTCATGAAACATTTCCAAAGAACCATGACACCACAAGAAAAACAATCCAAGATAGGTACAATATTTTTCTATTTTTTTCTCGCTATACCCTCTAAACAACAATTCTTGTTTAAACTGAATCATAAGCTTAGTCATAGGAAAAAATAATAAATCTAAACAAACCAAGGAAGAGAAAGATTCCCATATCGAAAGGGCCGATACATTCTCCTCCTCATGTTCGCCGAAATTCTAATAATTCCAAAAAAGAAAAAAACTGACAAAAGTAGGACAAATTTTTTATCGGTCTATACCTAGAAACTTTTTTTATAAAAATTTTTCACCTTTTACGTAAATTAATTTTTTTCGAATTTTTTTACTTTTTAAACATAAAATAAAATTTGACTTTAAAACAGAAGTATATAAAAACACTACTCAAAATTTTTAATTTTTTTTAAAAAAATGCTACACATAGAAAAACCAGAAACATTTAAACCAAAATTTGAAGTTGTTAGTTGTTTCGTGGAATATCAAAATGAAATTTTATTATTATTGAGACAAGATCACAAAAGTGAACCGAACACCTATTGAGTTCCAGCAGGAAAAGTTGCAAGTTGAGAAAAAATTGATGATGCAATTCTAAGAGAAATATTTGAAGAAACTAGCCTCACACTAAATGATTTGAGTTATTTCAAAAAAGTATATGTCCAATATCCTACATATGAATTCATATATCACATATATCACAAAAAACTTAAAGAAAAACCTCAAATTAAAATAAACCCAGAAGAACACAAATCACATATTTGGAGAAACCCAAGAAAAGCTTTAAAAGAAAATTTAATTCAAGAACTAGATACTTGTATAAAAATATTTTATAATATATAATTTACAATAATTTTGATTTATCCTCAAAATTTGCCTAGTACAACAGCAAACATTAAAAAAACTTATCAGAAAGCAAAGAAAAAAGACGAGTATGATTTGTTCATGGATGAAGAGAAGAAAATTCTTTACAAGCCAGTTCAAAACAAACTTTTAAATCAGATTCTGACAAAGATCAAGAACCCAAGCTTGTAGCAAATTCTCATGACTTTCTATAAAAAATATTTTCAAACTCCTCAACATAAGGATCCAAATTAGGATGAATTTCCAACTTCTTGTTAGCTTTATTTTCAAAAAATGTTAAGGTTTCCATAAGGCCTGAATCATACTCATCAGAAGAATCATCTTTAAATGGATCATCAATAGTTGGAAACGTCTCTTTTTTATCTTCAGCTGATGAGGTATTTCCAAAAAAATTGAGATAATTTTGGTTTTCCTCAATAATTTTCTTATATTTTGCTTCACATCAAAGAGATTGTGCCATTTTCAATCAATTATCTGTTACTTTTGTTGTTGAATAACGAACCAAATTTTGCAAAAATTCTTGTCTTTGTTGTTCTTTACTACGATTTGGATAATGACCAAGACTTTTCATAGAACAAGGGGATTAAAAAATAAACACTATCATTATACTTTTTTTGGATCTTTTGTCAAAATTTAAATTTCTTGCAATCTAGTATCAAGTAAGTATACACTATACATTATATATTCTTAACTTTAAACAATGCTCGAACTTATAAAAACAAAACTTCTTTCTTTCTATGACAAAACAGACAAACTCTGACTTTTTTTCTCGTTATTTGATGCTAACAACAATCTGCTTCTTTCCAACGGAGTTCTTACAACCAATAAACCATTACCAGAGCTGGTTGAAATTCTTTATCACGCATTACTCGAAAAAGTAGAAAAACAAACAAAAGTAATTGCCATAGATATCGTCAAAGATATCCAACTTCAACCAGATATACAAAAGCTCCTCACACTTTCACCAAAGGATTATGGAATTTTTATGATCAATAGACAAACGAATATCAGTGGCGTAGTACTTCCAGACACCCAAGGAATCACGGACATCAAATGAGCTTTAGGGCTTTTAAAGCAAAAATATAATCTTTCCGGTAATGTAGAAATTTCTTCTTTTACTACTCGTAGAATTGCTTTTCAAATTTAGTTTTTCATTTAAAACACTATAAAATAAAGTGTAAATAGTAGAACGAACACACACTAATAAGTGAGCGTTTTATATTTTAGGCAGAAAAAACACATGGAGTCGAATTTGTTTGTGTTTTTTGCCGTTAAGAAATATAAACAGCTCACGAGGGGTTTTTGGTTACTTTTTGACCTGGGAGCAAAAAGTAACAGTAAAAAACAGCTAAGCGGTTATTTTAAATATTTATTTTTTATATAAAAAAATCCTCGGTTTTCCTATTCTATTTTTGATAATTTCAAAAGGTTTATGTTTTTCAAATTGGAACGTATTTGCAATAATAATAGTATCTTTTTTAGCTGTCTTCCAAATCCAATCTTCTATAGAACGAAGCTGTTCCGATAACAAATAGACATAAATATAGTCAAATTTAGACAAATCAATATCCATAAAATTTTTCCTTTCAATAATAACAGACGTTGTAA
>CAZUIS010000019.1:0-12963 GCA_964620295.1 uncultured Candidatus Peribacteria bacterium
ACCTCGAACAAAGAATAGAACAGATATTTTAAAAAAGATAACAAAGTATACTATTGCATATAACAAAAAAAAACCGGTTGCAATAGCATGTATAAAGAAAGTAAAAAAAAAATATAGAGAATATTTATCAAAAAAAACTTGAGAAAAATCAATTCCTCTATATGAACTATGATACTGTTATACTAATAAAAATTATAGAAATAAAGGGATTAGTAGTCAATTAATATGAAAATTAGTACATGAATCTCTTTTTGCAACAATAAAAGAAGACAATATCCCTATGCAAAGAATTTTAGAAAAATATAACTTCAAAAAAAAATGAAATCCATTTTGAAGTAAATTAGGTATATATAATATAATTTTAATGACAATTTGACAAAAAGACAAAAAACAGTTAAAATAAGGTAAATTATTTACCTTAAGCAAAAAAATGAATACGTATTTAGAATATGCAAAAAAAGTAGAAGGGTTGGGAAAAACTTTAACAGGCATGTTATGAGTTAAATTGACTTATATCAAAGCAAAATCTGAATGAATTGATAATTATATAAATTATCTATCTAGTAAATTTTTTCCAAAAAAAGAGAAATTATCTCAATATGATATAGAAGAAAGAATAAATATCATAGAATCAGCTCTATGAGAGTATAATCAATTAGAAAATGACATTAAAAACAACCAAGAATTGCCACCGAATTCAAAACAATTTCTTCTCAAAAGAATAAAAGAAAGTTCATCAAAAGCAGAAATAGCAAAAAGAGCTGTTTTTTTTGAAGCCGAAAAGTCTGGATATGATATTTTATTAGACAAAAATGGTTTTGAAATTAAAAAGAACAATAACAAATTAGAACAAATTGGTTTAACGAACAAAGAATATATTACAAAAAAAGCTGAATATATAAAAGAAATCGACGAATTTCAAACAACTATATATGGACCAAAAATAAGTAATGTCGAATGAGAAAAAAATATTATCATATCTATTTGTAATGATAAATATCAAAAAAATAAACAAAAATTATCTCAACAAGAACAAATAATTTTTGAATCTTTTCTAAACAAATTCAAAGATAGTATATGAAAAGCACCACAAGACAAAAAAAAACTTCCTTCAAGAGGAAATCTTAGTATGGAACTTATTATGAGATGAACAGAACATATTAAAAACAACTTTTATCCAAATATAAAAGGTCGAACTCAATCAAAAGAAATTGGTAAAACTTGATATGCAGCACCTTTTACCACAAAAACTCGTGAATATCCAGATAAATCAGAAGATAATTTCAACAAAATATTAACTACAATAGGACATGAAGATGGTGGACACATGGTAAGATCAGATAATCAAGAAAAAAATGGTCTAATTATTTCTTGAGCAGGAAATGAAGATATTGAAGAAGGAATTACAAAACTCAACGAATGATTACTTAAATACAATATAGAAGATTATCCTCTGATTCCAAACAACACATTTATTGCAGTTTTTTTGGGAGAAAATTATAATTTTGAAGAAACATATCAGTTAATTAAAATAATTAAAAAATTAGACACGAAAGAAGAAATAACTTTTGAAAAAGAGACAAGCATCTGTAAATCAGCTTTTGAATTAACACAAAGAGTAAAATGTTATTATCCTCGGGATGAAAAATGATCAAATAGAAAAGATGTTATTTATTTTAGAGGAGAAAGAAAGCTTGTAGAATACCTAAAATCTTTGCCAAATGATGAAGAAAGAGCTATTTTTTATAGAAAAGCAATGTCAGCAAAAGTGTCATTTGAAGACATTTTTACTATAGACGGATTATTAGAAGAATTAGGAACATCAACAAAAGACACTGGTCAAAATAAATTAGTAGACAAAGTTTTCCACGTAAAATTAGAAAAATGAGCTTCAGCATTTAATAAAGTAAAATGAGAAGATGGGAAATCTAATATCGAAAAAAATCTTTTAGATAATGATTTCAGATTTAGAGGAATGAGTGAATATGTTCAAACAGAAAAAAATGCTTTAGTTGAATTATTTTCTATGGTAAAATATAAAAAATGGAGAGGAAAATACGTCCATGAAGAAGAACGAAAGAAACTAAAAGCTAGAGACAATCTCAAAAAAAGGAATATTATCTCTGTAAAAACAGATGAATGACGGAAAAAAGGGAAAATAATTGAATCTAACTTAACAGATCTAAAGATACTTTTACAAGAAGATGGGAATTATCATTCGGGAAAAATATTAACTATAAAGAAAAAAGATAAAGACAAATTAAAAGAGGTTAGAATTTTAAACAAACAACACAAAGAATAAATTCTCTTGATTACCCTCTTCAAATCACTTAAATACGAGACAGATTTATCTGTCTTTTTTTTGAAAAATGAAAAAAATTTCATTAATTATAATCTGATTTTTAGGAACAATAATTTTTCCAATTTTTGCACAAGAGCAAGTTCACAACTCTCCTTGATGCGAAAATAGAACATACGATATTAAATGATTAAGCGATATCAAAGAAGGCCAAACCGCAGAATACAGTATGATCCGAGCCCAAGATAAATACCTTGGCCCAATCTCATTTAAATCAATAAATTTCTCTCTAAAAAGAAACAACAAAACAATCCAAAAAACAAATACAGATTTTTTTTCATTCACACCAACAGAATGAGGAAAATATACACTCTATGTAGAAAGCATAGATAATGAAAATTGTTACAACAAAATAAGTAAAGATATCACCGTTCATAAGAAAATAATACTCTATTTAGGGAAAGAAAGCAATGATTTACAACCAGAATTCGATGAAAATTTTCATAAATATGATACACTTTTCAAAAAAGTAATTATCAAAGAAAAAAAGATATTCTGAGAAGATGAACTTTTTTGACAAATATCAGAAAATATTCCTTTTATCAAAAATAGCTCAACAATAATTATCAATACCAATAATTTCGATAGTTTATTCCAAGTTTTAGGAAACATAAACAAAACAGAAAATCTAAATCTCAACAAAAAAAATATTTATCTTATCACAGATCTCAACAAACATTTTCTCAAGAGAGTTTTGGCAAAATACATGAACATTATTGGGGTAGAAAAAGTATATACCGTAAATGATAAAGATTTTTTTAGCATCATATCAAAACTATCTTTTAACAAAAATCTAGAAGAAGATAAAAGTATTACAACATTTTCTTTGTCATTCCAAGAAACACCAAAATATATTTTAATATCTTATTTAATAGATAATCTTATTTATAGTTGATTCCCTGTAGATCTTATTTGAATATTACTTATCTTATGTATTGCTACACTAATTATTAGTATTTTCAGACAAGTAATCTGATTTTCCGTTTTTGGTATCTATAGCCCCCTACTTTTTTGATTAGCAATGGGAATTCTCAACATAAAACTTAGTTTATTTCTTCTAGCAATAGGAATTTTAGCCAAATTCTTAACCAACCTTTTAAACAAAAAAATATATCTTCTTTTTAACACAAAATTATCTGTCTTGGTTGTTCTCTATTTTTTACTTACAATTGTAGTTCTGGGGCTTGATAAAATTCTCAACATAAATATAATAAATCTGGATTTTTTCAACAATGGGTTTATTATTTTTCCCATCATGTTTATTATTATTGTAACCGATAAAGTATTCAACGAATGATTTAAAGTACTTAGTTTAGGATGGTGGATTTCTTTTGCAGAATTTATAATAGTAAGTTTTTCTGTATTTGGATTATTAAACCGATGATGGCTCAAACATATATTACTTTCTTATCCAGAAAGCATCTTAATTGTATTGGTTCTTCATATTATCATTGGGAGATTTACTGGATTACAACTCTTAGAATATCTACGTTTTATGCCACTTATCAAAAAGCATTTCGATAGTGAAGAAGAATAAAAAAAACGTTGTAACCTTTTTATCGTTAATTCGTAATACATATATAAATTTTTATTCTTTTAATACAAAAACAATGGACAAAAAACGACTCTGATTAATTTCAACAGCAGTGCTTTCTGCTACCCTAATTTTTGTAGGATATGTTATCAAAACGCCTTACAAACAACAAATTTCTAGCCAACAAGGTATTACCAATACCGTTAGCGTTGCTGGAGAAGGTAAAAGCCTAACAGCTCCTGATACCCTTTCTATAAACATCCAAATTTCAGAACTTGGAAAGACAACAAAGGATGCTCAGGATAAAGCAAATGCAAAAATAACAAAAATCAAAGAAGTTCTCAAAGAATTCAATATTCCAAAACAAAATATTCAGACTACTAATGTAAATGTATATACAGAATACGATCGATCTAACAACACAAGAAAACTGCTTGGATATAGATCCCAACAAGATCTGAACATCAAAGTACAAGGAGAATGATTTGCCGAAAAAGGTGGTGATATTATGAATAAAATATCCGAAATTGGAGAAATCAATGTAAATAACGTAAACTTCATCGTTGATAATAAATCAAAAGCTATGGAAGATGCTCGCGAAAAAGCATTTAATGATGCAAAAGCAAAAGCAGAACAATTAGCAAAACTTGGTGGATTATCACTTGGAAAACCAACTATGATTACTGAACAAGAAATTCAATATTCTTATGATAGACCAATGTACGCAAAAGAAATGGCAATGGATGCTGGAATGGGAAATGCAATGAACGAAGCTGCACTTTCACCTGGACAACTAGAACTTACCGCTAGAGTAAATATCGTTTATGAATTAAAATAGACATTTATTTTTGATAACTAAAAGCTTGCACAAAATAAGTAGACATTCTTGTTTTGACAGGCTTTTTTTTTATATTGGACAAAAGTAGACACTTTATTTTCTAGTTTTGTTAAACGTATGAAAAAAGTCTTTTCTGTGGTAACTATTTTATTTCTAATAAGTTCTCTGTTTTACAATCGAGTAATAGCGCTTACTTGGACAATTGATTACAGTCCTAGCACACTAACCAACACTGATGTAGTTGCAACCATCACAGGTTTTGATGAGCCAGGAACCGTTATTCTCAATAATTGATGATCTCCTAGCTATACTTTTATTGATAATAATAGCTTTAATTTCGAGTTATCTGGAACTACTACTACAGCTACCGCTACTGCAACAGTAAATCGAATAGATAGAGACGCTCCTACAGCAAATATAGAATATTCTACTACAGGAGCAACAAACCAAGATGTAATAGCTACGATCACATGATTTTCAGAAGACATAATAAATCTCAATGCAACCTGAAACACATTTACAACAAATGGAACATTTACTTTTACTTACAGCGATTTAGCTGGAAACTTAGGAACAACAATAGCTGAAGTTACTCGAATAGATAAAACACCACCCACTGCAAGTATTGAATACAACATTACATGACCAACAAACACAGATGTAGAAGCAATTATTACAGGATTTTCAAAAGAAATAACTGGATTAAATCAGACTTGATATATATTTACAGAAGATTGAACATTCTTATTCACATTCGAAGATATAATTTGAAATACTTGAGAAACATTGGCTGAAGTTACACGAATTGATAAAATATATCCTACTTTTGACTGAGTAGCAACAGGTTGATCATACGGTACAACTCAAACAATTACATTCAACGACAACAAACCTTGAGCTACAGCAACACTAAATGGCGCTTGATACAATAGCGGAGATCCAATACATTGATACGGAACATTTGAATTCATCGTTATCGATACCGCTGGAAATACTAGCTGAGCAATATTCAATCTCGATACCACAACACCAATAATTACGCTACTTTGAGATAATCCAAAATATTTGGAAGTATTTTCTCCCTACGTTGAAGCTTGAGCAAATCGAGACGATAATGGAAATAATTGATCTGTCTCAGATATCCAATGAACAGTTGATACAAGCCTTTTATGAACGTATACTCATAATTATTTCTATTTTGATGGATTTCATACAGGGACAACACAAAGAGACATTATTGTGAGAGACACTACTTCACCAATTATTACACTACTTTGAGATAATTCCACAACAATAGAACGTACTGATACTTACACAGAAGACTGAGCAACTCGGTCAGATAATTACGATTGAACATGAAATGTCTCTACAATTTTGGGGACAGTTAATACAAATCTGGCTGGAACATACACACTCACCTACCAAAAAACAGACAGTTCTTCAAATTTAGGCCAGACTACAAGAACAATTAATGTTATAGATAGCGTTAAACCCACTGCTAGCACGATTGAATATTCTATCACGTGATTGACAAATCAAAATGTAATTGCAACTATTACTGGATTTAGCGAACCAATAACAAATCTCAATACAGCAAATTATACTTTCACAGAAAATGGAAGCTTCTTGTTTACCTTCGAAGATCCTAGTGGAAATACTGGAGAATTATTGGCAACAGTTGATCGAATCGACAAAATACCTGTAACATGATATGTAGAATATTCACTACCATCACTTACAAATCAAGATGTGGTTGCTACGATTACTGGTTTCAACAAAACTTGAGTTGTCGTAGATATTAGTGAAAACTATACTTTTACTGAGAACTGAACATATCTTTTTACCTATACAGATATGGCTTGAAACACTTGAGAAACATTGGCTGAAGTCGATCGAATCGATAAAACACCTCCTACAGCTACTACAATCGAATATTCTATTACCTGATTAACTAATCAAAACGTAATAGCTACAATCACATGATTTTCTGAAGAAACAACAGGACGAAACACTCTTGATTATACGTTTACAGGAAACAATACATTCTTATTTACTTTTCAAGATCTTGCTGGAAATACATGAGAATTAGAAGCTGAAGTTAGTTGGATTGATAAAACGCCGATCACATCATCCATCATTTATACCAAAGATGAACTCACAAATGAAGATGTAACAGCTACTATTACTTGATTCAATAAAACATGAATAATAATTATCAACAACGCATGATCAAACGAATATGTTTTTACAAATAATTGAAATTTTTTATTTACATATCAGGATCTTGCTGGTAACACTGGCGAATCACTAGCTAATGTAACATGGATCGACAAAACTATGCCAACAGCAAGTCTACGATACGATCCAATGGGACCAGTTTGGACCAATGGAAGTGTTTTTGTACAAATTACGTGATTTTCAGAAAACACAACAGGATTAAACCAAGCAGATTATTTATTTATAACAAATGGAACATTCTTGTTTACTTATCAAGATTTGGCTGGAAACACTGGTACTAACGAAGCGATAGTTACTTGGATAGATATTACGCCTCCAACTGTTGGACAAGCATTTATATCTGCTGGTAATACAGGAAACAATTGAGCAACACTTTATTATAATGGAATAATCAGCATTAGAGCAAATGTAAGTGATGCATGATGATCAGATCTTGATGGCTCAAGCTGTGAATATACGTTAGATAATGGATCAACACGAAATCCAGCAGGATTTAATACTACCTATTGTGAAATAACCAATATCAATCCAGAATCTGATATACAAATAGCTTTTAGAATTGCCGACAACGCAACAAATAGTACAATAGGAACATCAAGAACATATCTTTTCGACATCATAGCTCCAAACACAACAGCAGATCCCAGTACAGGACTTAGCAACACACAAATAAACATCAATTTAAATAGAACAGATACAGGAATCTGATTATTTTCTACAACACAATATTGTATAGACACTACAGACACTTGTACACCAAATATCGCTGGTATCACAACAATAATCACAGGAAACAACAACGAATATACTACAAAATATCTTAGATATCGCTCTATTGATATGCTTGGAAATACAGAAAGTATCCAAAGCAATAGTTATACAATAGATAAGATTTTGCCCATACTTACAGGAACTATTACAACATACTCAAACAATGCTAGAAATTCTTGATATGCAAAACTAGGCGATACGATAACAATAAATTTTAGTACAAGTAGGCCTCTTATTACAATTCCAACCGTTTATATTATTTGAGGAAGCAATACTTCTGGATCAGTGACAGATCTTTGAAGTAATAATTATACAGCTACTTATACAACAAAATCTACAGATATAGAGTGACAACTACAATTTCTAATAACAATGCAAGACCTAGTTTGAAATATCGGTACATGAACCATAGATAGTGTAATTTTTGATCAAACCAATCCAGCAGGAATAATAATAACATCACCAACAACCTGACAATATGCAAATACCAATCCATTTACTTACAACATTACCCGATCTCCATGATCAGAATCTAATTTTTGAAATGATTGAATAAAAATAGAATTTTCTATAGATAATTTTGCTAGTAGTATTGTTATTACATGAGGGACAGAAAATAATTGAAGTTTCGGATATGCATTTGACAGCATATTCAACAACATGAATGCAAAAATCAAGATAACTGCAACAGATATTCCAGGGAACACCGCAACAATTGTATGATGAAATTTCACACTCGATGGAACACCACCAACAGATATTACATTAGAATATCCGTGATTATATCTCAAATGAAGTACAGCATACACAATTAATCGAAGTGGATGAATTGATAATTATCCAGACAATATCACTTTGGCATATTCGACAGGATGAGCCTATATAAATATTTCTACTTGTATCAAAACAAGCAATGAACAATTTTGTACATGGACAACTCCAGCAATCACTCACACTGGTGTAACTTTAAAAGTTACTTCAACAGACAAAGCAGGATTTCAAAAAACAGCAACAACACCAACATTTATTGTAGATAGAACAGTACCTTCAATAAGCCTAATTACAACACCAACCCGAAGAACAACACCAATTACGTGATCTGCTACAGCATCAGATGCTCATGCATGAATCAGTGGAAATATTTTATACAAATATAATACACCAACAGGATATACAACTACAACTTGCGATACATGATCTACAACTGCTCCTTATTTTTCAGGAGATTGAATTTGGACTGGTTATGCTTGCGTACACGATAGAGCATGAAATGTAGGAGTAACAACAAGAACATATAGAATCGACGCCACTCCTCCAACAATAGAGATATTTACATGAACACTCTACAAAAATTCAACTTTTAGCATGACAGCAACAGGATTCGATACTACTGCAGGAATCTCTGGATATCAATGGATAAAACTCAGTGGTACAGGAACAATAACATTTTGATCTCCAACAATAGATACTACTACTATTTCTGCAAGCACCAATGGAACATATATCATACAAATCAAAGCAATAGACAAAGCAAATAATAGTGGTTTTGCTACTTTTACTCTAGTTTGGGACAATCAAGCTCCAACACTGACAAGCGGAACAATTACTACAGGAAACAATGTAGCAACATTTTCTTTTTTCTCGAACAAAACAGGAACACTTCTTTACAGCTGAAATTGTGGAAATTGAACAGCAACAACAGCAACAAATAGTTGATCAACAAACACATCTTGGACATTAAACAACAATACATACAGTAATTGTAGTATCAAAGTTACTGATAGTTTTGGCAATTACAGTCGGATAAATATACCTAGCTTTACTATAAATTATACAGCGCCAAGCTGATGAGGTTGAGGTGGTTGATGAGGATGAGGTTGATGATCTACCCCAACACCTACATGTCAATTAACTGATCTCGTCTGTGAAAATTGAATATACACCAAAAAATCATGAGTAATTTGTCAATTGTGAGAACTAGGAAATAGTTGTAATATCGAAACAACAACAGGAACAACAAACATACAAGAATGAGGAATAGAATCAATTTTATCTATTTTGACAAATACCAAAACCCCAGAACTAGAAAGAGCATTTATCTATTCAAAAGCACTTGGAATAACAGACAAAACATACAATAAAGGAGAAATGCTTACACCAATAACAAGAGCATATCTAGCAAAAATGATGAGCATATTCGCTATGAACGTTCTCAAAAAACAACCAGATACTACAAAAAAATGTGAATTTACAGATATAGCAGGATTTGATCAAGAAAGTCAAAATTATATGACATTAGCATGTCAACTTGGAATAATGGGAGTTGATGCCAATAAAAACCCTCTCAAAACATTTAATCCAGAAGCTAGTGTTACAAGAGCTGTTTTCGGTACAACACTTTCTAGAACTATGCGATGAACAAAATACAATCAAAATACAAATGAACGATATCAAAAACATCTAGAGACATTACAGATAAAAAAGATTATGAAACAAATAGACAAACCTCAAAATCGAGAATTAAGATGATATGTAATGCTTATGATGATGAGAACAGACTTGGAAATACTAAGAAAAATAAATATGACAACTCCAACAACACTAACAACACCAATACCCAATATTCTCAATACTATTCCAACAATACAACAAAATTCTGAAATAACAACTACACAAACAACAACCAACAACGAAACAATCCAAGATCCACAACCAGAATCACCAACAACGAATACTACACAAGCACAACTCACAACGCAAACCGACATCACTCGAACCGACGCAGAAAAAGCATTTATTAGCAAAATCAACAAAAATTATCAATTCACGGTCGGTTTCAAAAGAAATGCCAGTGATGTCAGTATCAAATACTTGCAATACTTCCTAAAATCCCAAGGATTTTATCAAGGAATCATCAATGGGACCAACACGGAATCTACGATAACTGCCTTATTCGAGTGGCAGAAAGCAAATAACATTATCACAGATTCCAGCGATCCCGCTGCCGGATACCTTGGTCCCAAAACCAGAGAAGTCATAAATCCTCTTCTCAAAACGCTTTTAAACTCCTAAATAAAAAATGAAAAACATCAAAAAAATTCTCATCCCTTTTCTCCTTCTCGTAATTTTCATAACAGGAATAATTATCTACACCAAAAATCTCAATCCAAAAACTCCAGAAGTATGTATCCAGGATACCTGTTTTTCTATAGAAATAGCTGACACCCCAGAAGAGAGACAACGTTGATTAATGTATCGCCAAGAATTACCAGAATTATCAGGTATGCTTTTCGTTTTTGAACAAGCAGGACAATATAATTTTTGGATGAAAAACACCTTAATACCACTAGATATGATCTGGATAAACGATCAAAATAAGATTATAGATATTAAACAAGCAACACCTTGTACGGCAGATCCTTGTCCTACTTACAATCCTCAATGATCATCTTCCTATGTCTTGGAACTCAACAGCTGAATCAGTCAAAAATATGGAATACATATAGGAGATAAAGTAAAAATCAGAAAATAAAAAAAGTGCTTCAATATTCGAAGCACTTTTTACTTATAATTGAATCAATTCCAAAGAAATACCGTCATTAAGGAGAGCTTCAAAGCCTTCTCCTGCATCTTGCATATCTTCATCATCTTGAGGATAATACCAATAAATAACTGATTCCTTAGGCAACACTTCAAAAATTTCTAAGATCATCTTTGATGATGCAGTATTGAAATAATTGAATCTGGCCTCAAAACGAAGTCCTTTTCCTACCTCCTGAGCATAATTTTTAACCCATTCAACAAGAGGCTTATAAAACTCATTAGCATTTTCTGGTAAAGATCTACCCCCAATACTAGCAAGTCCTTCAGGGAGAAATTGTACCGAAGGAGTATCAGATTTTCCTTCAATAATTAAACTTTCCATAATTAAATATTTTTAGTTTTTATTAGTTTCGTTTCCTTTTATTTTACACCACTACCATAATCTTTTCCTCAAAAAAGTCAATCATATATTAAACCTCGTTTTTATTTGAAATCTACCCACATATAAAAATAAAACATTATTTTAATCACTTTTTTGATATTATTTTTTCATCTTTTTTATGCCTTCTTTCTATTTTTTTAACATCTTCTGATGGTGGCAATTCTTCTGGTTTTATTCAACTTTGAATGAGATATTCTCTAACTCATTGATTGTTTCTTAGATGTTCATCTGTTATACAATCTTCTCATAAAATATTTTTATTTTTCATATTATAATTAGTAACCTCTGTTGCCAAATCTTTGGCTTTGATAGTAACTTCTGGAAGATAATCAGCCAAAGGTCAACTTTTTATTCAATAAGATTTTTTCATATCCTGAGTTGTTTTTCATCCAAACAAAACAGTATCTCATTTGCTTCTTATTCTGCTTATTCAATCTCAATCCACTCATCTTTCGTATGCTAGTTTTTGAAATTCAGCTTCTGTGTTTTTCAATTTTTGTCTACTCAAGACTCTCTGGTATTCTTGCATATATTTTTCCAAAACTTCTTGTTTTCTTGTTTGTGTTGCAAAATATGCTTGAGCAAACGCAATTTCTTCTTTCCTCGGATCTCAATTTTGAGCGATAAGATAACAAGCATAACGCGAAAGCATAAAATCTTCCAATAATCTTTCTGCAGCAGAACCTATTTTGACCATTTTGTTGATGCCAACAAAATGGTTATTTATAACTCATCAAGAGGTTTTACATGATTCTTTGGCTTTTTCTATTACCAAAAAAAAATTTCTTCGCTCTGTATATCAAAGCAATTTTTGCAAATTTCTTGCACTTCGCCATTCTATATTATTGTCTAAGTTTTTAATATTATCAAAGTTATGAAGCAACAATTGTGTATTTGATTTTTTCATATTTATAGATTACCATCTAAACATCTTAATTATAAATAACTCACAAACAAAAATCAAACCTTTTTTTGACAAAAACAATATTGCTTTCAATTTGACATTACTAGACAAATAAATATAATATAAACATCTAAGTTTATCCTATAAACTTTTCAGATGAAAAACAAACTCAAATCAGCAATACACCAAGGAACTCTCGCCGCAGGTATCATGGCCTGACTGATTTTGACAAACAAAGATGCTTTGGCTCAAACGATAGCTAGTAATCAAAAAAACAAAGCTCAGACTGAAGTTACCGCAAAAATAAACAAACTCAACATAGATCCTTTTGACC
>CAZUIS010000019.1:13011-13458 GCA_964620295.1 uncultured Candidatus Peribacteria bacterium
TAAAAACTTTTGTCGATCAATCAAATCCAGTGGAAGTAGAACATTACAATCGTCTTTTGGAAACCGAGCTACAACAAAAAGAATCCCATATTCTAGGGCTAAAAGTCGCTCTTCTCGCTCTTCACAACGATCCAACAATCTCAGCACAAGACAAAAAAACATTAGCTTTATTAGTATTTGAGAATTGAATATTACTACCAAAATGAACCCCAAATAGTGATTTTTATACAAACAAACATCAACAAAGACTAGAAAATGACGAAAATTTTTTCGATATTTGCGTAAAATTTGGAGAAATGCAATGAAACTTGATGGCAGAAATCTCTAGTCAAAGACTAACAGAAACATTAAAAGTATGAAAACAATTAGACGAAGAAATCGCAAAATGAAAAGAAGAAATCGCAAAATGAAAAGAAGAAATCGCAAAATGAAAAGAAGAAATCGCAA
>CAZUIS010000020.1:0-13409 GCA_964620295.1 uncultured Candidatus Peribacteria bacterium
TTTGTTGGATAGAAATAAAGACGTTTAAACTTTCTTTTTTTAGTCTATCTCCATGGCATTCTGGACAAGTTCTCATATCTAACATTGCTTGAAAGTCGACGGTAAGAAGCCCTTTTGCGTATTGATCTTTGATGATTTCTTCGATTCCTTTGTAGGTGATACTCATAAATTTTGCGTTGTATTGAATTCTAAGTAATTCATTATCTCAAAATATTACTACGTGTTGAAATCGTTCTGGTAAATCTTTCCAGAATTTATCCGGATCTATACTGTATTTTTGTGCGAGTTTTTGGAGAATTCCTTGTCCGAGATTAGAATCTCTCCGTGGAAGAATTGCTTTGCTATAAGGACTTTCGGGGTCGAGAATTTTTTCCATATCTACTTGTAAGATTTCTCCTAATCCCAAACAGTTTGGACAAGCTCCTTCTTGGCGGTTTGGAGAAAAATGTTGAGTTGTAAATTCTGGATAGGTGATATTACATTCGGCACAATACATTTTATCTGTATATCGTCTAATTTCTTGTTGTTCGTGTTCAGCACAAAAAATTCCAAATTTTTTGGTTTCGTTGAGAATTTTGATAACATCTTCTTTGATTCTTGGAATTTTGATATCTTCTATCGTGATACGATCATAGATTCCATAGATATTGAGTGGAAAATAATTGTCGGGAACGTTTGGTGTTTCCAAATAAAAATATTCGATAGGTTCTAAATTTTCCTGTTGTTTGGTAGGTTTTGCTTTTTTAGCCTTGATTTTTGCAGCATTTGCTATGGTTTCACTAATTTCTTCGGTCTGTTGTTTTTTATTGACGATAAGGTATCTGGTAAATCATTTTCCTTTTTCTACGCGGTTTCTATTTTTTTTTACAAATTCAGCGAGTTCTGTTTTGGTTTCAAAGCTTCCTGATTCTTGAAGGAGGTATATTTTTTTGTTGGTAAAATCGTTTTGGATTTCTGTAATAATTTGTTCTATGGTTTGAGGTTTGATTTCTTTGTGGCAACTATAACAATACGGTTCTCAAAGTTTTGCAAAAAGAAGTCTCAGATAATCATCTATTTCTGTGAGAGTTCCCACGCTACTTCTTGAGTTTCCTGTTTTTTTGTTTTGTTCGATAGCGATAGCAGGAGATAATCAGGTACAATGGTCAATTTCTGGTCTTTCTCCCAAATTGAAAAATTGTCTAAGATAACTAGAAAGGGACTCGATATATCTAAATTGTCCTTCTTTGTAAATAGTATCGAATGCCAAGGACGATTTTCCTGATCCAGAAACTCATGTAATAGTAATAATCTGATTTTTTGGAAGTTCGATATCAATGTTTTTGAGATTATGTGTTCTTACTCCCTGAAAAGTGATTTTTTCAGCGAATTGAGAAGTAATGAGTTGTTCAGTATCGATCTTTTTTTTAGGCATTTTTACTGGTTTGTAAGGTTTATAAAGGTATCTCGTTTTCTCACAATAAAGAACAAAGAAAATTCATTCATTATCAAAGCAGTATCTTATTGAATTTTTGTTCTCATTGATATTATATTCCTGTTTGGGCTATTGATGATGTTGGTTTGTTGATGCTGACTTCTTCTCTTTGTTTTCTTTATTGCTCGAATAAAGTCATAAAGGTATTTCGTTTTCTCATAATAAAGAACAAAAAAATCAGTACTTAATAATTAATAATAATTTTTAAGTTCATATTCTAATGATTTGATGAATTTTGGCAGTAATCCGTGTCTTATTGCTCACGATGCGTATTGTCCAGAATTATAATTTGCATATCCTTCATAGACGTATTTTGGAGCGTTTGGAACTACCATTCTTCATGAAATTACTCATCCATTATAAAATGCGCCGTGAGAGATAATGCTGTTTAGATCTGTACCTGTATAGGATAAGTTAATGTCTACTTTGCTTTTGTAGTTGGCATATTTGGTCTTGGAGAAATCGATAAAATCCTGTACACTTTGGGTAAAGATTTCTTCGTTGATTTCTCCAGTTCCATAGTCTTTTGCAAGAATTTGAAAAGGACCATCTCCATTTTTTGGGAGATAGTATCCACAGTGACTTTCTCTATACCAGGTGGCAATTGTAAGTGCTGTTGGAAAATTATTTGCAAAACTGATATTATCTAATGTGTTATATCGTCAAAAACATTTATCTTCCATAGAAATTTCAACAATTCCTGTGTTGTGTGATTCTAAAAATTGATTCCATCCAGATTTAGATTCTATTTTTGTTTTCATTTTCGCTGTAGCGAACTGCCCATAGAGATGGGTGTATAATTCTTGGAGTAAATATGCTATTTTTGGTTCATGAGCAACCATTGGTTGGAGTTTTTTGATTTGTGTAGAAAAATTCCAAATATCAGAAACATTTCCAGAATTTATTTCATCAAGTGTATTTTTGAGTTGGATGAGTGTTACCATATCTTGGCTTGTAGGTGTATATGCGTAACTATTGCTGTGTAGTGAAAATAAGATTGTTCCTGTAAGAAGCGCGAGAATGTATTTTTTCATAAAAAAAGGACATATATAAAACTTTCATTTTATACATATCCTTCTATGAGATGCAAGGGTTTTACTTTTTTGATCTTTTTGAATTCTTTCCGTATATTTTATCTTTGAGCTCTTCATATTTTCTAGGAGCATTTGACGCTTCTCCACCTAATGCTTTATGTAATATGGCAAGTCATTTGTCATTTATTGCACTTAATTCTTGTTTTTCTTCATTAAAGAATTCTTTCCAACCATCGTTTTCAAATTCAGTAATACCTGTTGTTCCATCACTTAATTTTTTGTTGAAAATAGCTTCCCAGGTATTGAAAATATCTTTATTAAGAGGCGCTTTCTCATCCTTAAAGATAATTTCGTTGGTTGTTTTTATAAAGTTTTTGGAATCTCTGAGTGTGCTTAGATCGTTTTCATCTCGTCATTCTTGTCCGTATAGTCTCATGTCCAACCATTTTTTAAATTCTTCATCAGATTTTAGTTTACCAAAACTTCCTGATCCATAATCAAGATTTACTCCTGCAGTTTTTCCTATATTTTTAAGTGCGGTATTTGAAGATTCTTGCCATGCTCCGTAAGAATATCCACGGAATACTGGCGCTGTTTTTGCCATGTTTTCTATAAGATCGGTAGATTTTTCCATAGCTTCACCAATTGTTCATCCTCCTGATTTTGCTGCAAATTTTACCAATGTCCAGAGAAGGAAAATTGTAGCAAAGTAGATAATCGTGTTTGCAAAAATATTTTTTCCTGTGTCAGTCACTTCTTTGAATAATCCATCATTGATAGTTGCTTTTGAAACACCTTCTATTTCCATGCTAATTGCACCATTTTTTTCTGGGGTAAATGTTGTTCCTTGAATAGTAAATGTTCTATCTCAACTTGTCATAACTCCTTGCATGCTTACGATAAAAATTAATACTATAGAGAGTACACCTGTGAAAATTACTGGTTTAAAAATTGCGTTTAAAATAACTCCTATGTCGAAATTTTTTGCAATACCATTTTTTCCAAGATCTTTTCAAAATACAAACATAAGCATGAGAATTGGAGAAAGAGGAATAATAACCCAAAGTAATCCAATTCTTATAATGTTGGTTATAAGTAGTAGTATTAAAGTAACTACATATATTCCAATTGCTAGAAGTTGAAGAAGAGATGTTGTTATTACATTTTCTCCTGTAAGGCTTTGTTGGGCATTGGTATTTAATGCTTTTTGAATATTAAGTGTTGATGCTCCAATATATACTAAAGGTCCTGCTATTGAATCATTTTTTGGCATAATTTTTTCTATAAATGCTTCTACAGAAATTTTGTTAGAAGCTGGGTTTTCTTCCAAAGAAGGTGTTCCCATTTCATTAAATTTTAATCTATAGCTTTGCATAGTTTCTATCTCTTTTTGTATTGTTTCTTTTGAAAAAGCATTAGAATCTACGAAATGAGTTGGTAATCATCAAATAGCAGCGGTAGCAATAGTAGAAACGTCTATTAATGCTGCAATAATAAACCAACTTGCTTGAATTAATAGTCATCCTACTACTGATTTTGTAATAATGCCTTGAATATTTCCAGACTTTTTTGTTATGAATTGTAAAATTTCCCATAATAATAGTCCTAATAATGCGAAATTTGCGAAATTTTTTGCTATATTTCGAAGTTTCCAAAGATATGCATCCAAATGAAGCCATGATCCATAAATCATATCATTTGTCATAAATTTTCCCGCAAGAGTTGCCAACAAAACCCAGCTCCAAGAAATAAATGTTACTACTTTGTTAAGAAAAAATTGAGCATTTTCTAATACTTTTAGTTCTTGTGTTGGGGTTTCTACTCATTGAGCAAATGTCTTGGCAAAAAATATTACTCCAACAAGCAAAAGAGTAAGGCCTATTTTTTGTCCTTGTTGAGAGCATATTCGATTGCTAATTTTTTTTAGAATTTTCATTCTTGGGGGATTGAAATAAAGTTATTATTGTTTTTTTTGTGCTGTTAATCTATCATCATTTGTTTTTTTTATGATAAAAGAAACCTTCTGTTCGCCTTCTCCTACTATAACTTCTTTTTCATATTTTTTATCTAGAGTTTTAATAGTGTCTGGCTGTATACTACTGATAGCACTATTTAAATCATTTTCATTTTTGTATGGTCATTTAACTGATTCGTCTACTTTTTCTTTTGCCAGGGTACTTCCCAATAAGCTTGTCAATCCAGCGTTGTTTGGATTTGCTTTTACCATATCTTTGAATTCTTGGCTGTTTTCGTAGAGTTGTCCTATGTTTTGTTGGTCGCTTAAAAATCATGATTTTTTGAGTGTGTTTGTTATGGTATCAGCATCTCCGGTCTTTATTGCATTTTCTACGAGATATTTTTCATTGGGCGAGAAATCTTTATCTGTTCCATGATTATATTTTGCTGATGAAAACTTGTCTTCCATATATGTTTGCATATTTGATTTTTGACCTTCGTAGTCGACTTTGTTGTTTCGCATTCTGTTTAATGTATCTGTATTCATTGTTTCAGATAATGTTCCGAAACCAACTCCTTTAGGTCCAATTGGGATAATTGGTGTCGTTTTGAATACGTTTTCTCCAAATTTTTGTATTCCTGAAGCTACTTGATCTGTTACATCTCCAGCTTTTACTGCAGCAAATACCAAAAACCACATAATACCTATTCCACAAAAAGAAAGTAATAGCCAAGAAAACCAATCTCCTGTTGCTCCTGCATACGTATCAACTACTTTTGGGTAAATGATGGTAAATCCTGCTATTTCCATACTTGTTTCTGGACCTAAATCTTCTATTGTTCATCCAAGATTTTCCATAACATTGATTTTTTCTATGTTGTTTGTTGATAGAGCATTGGAGAGTGTTGTCATAAAAATTACAGCAATACTTAATGCAAAAACGGTTATTACGGGAGCAAAAATTGCTCTTATTATTTTTTGTAGACTAAATGCTTTGAGATCTATTTTGATAGTATCTTTGAATACGTTTACCAAAACCAATATTGGACTAGCGGCAATAACAGCTCGTAAAAATCCAATTCTAATAAAAAGAATAGCTGCCAATGCAATTAATGGAAAAACTAATCCTACAGCGACAAATGTTTTGATGATAATGTTTCCAGCATTTTTGCTTATAGATCATGCATTAGAATTTCCATCGCTTAGGTTTGCAAAATCCATAATAGATGCATAGATAGTAACAAAAGGACCTACGAATCCTTTTGTTTTTTCAATAATTTGACCAACGGTTGGCGCTAATGTTTGACTAAACCATGTTTTTCCTCACGCAGATGATATATCGCCTGGTTTGATATCTTGTGGTTTCAATTCCCCAAAAATTTTTTCAAAAGATTGAAAGTCTTTTTCTTTTTCTAAACTTTCATCAATATTTATGTTTATTAAGAGCGGGTTGCAGTTAAATTCGTTTCTTTCTTTGCTGAGATTGATAATAAATCAACATTCTTCTAAATTACTGATATTTTTGCTTGCTTGTAATTCTTCAATGTTTTTTAAAAGGGTTGTATGATAGTCGTTGTCTATTTTATCATTGGTGTTTGGAAATTCGTTAAAAAAATAAGGAGTATTTGCGTAGATACAGACGTTTCTTTGAGGGTATTCTGTTGTTGCAACCTTTGCTCCAGTATTTAATTTGAATTCTGCTCCTCAATATTTTCTTCCTATGATATACGAATCTGATCCTAATTTTTTTATTAAACATGGAGAAATGTTTATATAGTTTCCTTTTTCTACTTCTGTTTTGTACCATATTTTAAAATCTTCTTCTTGAATTTTGTTGATATTGTTAAATTCAAGATGGCTTTCTGTCTGTCGTATTTGATGTGTTCCTGATCATATTTTTGTGTCATTTAATAACGCCATAGGAAGTCCTCATACTGCATAAGTAGCAATAGTAGAAATATCTATTAATACAGCAATAATAAACCAACTTGCTTGGATAAGGATTCCTGCTATGAGTGTTTTTTTGATGATTTCCATTGGATTTCGTGCACTGCTTCCTTTGTCAGATCCTATCGAACTCAGAATTGATTTTAAGATAGCAAATAAGACCATAAACCCTAATGCAAAATTGGCAAAGTTTTTGGTAATATTCCAAAACGACCATAAAGGGGCATCCATATGGAAAAAAGATCCATATACCATGGAATTATCTAATGCAATTCCTGCTAAAAATAGCATTGGCCAGATAATCATATAGATTATTTTCAGTACGATATCCATAAATGTCCAAAATTCGTTCAATGCTTGTTCAGCAATAGTAGCTTTTGTTTGACTTTGATTTGTTGTCGTGTTTTCGCTATTCATATCTGCTTCGGTTGATACAGCATGAGTAATGCTTCCCATAAATGTTGATGGGGTAAAAACAGCAAAAGAAAGTCCTATAATGGTCGCCAATCCTAATAATTTTTTGCGAATATTCATGAATGAAAGAAAAGGTATAAATTACAATCAATTATATTCTCAATCTCTTGGAAATACAAAAAAAATCTGATTCTTTTGTGTGGTTGTCTTGTATTTTTTGCTAAAGTTTATATAGTATGGTTTGATGTATATAATTATTGAAAATTATTTTGTAGTAAAACGATAAATAAAACATCAACGTTCGCAGTTTAGTTTAACAATAAACAATATATAACCGCTCACTGTTACATTTTCTTAACGGTAGAAAACACAAACAAATACTTGGCACTGTGTTTTCTTTACCTAAAAATGTAAGCGCTCGCTTTTATATACTTGTTTATTGTTGTATAATATTTAAAATTTAACATTTGTATTGAAAATGTTGTTTTGCAATATTTCGAGTGATAAAGTACATATAACCGATGCGCAGGGGGAGATTTTTTTGGAGCGCAATGGAATTGATAAGGTGTTAGGGCCAATCTTGGTTGATCGGACAAAAAAATCTCCCTTTGATCAAGTGTTCTTGGTTAATGGGCCAGGCGGGTTTACCAACCTCAGGGTTTGAGCAGTAACCTGGAATCTGGTGGCCCATCTGCTGGGATTAGAGGGAACAACGGTGCAATTTTTTTCGTGTACGAAGATAGATTTGTATCGTTATTTTGTAGAAAAAGGCATTTTACCTAGTGTATGATATATTTATTTGGGACAGAAACATGCAGTTTGGAAATATGATTTCAAAAAGAATTCGTATGAGATGGTGAATCAGCCTTTTGTGTTTGAAAAAGAATCGTTTTGTGATGCATTGCAGGATAGTTCCTATTGGGGAGAAAAATATGAAATGATAACTTTTGGTGCTGATGAGAACTGACTTTATTTGCTCTGGAAAGGAGAGAAAAATTATTTTACGCCAGAAGATTTAGAATTGAAAGCAATTTCTGCAGTGAAAGCTGAATATATGATTGATCCAACTTTAGGATAAATACGTTTATTTCGCAATAAAACGATAAATAAAACATCACCGTTCGCAGTTTATATTTTTTAACGGCAAAAAACACAAACAAACCGGCTCCATGTGTTTTTTCTGCCTAAAATATAAAGGCTTCACTTATGATGTTTTTATTTATCTTTGGTTATAAACTCATGTTTTGTTTGTTGTTTTTATTGCTCAAATTATAGAAAATTTAGTTATTATTTTTTCTCTATGACAGTAGTTCTCTGAATAGATTGGGGGAGTAGGATGATTTGATTGGCGAAAGTAAACTTGTCTGACAAGGTGATTTTTCCTGTTGGGTACCTCAAAAATGATGGAGATATGTATTTCACGTTAGCAGGAATTATTGCGCAAGAAAAAGCTACGCAACTTGTTGTCGGATTACCTAGAAAAGAGCTTGCGATCCAAGAAAAAATCAAGGCATTTGTCCAAAAATTACAGATATTTTCAGAAATTCCGGTAGAATATGTGGGAGAGGATTATACGTCAGTCGAGGCGGGAGATCTCTTATCCAAGATTCAACCAGGTAAATCCGCTTACACCAAGACTCCCGCCAAAGATGCAGTCGCAGCTATGAAGATTTTGGAGAGATGGATGGGAGGAAAATAATTTTTTATAAAAAAAGACTGAGAGGTTATCTCAGTCTATAATTCGTTTTTGACGACCAATTATTAGCAAGATTAACATTCCGCCGTATATTATCCATGCATAGATTATAAAAATATATGCTGTCCATGGCTCTTTTGCAAGAATTGTTCCATAGATGGTTAATGGGTAGATGAATGTGTTTAAAATCCAGGCTGCGATTGGTTGTCGGAAAGGTGTGTAATACACAATTTTTAGGTAAGGAATTGCTCCCATTGCATCAGCAATAATTTGTCCACTAATGCCAATTATCATAGGTATAAGAGGATTAATTTCGTATGCATATGATACAAATAGAGCGCTTCCCCAGAGAACAAATCCTCCGATAGAAATTCCCATTAATTTCTTTTCATCTTTACTGATGGTTTTGACCGAGTATTTATAAGTAATCGGTATCATTGCAATATGCCCTAATGTTTGGACAATTAATAACCATACCATCGTTGTTAAGCCATCTTTTACGAAGTAGATGATAGTAGAGAAAAGAAATATTAGAGACCAAATTGACCATGATGCTAGAGAGGCATCGTATTTTCCTTTTTTAATTCCATAAGCTTGGATAAGTAAGCAAGCTAAGGTAATTAACCCGTTTGTGATAATAATATTGTTTATCATATCCATATATTTATCTGTTTTGTTTTTTTGATATTATATATTAATTATATTAAAAGTCAATCTTTTTTATTTCATTGCATGAACAATTGCTTGTTCTAGTTTTTTAGGTTCGTCTGTGCCTATTCTGTATGTTTTTCCATTTTTCATTTTTAGCTCAACAGCATCAAAACCACCAACGCTGTAAATCCACATCTTAGGCCAAAATCGTACTTTTATTCCCCATCCATAATATCGATGATTTTTTGTTGTTTTAGCAGATGTTATTTCATTGAGGGAAAACTTTTTTCTATAAAGCCCCCAACCAAATTTGATGCGGATATATTCTTTATCTACGATGACTTGAAGAAAGGTGAATGAAGAGAGAATAGCTACAATAATTGTCATTATAGACGTGATAGCAAAATTTGGACCAGAGTTGTATGATGGGGCTTCTGCAGATGCGGTGATATACATCCATACAAAAAATCCTAGTATAGCTAGTGTAATAGTTATCATTAGATAACTGATTTGAGTGTGTTTGTAGGGCATGAAATATTTGAATATAAATAACCAAATTTTTTACAAAAAATTTTCACATAGGTAATGAGTTTTGATATATTTTTTTGAATTTGTTTTACTCTTTTTGATTAATTAATTTTTTAATATATTCGACATCAAGCGCTTTCTTTTTGATATATCCAATAATATCTGTCTTTTGGCTTAAAATCCATCAATTAAGTCAATATTCATCTATTTCTTTTTTATGTACTATTGATTCTGTGTTTTTTATATATTCTTCGTTTTCTAATAATGTTAATCGATATTTTGCTACTTCAATAGTGAAATTTAGAAAAGTTACTATTATTTCTTTTTGTTTGGTAGAGAGACTATTGATAAGTTCCTTGTACTGGTTCTCAAAGTAATCCAAATATGATTTATCATCTTCATCATCTCCACCATCTTTATTTATATTAAATGTAATTTCTTCCATATCAAATAATATATCTGGAACTATAGATATTTCTTTACTAGTAATTATTGATATCATATATGGTGCAAGAGAAAATTTTTTTCATGCTATATCAGAAAATGCTCGCCAATGACCATAATTAATGTTGTTTTTTTGATCGGCCCCTTCTTTCATAGAAAAATATTTAGGTCAATCACTTTTTTTTGTAGGATAAAATGCTATTTTTTTCCAATCATGTCTTTCATCTTTTGCTTTAAATACTTTATATTCTGGACTATCTTCTTCTAATCGTTCATCCATAGCAAATGCTTCATTTGGTCCAATTCAGTCTCATAGTTCTATATTTTTAAAATTTTTTTCAATTTTTTTGATTAGGTCTTCTTTTTGGGTTTCTAAAACTTTTTCTTGGTTCATAATAAAAAAGATGAGGTAATAAAAGTTTTTAATCAAAATCTGCTTTTATTAAAATCTACTTCAATCTCTTTTTCACTTCTTCAAAATCACTCCAAGGTCTCTTTCCTGTGTTGGTGAGCTGCATAGATTCGTGGCCTTTCCCTGCGAACATTAAGATGTCTCCAGGTTGTGCAATATTGGTTGCGAATTCGATAGCAATTGTTCTTTCTGGGAGAATGAAAAGATTTTTTCCTAGAGTTTTTGTTGTGATTCCTGTTTGGATTTGATCGATAATTTTGAGTCTATTTTCGGTATCTGGATCGTCGTCAGTAATAATTACGATATCTGAATAATCAGCTGCTATTTGTCCCATAATTGGTCTTTTTTCTTTGTCTCTTACTCAAGGGGCACCGAAGGTGGTGATTAGTCTACCTTCTCCTTTTATCGTCTTGAGGTAAGATAATGCTTTTTCTAATCCATCTGGAGTGTGGGCAAAATCGATGTATGCAGAAATTCCTTTGTGATCTATTCTTTGCATTCTCCCTTCAACTCCGGTGAATTCTTGGATGGCTGCGATGGCTTTTTCGATATTTACTCCGATTTCCAGAGCAACACCAAGAGCAGCAAGAATATTTTCTACGTTAAAAAGTCCGACTAAATGTGTCGTGATAGCGTGAGACTTACCTAGATAATTAATATCAAATGTTGTTTTGTCTTTGAATTGTTGAATATTTTCAGCTTTGAGAAATGCTGATGTGTGGATACTATAACTTATTTTTTTATCAAAGGCAAATTCTGCAAACCGTTTTTTTCCATAAGGATCATCGTTGGGAAGAATTGCATACTTATGATTTTTTCCGTTGTGGAGAATATAGGTAAAAAGTTTATTCTTGGCTTTTGCATATTCATCCATCGTCTTGTGATAATCAAGGTGATCGTGAGTAATATTGGTCAGAACTCCACAATCGAACTTAACTCCTTCAAATCTATATTGATCTAATCCATGAGAAGATGTTTCGAGAACTGCAATTTTGCAGCCTGCATCTTTTGCGATAGCGAGTGTTGATTGGAGATCATAAATATCGAGAGAAGTCATTTTCTTGGTATTTTTGATTTCTTTGGTTCCGATTTTGATATTTGCGGTACTGACAAGCATTGTTTTCCCCAAACAATCATTGAGAATTTTGTGGATAAGGTTTACCGTTGTTGTTTTACCGTTGGTTCCGGTAACTCCGATGACGAAAAAATCTTTGGATGGATGTCCGTAGATAGTGTTTGCGATTTGTCCGTTGAGTTGTTTTCGGAGGTGGTAGAGGATACTCGTTTTGAGGAGATGATATATTTTATCGTATGCGATAAGTTTTTTGATAAGAGCTTTCATGATCTTTATTGAAAATAAATTTTTATAAATATATACTGTAATTATGAAATTTTCACAATAAAAAACAAACAAAATGCATCAATCATCAAAGCAGTATCTTTGACTGATTTCAAAGTCTCATTCTTTTTGAATTCCTGCTTTGGCTACAAATAGTGTTGGTTTGTTGATGATTTCTTTTTTTTGTTTGTTCTTTTTATTGTTCAATTCATTTGTGATAGTTTATATCTTTTGTTTATTATCTTTCAAGTTTACTTGTTCTTTAATAACCATCATCCTACGATGGCTGCGGTTTCCATTCTGAGGATGGTTGAGCCAAGGTCATAGACTAGAGGAGTATGTTTCGCGAAGCGGTCGTAGTCTTTTTGGGTCAATCATCCTTCGGGTCAAATTATTCCTACTTTCTTTTTGGTAGATTCTAGGGTAGTGGTGGATTGTTCTTTTTTATCAAAAAAATACACAAGAGTATCTTGTTGGATAGTGTCTTCTGGATGTTCTCTAAAAGAAATTTGTGGCATAAACCATCATCGAGATTGTTCCAAAGCTTCTTTGATGATAGAAAGTAATCTTTGTTCTTTGTTTTTGTTCCATTCTTTGACGATAGATCTTTCTGCGGGTCGAAAAATAATTTCATCAACGCCAATTTCTGTTAGTTTTTGAGCGATGAGTTCGAGCTTGTCTTGCTTATTTGGCATAGCAACGATAATTTGTGTATAATTGTTTGATCTTGTTTGTGACTTTGTTTCTATAATTTCTCCTGTTAAGGTTTCTCCCAATGAGGAAATTTTTACCAAATGTCTGATAGTAGTATTTGCTTTGGTGGATTGGACGTGAATAAGATCGCCAGCTTTGAGTCTAAGGACTTTTCTGCATTGAGCAACAGTATCGGGATTGGAAATAGTCAGAATATTATTTTGTGTAGTATGTCCTTCGTGAAAAAGTTGCATAGGTAATTTTACAGTGTAAAATGTAATAAAATTTTCACAATAAAAAACAAACAATATTCATCTATCATCAAAGCAATATCATTGTTTAGTTTTAGAGTCTTATTCTTATTAGATTCCTGCTTTGACTATGAACAAAGTTGATTTGTTGATGATAATCTTCTTTTGTTTATTCTTTTTATTGTTCAATTTACCATTATGTTTACTTTTACTTAGGTGATGCGTGTTGAATCTGATTATAATTTGGATCTGATCTCATCATCATCAACATAACTCGTCCTCTGAGTTCGATCATCCAAGGGGTATTGATCATATTCATAATGCTTTTGCTATTGAGTGCTTGGAGATGTTTTTGATATCGTTCATAATTTTCTCCTGTTTGAATATTATATGTTTCACCAAAAAGTGTTCTCGAAAGTACAGTTCCTAATTGAGCTCTATTTACAGCTTCATCTGGCACAAAATTATCTAATTTCGATTTTCCATCAGCGTGTCGTCCCATAAGTCATAGCTTACATGCTAATTTTGTGTAATATTTGGTTTCCAGAGTTTCATCTTCTAAATCATCA
>CAZUIS010000021.1:0-302 GCA_964620295.1 uncultured Candidatus Peribacteria bacterium
CATAATTGTTTGGTCCTGCAAATATTCCTTGCCATCTTAATGTTCCTTCAAAGCCAGTGAGATAATAGAGTGGAGGGTTGGTTCCAAATTGAAAATCATTGAGGGGTCCATATCCTATTTCAAAGAAAAAGTTGGGAAAAAGTAGCTTCGCTCATTGCCAAAGAAATCACAAAGCAACGACACTTACCAATGTCCATACAAAAAATGTTACAAATTTTTTGATGCTATCATCTTGCAGAGAAGTTTCTTTTTTTGTTCATTGGTGTAGAAAACCATGTCCCAAGAAGGTTGCGCTCAAAAAA
>CAZUIS010000021.1:312-13142 GCA_964620295.1 uncultured Candidatus Peribacteria bacterium
ATAGATAATAAAATCCGTACTTAAAACCCACAAACATATCATAAAGTGTTTTCTCCTGAATATAAGAGAAGAACAAAGAAGTTACTAATAATACGAAGAAAAGATATCGTAATGTTTTCCATTTTTTCCAATAATTTGCAAAGGACTTTATATCAACAAAAAAATAGATAATCAACAAAAAAATCCAAAGACCATCCCTTAGTAAAGCAAAAATTTGCTGCGAATCTCCGCCAAAAAATCCATATCACAAAACAGTAACAAGGATATGATAGAGTAAAAATATAACCAAAAATCCACGAAGAATTAAGAGCATCACTAGTTATTATAAAATAATTACGCCTCAAAAGATAGCTAAAATGCATTGAAAATCAACTCGTATTAGATAGATTAGATGAGTTAGATAGATTTGGTTTTTAGTGATTTGTTTGTTTTGTAAATTGCGCAATAAAGAAGGCAGACAAAAGAAATGAATCATTATCAAATTAACATCATTCGTAGCCAAAGAGCAGCAATGAAATTGTGACTAGACTATAATTCTAAATATGATATTGCCTTAATGAGAAATGAATTTTGTTGCCTTTTATTGCGAAATAAATTTTAATAAATTTACGATTACATATAAATGACCAAAATAAGCGTGATAGTTCAATCAAGATGATCGGATTTGATTAATATGAGACGTAGTGTTTCCTGTTTTCTCAAACAAACACATAAAGACAAAGAATTAATTCTGATTATTGATCAAATATTTACAGAAGATTCTTATCAGAAGTGGCTAAAGGATATTTTTGGATTGGAAATTCACGAAAGCATCTATATTTTTTCAAACTTAAATTCCAAATTTATGCACAATAACGTAAGTGCAATGAGAAACTTTGGAGCAACGCAAGCAAAAGGAGAATATATTTTATTTATGGATGATGATGAAGATATTCATGCAGATTATCTTACCAAAACAATAGAATATCGAAAAAAACTAAAACTTGTTTTGTGAAAAGATTTTGTTTTGACTCCAACACTTATGTATAGACATACGGGAGAAATCCAAAACCAAGGTTTTTCTCATTTTAATTATTGGTTGTCCAGACCTATCGGATGTGTGCTGGGGCAAAGAGATTATGCGAGGATCCAGATGTATTCCTGAAATTCCTTGTTTGCCCCAGCTTATATCTTTCAAGAAAATCATATGGACGAACGTTTTGATTTTGTCTACGAGGATCTAGCGTATACCCAATATCTTCACAGCATACATTATCCAATTATTGTTACAAATAAGATAAAAATTTATCACATGGAAAGAGACAAAACAAAACTTGAACAGGCATGGGTTGGCAATCCTACGCAAGCATACAAGAAAGCTAAACATAGAATGTTATTTGTCCGCAAGTTTGCAACTTGACGACAGATATTACAGTTTTCTCTCCTATGATTTCTGGGCCAACCCCTTTGGTTAACTTTCAAAGTTATATTCTATAAAACTCCAAAAAAATTGGAAGTAATTAAGAATATCCGAAAGGGAACCTTTGATTGATTGGTATCATAAAACAATGAATTGCAATTTAAAACGGAATCCCTATAAAATAGTAGGTCAGAATTTTATTTTTGTTGAATAAGAATATGGAAAAAGTACTTCTCGTAATTCTTGATGGATTTGGAATAAATACGAAAACACCCGAAGAAAATGCTATATTACAAGCAAAAGCGCCAACCTTTCATGCACTATTTTCGGACATGTATACAAAGCTTGATGCTTCAGGAAGAGCCGTTGGTCTGCCAGATGGACAAATGGGAAATTCAGAAGTAGGACATATGACTATCGGTACAGGAAGAATAATTAAACAAAATTTAGTAGCTATCGAAGATATGCTTGATGATGGTAGTTTTGCTATATTGCCAGAATTTTTAGCAGGAATAGAACATTGTAAAAAAAATAGATCAAATCTTCATATCCTTCAATTGTTTGGACCAGGAGGTGTTCATGCAATGGATTCTCATCTCAAAAAATTATTGCCGCTTATTCCAGAAGACATTACTATTTATCTTCATCTTTTTGGAGATGGAAGAGATTTAGAGCCAAGATCTGCTGCTAGTTTGATGGAAGATTTTGAAAAATATATAGAACAATTTCCCAACGTAATTATTGCTTCATTAGCTGGTAGATATTATGGAATGGATAGAGATAATAATCGAGAAAGAGTACAAAAAGCATACGATGAAATTATGTTTGGTCAATTACAAACCAATGACAAACCGAGTGAATATATTCTAAAATCATATGAAAAGGATATTACGGATGAATTTTTGGTTCCTGTAAGTTTTATGGATTGAGAACAAATAGAGGATGGTGATGCTATTTTCTTTTTGAATTTTAGATCAGATAGAGCAAGACAAATGACGCAAGCTTTTGTCGCTTCTATGAATCCAGAAAAGACAAAAAATTCTATTGATCGCAATTCTAAGTTTATGACAAAATCGTTGAAAAATATCTACTTAGCAACGATGACAAAGTATTACAAAGAATATGAAGGAAATGTTTTTGTAAAAGAATTTGATATCAAAAATACACTTGGAGAGGTTATTGCAAACAATGAAAAAAAGCAACTTCATGTTGCTGAAACAGAGAAATTTGCACATGTTACCAAGTTTTTTAATGGTGACAAACAAATTGTTTATGATGGAGAAAAAGATATTTTAGTTCCATCACACAAGGTAGCTACTTATGATTTGGATCCTGAAATGTCTGCACAGGAAATTTATGATGAACTTATTGGAAATATACAATCATATGATTTTACCGTCGTAAATTTTGCCAACGGAGACATGGTCGGTCATACTTGAATTATTGTGGCAGCAGAACAAGCAGTAACAAAATTAGATCATTTAATAAAAAATCTTATAGATTTTTCCAAAAAAAATAATATACATCTTTTGATAACTGCTGATCATGGAAATTGTGAAGAAATGGGATCTGCTGATGAACCAAAAACCGCACATACAACAAATTTTGTTCCTTTTTGGTATATTGTAGATGGAAAGGTTCAAAAAACAGAACCAGCATGATGATTATCAGATATTGCACCAACGATATTACATCTTATGAAAATCCAAACTCCAAAGGAAATGTCAGGAAAGTCACTTCTTATTTAGCAACAAAAATATCAATGACTACTCATAAAAAAGAATCAGTCCTTAAAAAATATATGCGACCATGGTTTTTTATTGCGTTAGGAGGTATTCTATGATTTTTTTTTGGTAGAGAACTAACTCCATCAAAGAGTAATGATTTTCTCTATATCAATCCAGTGCTAAATTATGAAACAGCAAATATGATTATGCAAAACAAAAACATTAATTTGGAAGAAGATTTGCAGGCATATTTAGAAAAACAAAAAAAGAAAAATACAACAACCCATATTTCCGTCTATTTTAGAAATTTAAACAATGGAAACTGGTTTGGTATCAATGAAAAGGAGGAATTTTCTCCTGCAAGTTTGATGAAGTTGCCGTTATTGATGGCTTATTATAAATTATCAGAAAGTCAGCCAAAATTACTAAATGAAAAAGTATTGTATACCCCAACAGAACAAGATCAGCAAATTACACAAAATATAGTTCCAGAAAAAGTTTTGGAACCCAATAAAAAGTATGTAATAAAAGATCTTTTGGATCGCATGATTGTTTATTCAGATAACAGAGCATCGATACTATTGGAAAATATATTAGATTTTGAATTGTATCAAAAAGCATTTACTGATATAGGAATTAGTTTTCCAGAACTTAAAAATGGTGAATTTGAAAATAATATAACTATAGTTGAATATGCTTCATTTTTTAGAGTGTTGTACAATGCTTCATATTTGACTAAGTCTAATTCAGAATATATTCTTGATTTGTTGAGTAAATCAACTTTTACCAAAGGGTTGAGAAAATGAGTTCCTCGTCAAGTTCTTGTAAGTCATAAATTTTGAGAAAGAATGATTGATTGAGAAAAACAACTTCATGATTGTTGAATTATCTACTATCCAAAACATCCGTATCTTCTTTGTGTAATGACAAGAGGATGGGACTGGGAAACTCTAGAAAATATTATTGCAGAAATTTCAAAAGAAATATATAACGAAGTAGATAGTCAGTACAAGTAAAGAACCACTCAAAAGTAAAGATCTGGAAATACAAGTTTTAACGCCCAAAATTAACGAAATATCGCTCAAATTTTAGATGAATTTTGTCACAAAGGTCAAGATGATTCGTATACAGGAATAGAAGTATATTTTATTTGAGTTGGTTATTTCCAAATGATACATCTGATTCTTAATCAATGTTATTCAAAAGCAAACCCTATGTTTGGAAATTTTGCCGTGGCACGACTCAAATATATAAAATCCCTGCAATAAGAGCGATTATATATAAAACAAGTGCTACGGAGAGGAAAACCGTAGCATTTTTATTATTTACCAAAGAAATTATGCAGAATAACAAGCAGATTAGTCCGAAAAGAGTGTTAAGATATTTTTTGCAAAAATATATGACAGAGAAAAGATTTTTTTTCCCTCTTATTGTCTTGAGAGCAGCGCTAACATTTGTCGGGTTATTGCCTGCGATTTATTTTAAAGAAATAATTAACGTATTATCTTGATTCACGTGAGGAGATAAACAAACAGTTTTTGCAGTAGCTATAGGTTTATTGATAACCATTTTTTGGATTAAACTAATTAATTTAGTTATTTATAGAACGTCAGATTTTATGATTATCAATATGTCAGTAAATATCATGAAAAAGATTTACTTGGAGTGTTTTAACTATGTACATAAGCATTCATTTAGATTTTTTGCTAATAATTTTACAGGATCTCTTATCAAAAAAATCAACAAATTTGTTTGAGCCTACGATAATATTACTGATACATTAACATTTGAAGTTAGTCCAATTATATTAAATCTGATTTTTATTTTGATTATTATTGGGCTTCAAGATCGAAGGTTGTCATTGGTTATGTTCATTTGGTTTGTTGTTTTTACTCTTATTCAATACGTTCTTTATAAATGGAACTATCCATATGAAATTAAAGCAAATGAGCAAGATTCAAGAATTTCTTGAGCACTGTCAGATACTATCACCAATAACTTCAATATTAAAGTATTTGGATCATTAAAAAGAGAATATGCTTCATTTGAAGGAGAGATAACAACTTGGTCTGCTTTACAGAAAAAAAGACGATATAGAGCAATGGTTATTTGGTCAACGACAGGAATTTTGATGGTGTTGATCGAATTTATAGTCTTTTATATGGCATTAACATCTCGATCAACAGATCTTATTACTATGGGATTCTTCGTATTACTCCAAATGTATCTCTTAAAGTTAATGGATCAATTATGGATGTTGGGAAATATTTTTAGACATTTATATAGAGGATTTAGTGAATCAGCAGAAATGTTAGAAATTTTGGATGAGCCACACGAAGTGCAGGATTCTCCAACTGCGAAAACTCTGAAAGTACATCAATGAGCAATAATCTTCGATAACGTATGATTTGCTTACGAAGGGGAGTCTGCTGTTTTTTCGAATCTAAGTTTTAGAGTAAAACCAGGTGAAAAAGTTGCTTTCGTTGGAGAATCCTGAGCTGGGAAAACGAGTATTATTAAGCTATTATTTAGATTTTTCGATATTCAATCAGGAACTATTAGTATTGATGATCAGGATATTAGTAATGTAACGCAAGAAAGTCTGAGAAATGCAATTTCTCTTGTTCCACAAGATCCTATTTTGTTTCACAGATCTATCAAAGAAAATATTGCCTACGGAAATCCTCTAGCAACTGATGAACAAGTTATTGCAGCAGCAAAGATGGCAAGATGTCATGACTTCATCAGTAAGCTTAAAGATGGATACGATACTTTGGTAGGAGAAAGAGGAATCAAGCTTTCTGGTTGAGAAAGGCAAAGAGTTGCTATTGCAAGAGCAATCTTAGAAAATAAATCAATTCTTGCATTAGATGAGGCTACTTCAGCACTTGATTCCGAATCAGAAAAACTTATCCAAGAAGCAATGGATGAAGTAATGAGAAGTAAAACAGTAATCGTGATTGCTCATAGACTTTCAACTGTTATGAAAATGGATAGAATTATTGTCATGGATAAATGAGAAATCATCGAAGAAGGAAGTCATGGAGAGCTTTTAACAAAGAAAAATGGTATGTATAAAAAACTTCGAGATATCCAAAGTGGATGATTTACTGAAGAAAAATAAGAAAAACCTGCCCTTAGGCAGGTTTTTCTTCTATTCTTTCATTTTACATTTACTGATTTCAAAGGAAATTTCTTCAATTTCTTTCTTAATAGAAGCAATCTCTTCTTTTTTTTGTTGAATAAGAACATTATCACCACCGCTAGAACTCATCTGTTGAACAAGATGTTTGAGATGCTGCAAATATTCTTCTTTTTCTTGAAGTTGTTTTTGTAAGAGATGGATACCAGAAATACTCTTTTTGGCGGCAGCTTTTAGTCCTATAGAAATATCAATAATATCTTCTTTTTTGTATCCACAAGGAACTTCTTCATGGTGAACAAGATAGAGAACATTTTCAGCGTGGAGTGTCTTTGTAAAGAGTGGTTCGTTATTTTTTGCAAACCTTATAAAATCTGGATTTGATCTGATAAATAGTTCAACGGTATCATGTTTTTTTAATCATAGGTCAGATTTAATATTCGTGAATTTATCTATAATTTCCATAAATAAAGAGATTGAGTAGTTTTTTTGAATGCTTGTAAATGATTGTAAAAATCATTCTGTATCAAAATTGGTACTGAATCAAAATATTTTACTTAATTCTGTTGTTAGTGATGGTAAATATATACGGAGAAGCGAAATACATCATCCAATGATATATAAGGCGATATTATGTGAATATGTTGATGGTGCAGATTTAATGAGTTCTAGATATTTAGCGGAGAAATCTTGGTGGATGAAATCAAAAACATGACGAACAAATGTCCCTATTGAAGGAGTATTTTTAAATTGTTGATATTCTTCTCAAAGTGTCATAAATTTTGAAAGAATCCATGAATCAAACGCACTAAAATTTGCAATATCTTTTTCCAATGATTGTTGGAGCACTTTGAAAGAAGGTATTTTTTTATCCGCAAATAAGGCTGTTTTTATATATCTACAAGCATTCCAAAATTTAGCAATTTCTCAGTCTCGAGTATCAAAAATATCTTTTGTATAAGGATTGTTGGTTCCTGATAAAGAAAGAAGAGCTATTCTAATACAGTCAGGATAATATGATTTTGATAGTGGTATATCTGCCACTGGAAAATCTTGTGAGCCTTTTTCATTTTGTAAGGAAGGAAGAATAATAACTTTTTCTAAGCAAGATTTTCCAAGATGAAACTCAGTGAAAAGTATGTTTTTGAGAGATGTTTTGAGAGTGTTCTCTTTTGTACAGAAAAGAAGTGGTTCATGCTGCATTGATAATTGAATTTTTCTCAAAAAAAGAAGTACAGCAGCAAATTCGTGAGAAATAACTTGATCAGAGTGAGAGATGTTTTTCATCTCTGGATCAAAGTGTTCAAATGCAAAAGAATATTTTTGAAAAGCTCATTTTTGCAAACAAGGTGTAGTGTCTAATATTTCAAGGAAATAATCAATATTTTTTTCTAGAGACTTTTCCTTATCTAAATTTAAAATAGCCTTGTTTAGTTGGTCAAACTCTTTTTTTGTTTCAGGAAAAAATGTTTGCATAGTAGCAAAAAGGTTTGAAAAAGGTTCTTTTTCTTGGTAATCAAAGATCATAGTTATAAAATCTTCTACAGAAAAGTGAGAAGGAAGAATATTGGTTGAAAGACAGTGGAGTAAAAACAATCAAAATCCTAATCCTTCGCGTATTCATTGTTTTTTGTAGCCCTCTTGTAACCAAAAGCTATCCACGATAAACGTTTTGTCTTCATTGCTCCACAAAGGGATAGGGATTCCTCCTGGTTGATGAGAGGAAGCAAGCCAATACGTTGAATCTATATATTCACGAGACAATCATAATGAAGCAATAGCTGTTTGTTCAAAAAAATGTTGAATTGTTTCTTCTGGAAGTTTTGCAAAAAATCATTTCCAATTACGAAATAGTACATGTTCTCCTGATTCTTGATGAACAGGAATTGTAGTAGAAAATGTTTCTGTTGAAGTTAAGTTTCAAATATCAGAAAGGCTCTGAATAATGTTTGAAAAGAATTCCTCTACAGGTTTTTTTGCAAATATTCAAGCTTTTTCTGTAAAATATCCATCTTTATCTATAGCATAGGTATCAATAGAAAGATTGTGGTCTTTGGCTATAGCTAATCATACTTTATCATGACCAGGAGTTACTCTGTATACTCATCAATATCTAGTAAAATCAGCTCTTTCATCTATAATAATTGGAATAGTTTTGTTTATGATAGGGATGATTGCTTCTTGGCCTTTAAGGGCTTTTGCTTTTTTGTGTTGAGGGTGAATCGCTATTGCAACATCTCCAAAAATTGTTTCAGGAGTGTCTGTTATAATATCCAAAGAATGATTTTTTGTACTGACAAAATATTTGATAGTATAACGAGATTTTTTTGTTGGAATATGATGTACAAGGTCTGATGAGATAGGTGTTTGATATTTGGGACTTCGATATACCAAAAAACGGTCTTCAAAGAACGTTCATTTACGAATATGTTCTGCAAAAAATTGTTGAAGAAGGAATTGGAAAGACATATCCTGATAAAAAGAAAATCATGACAAAAAAGAAGAAAGTCAGAATTGTTTTATTTGTTTTTTAAGTAGAGAAGATCATATGTTTTCTTTTGGTTGAGAGATAGAACAAGGAAGAAAAATATTTCCTTCAAAATGTTCTCAAAAATAGAGCATATGGAGTGCATCCAAGAGAAAAAGTCTAAAAAGTTGCTGTATATCCAACGCGTTAGTGTGTTGCTCGGGAAGGAAAAAGAAAGGGTGATTATTTCATGAAGATGGGGAAAAAAATATTTTTGTTTGTTTATATTGTTTTGGGAAATCAACCATATGATCAGATCTTTTTAAATAAAATAAGCTGTTTATTTGTTGATGTAGGAAAGCCTATATCCTCCATAAAAGAAGAGTGCGATAAAAACGAAAAGAAGAATGTTTTCCACTGGTCAGGTCTGTACTTTTTTGATATCTTGCATAACTAATGCTTTCCCATCTTTACAAATAGCTTGAACCGCATAATAAGCATATTTTTCTTGTTTCGCAGTCTTATTAAAAGGATATTCAAATCTTGGTTCGGTTACTTCTGCTACTTTTTGCATTTTGGTGATATCTGAAGTTTCTCGATCAGATCTATAAATAATATATTTTTCTACATTTTGTACTTCATTTCGAGTAAGATAATGGCGATCTCAAATAGTGGCGTCGTTTACAATAATTCCTTGTACAGTACAGAGGCTTTCTGAAGTATCTCAAACAGTAGCTTGTATAAGATCAGAAGGAGATCAAACTGCTTCGCCATTGATATCCAATGGAATTATTTTGAAGTAATAGGTTTGTCCAATCGTTAAGTCTTCAAGAATGATCTCTTTTTTGGTTACAATAGCCGATTCGTTAAGGTTGTTTTCTTGTGTTCAAAAAGTAACATTATACTTTGCTGGATCATTTCATTCAACTTCTCGAGTAAGCGTGAGTTTGTTTTTGTAGACAGAATCTCAAAAAATTCTGACTTTTCCTATTTTTGTTCATTTTTCTACCAAAAGCTTGCTTACATTCGGATATTCTTGTTTTTGTCCAGCAACCAAAAGATCAAGAGAAACATCTATTTTACCTTCGGTATCAATCATCATTTCTTTAGAAAAAACTCCTGCAGAAATAAGATCCATGGGAGCAGACCTTCCATTACTTAGCTTAATAGTAGCTGAAGTTACGGTATCGCTCGTTGATACTCTAAATGTAATTTTTGTTCCTGCTTTTATAGTATTGCCTGGTAGAACTTGAATACTATTAAATGTTCCATCACTAAAGGGGCTATAGGTGAAAGGAATTGTTTCTGACTCTCATAAAATAACTCAATTAATATCAAGTATTTTCACTTGTAAGGTATTTGCTCATTTTTGAAGTCCTGTGATATAAGCAGTAAATCCTCCTGCGGAAGATGTTGTTCATTGATAAGAAATCTGATTGTTAAGATATATTTCAAAAGGAGAATTTGGTAAATCAGAAGATCCTCAAATTACTTCCAATACTTCTGTTTTTTCTGTGCTATCTTTGATAGGAGAATTTATAGTAATTTTTTTTGTTGATAATGATGCACTTGCATTGCCAATAAGAACCGTTTTTTCTCCTTTTATTGAGTCATCGGTAATGTCTGAAGCAACAACACTAAATGTTCCAGATTTTTTGATAATAAGACCTTTTGAAAATGTTTTTACTCATTGGTCTTGAGGGACGAAAGTATATAATCATTCACTAGGAACTACATAATCATTTGTTTCTAAATTTCCTTCCACATCGATAAAAACATCTCCTTCATAATCTTTGATAACATCACCATTTGATTTTACGGCTTTAATTGTCATATCAACAGGAACATTGACGTCAAAAGAACTTGGTTCAACTTGGACAATAAAAGCAGCTGGTTGTTGTTGAGCGGCAGCAGTTCCTATCAAGAAGCAAAAAGTGATAGCAAAGAAAATGTATTTATGTATGTTTCGCATATGGAGTGATATACAGAGTAAAGGATTAATTGCTATGCTCTTTTGATAAAGAGAGATTTCCTATCGAAAGATTTTTTCTGTTGTTATTTTCTTCATAAAAAGCTTCTTCAAGAAGAATATCCTGCTGTTTACCAGAAAAAGGAATCATAAGAATGCTTTCATGAGTCAAAAAAGAAGGACAATCTATCGTTATTGTAGTCGTTTCTTTATTATTATCTAAAATATTGAAAGCACACTGTCCGGAGAATGATGATCAGTCAATATATATTGAAGAATCATGAGCCAAAACAATAGTAATAGGTGTTTTTACGTGAGAAGAGAAAAAAATATCAAGCAATCAGTCAGTTTGTTTATATGCAATATCCCATTTATTTTGTTGGATTAATGTTACTTCAGAAATATTAAGAACACTTGCTTGAAGAATGTTCGGGTGTTTCACTACAAAAATAATAGCTAAAGAAAATATCAAAGCTATCACAAAAATATTTATATTACGAAAGAATCTTTGTATGATTCTCATTGTCAATAAGGAATTATTATAAATAACGAAAAAAATATAGGAATATAAAACAAAAAATCAAATCGAAAATTTGACAAAAACAATACTTTTCACTATACTTATGGAAAGAAAATTTTAACTATATTCTGAAGATTATGAAAAAAATATGGGCAATACTTCTTTTTTGAGCTTTTTTGTTGGGAAATCTTGGCGTTTCTGCCGAAGAAAGTCGATGATGATATGGTAACAGTCCTCTTGAAGTTCTTGAAAATGTTGTAGGAGAAGCAAATAAAGATATTCAGTTTCAAGAAACAGCATTAAATGATATCAGCGATAAAGAGTGATGATTTCAGTCCCAATATAAGATTGCAAACACGCTAGATTATTTGAGAATAAACATAGCGCCGTATCTTCAATGGATGGTATATATTTGACTTGTAATTGCTGTTATCTTAATTGTTTATAATGGATTTTTAATGGTAACTCATACTATCAACAAAGAAGGAGATTTTGGCAAAATTAAAGCGAAAATCTGATATATTGCAGTTGGGATCTTGTTGTTGACAGGATTTTATGCAATCATCAAACTAGTTGTTGGTTTAATAAATTCAATTTTTGGAACAGGTCCTTCAGGAGATACTGGGTTTTAAATAATAAATAGTTGATAATGATTAAAAATATAAACAAAATTATCGTCGTTGTTGTTGCATTGCTAGGAATTGGAATGGGAGCAATGCAAGCAAAAGCTCCATCATTTGATGAAAATTTTGCTAATTATTTAACAGACAAAACTCCAGATCAATACGGAAGGGTAGAGACGGTATTTAGTTTTTCAAATTGTATAGATAGAAATCAAACTATTATGCAAAATGTAAGAAATTTGTTTTACCCAAGTATTTACAAGACCAATAATCAATGTTCTTTGACAACAGGAGGATTGATGCGAGATATGTTGAGAGTTATAACATTTGCATTGATTTTTGTTTTTATTGTAGTTGCAGGAATGAAACTTATTTTAAATGGTTCTTCTTGAGATGAAGTCAAGAAATGAATATCAAGTCTCATTTATATAGCATATGGAGCCTTTTTGGTATTTGGAGCAATATGGATTTTGGGATATGTGCTGAATATTGAAAATATAAAAGGATCAACCGATCTGGTAAATAGTGTTCAAAATAATTTATTTCTTCAGATTCTAAGTTTTTTTAAGGTGTTAGCCTTCTTTTTGGCAATAATTATGATGGTTGTTTCCGGATTTAAAATGATGGCAGCAATGGACAAAGAAGATAAAATCAAAGCAGGAAAACAAGGAGCTATCAATGTTATCGTTGCCTTAATTTTTATTAAAATTATTGATTATGTCTTCTATATTGCACAAACAGCTGATTTCGCTCAAAGAGCATCTACGTTGATATTGGATATAGCAAAAATACTCTGATGGATTCTAGGTATTTCATTTGTTCTCTGATTGTTTTTTGCGGGATATCAAATGTTCTTTTCTGGTGGTGATGAAAAAGCTATGAAAAAAACACAATCAATTCTGATCAATATCGTTATCGTTTCTGTAGTTATCTTCTTGTTCTTATTGTTGGTGTACCAAATTTTTAATGAATTTGTAGGATAG
>CAZUIS010000022.1:0-9617 GCA_964620295.1 uncultured Candidatus Peribacteria bacterium
CCGACAATCTCTACTATCCAAAAAAGAGGATACGTGGTGAAAGAAGACAGACCAGGGGAACAAAGATCTTTTGTTGAGATGACGCTAAAAAACGGAGAAATTACAACTCAGACAAAAAAACAAACAACAGGTGCCGAGAAACAAAAGCTGTTCCCAACAGATATTGGAATGGTTGTTACTGATTTTCTTGTAGATCATTTTCAAGATATTATGGATTACAACTTCACAGCAAATGTAGAAGAAGATTTTGATAAAATAGCAGAAAACAAATTGAAACGACAAGATATGATGTTGAATTTTTATGGGTCATTTCATGCGTCAGTTGTAGATACACTTGGAAGTGCAGAGAGACAAAGTGGTGAAAGAGAATTGGGAATAGATCCGGTGAGTGGAAGAAAAGTTATCGCAAGAATAGGAAGATTTGGTCCAATGGTACAAATCGGTCATCAAGATGATGAAGAAAAACCAAAGTTTTCATCATTACCAGCAGGTAAAAATATTGAAACCGTTACTCTAGAAGATGCGCTCAAAATGTTCCAATTACCCAGAGTTGTTTGAACCTACAATGGTCAAGAAATGTCTGCAGCAATAGGAAAATTCTGACCATATATCAAGTGGGGATCTACGTACGCATCATTACCTCGCGATGCCGAATACAATGTTTTCACGATCACTGCTGAGCAAGCCGAAACTTTGGTAAAAGCCAAAGTTGAACAAGTTCAAAACAGAAATATCAGTGTCTTCGATTATAACGGAAAAGCTATCGAGGTGCTCAGAGGTCAATATGGCCCATATATCAAATTTGATAAAAATAATTTCAAAATACCAAAAGGAGGAAAAGACGCAACTGATCTTACCCTCGAAGATTGTATTGCTATCATAGGTCCAAAAGCATTATGATCCGAAACCCCAACAAAATCTTCTGCCAAAGAAACCAAAACAAAGAAAAAAGCACCAGCCAAAAAAACTTCAGCAAAGAAAAAGAAATAACAGTCAGTCATTCCCGCTTAAAGAATTTGGGGCGGGAATCCATAGATATTTAATTAGATTTCCGCCGCAACTGACAAAGCGGAAATGACAAACGAAAAACTATGTTTTACCTTCGATACGAGTACTTATCAGAAAGTTTCCCGAGATGTAATGTCTTCAAAATTCGTGATACCAAGGAGCTCTTGCACTACACGATCCATGAAGATCTTTCTAGTATTGTTCAACAATCAGCAGAATATCCCAAATACGAACACTTTTTTCTCTTGGACGAAAATAGGTTTTCTTTTTTTAGATGCGATGTAAATCAAGTGTTTGAGGAGGAAATAACAATCCACACCCTCAACGATATACTCAAAGAAAAAATCAGAGAAACCAAAGATACTCACGGAATTTGATGAGAAGTTGTGATGAGTCATATCGACACAATTTTTGTAGATGGACAAGAAAAGAAATTTTTGATCGGTCAGAAAGGTCAGATTTTCTTTAGAATATATATAGCATTTATTTGCAAAACAAGTCTCAATATTTTCGATTCTGTCTATGGGAAAACATTAGACAAAAAAAATATCAATCTGGTTCCTCAATCATTGTACACCTTACTCTTTTTGAGAAACAATCTCAAGAAAGAGAATTTTGTTCTTCTGTATATTACCGAGAGCTACGCAAAAGCAATTACCGTGAAAGACGGTTTTTATGCAGGAATTGATGTTTTAAATCTTGGTATGGGAGCATTGAAACAAATGTACAAAGACAATGGAGTGGTTCAATACCGATACAAAGAATACCAAGCAATCGAAGCAAACCCTCTTGCAAAAGAACTGGTAGTAGAAACTTTGGAATTTTACTCACAACTCTTTTGCAAACGATTATATGAGAAACATTTAGGTGGTATGGATATTATTGTTATTTCTCCAATCACCAAAAACGAACATTTCATCGAAACCTTCAACAAAGAATATAGAAAAATGAGTAACAATTATATCGTTCCGTTCCATCATTCCAACTCGCTTAATTCCTTCGGAAAAGAACGAGAACCAGAAAATATGGACAGCTTAGTTTTTGTAAACCAAGAAGAAAAAATTAGGAAGTTATTGTTGGGAGAATAGGAATCACTTGTTAATAGATAAAATAAGAACCCCTTGATTTACGTAAATAAATACGTATAATATTTTGCTTTACCAATAAAATAATTATCATGAATAATTTATTATCTTCCACTTTGGAACTAACAAAAAACAAAAGTTTTGTTTCTATAAGAGAGGTACAGACTTCTCCAACAAGAGCCCTTAATTGATTTAAGGTACTTTTGAATAATGGAAAAATGCAATGAATTTATATTCCTCAAGAAATGTTAGATGAATATATGGAAGATATCCAAGCAATGGCTTCTCCCAAATATGTTAAACTTATCAAAGAGGCAAGAAAAGACTATAGGAAAAAGAACGTCAAAAAATGATTTGACAAATAATTCTGAATTTTTATAATTGATTTTGGCTAGTTCTTTTGGTTGAATATTGTTAGAAGAATTCTATAATAAACCTGCTTTATGTTTTTTTGAAAACTCATGAACGAAAGAATTACCGAAAATTTAGTAAGAAAAAATTTAAAATTAAAATGATATAGCGGATTAAGTATTGAAGAGCAAAAAAGTAAAAATCCTAAAATTATAAAATTATTAAAAAATGCAAGTAAGTCATGAAAAGGATCATGAAAGCCAGAATTTTTGATATTACTTCCAAATAAAAATATTTTAATAGTTATAGAATGTAAAGCAGATATAGGAAAACATCAAAGTCAAAATTTAGACCAATATAAGGATTTTGCTGTTGACGGAGCTTTACTTTACTGATCATATCTTTCAAAAGAATATAATGTGATAGCTATTGCTGTTAGTTGAATGAATGAAAAAGAATTAAAAATTTCAAATTATTTGTTTTTAAAAGGCGAAGAAAATCCTAAAGACTTAAATGTTAAAGAAATTCTAAGACAAGAAGAATACGAAAAGTTACTTGCAAAAGATTTTGAAAAAGAATTAAAAGACCACTCAGATTTAAAAAAGTTTTCTAAAGATTTACATAATCAAATAAGAGATTATGCAAAATTGGATGAAGCATCAAAACCTCTTTTTGTCAGTTGAATCCTTATTGCATTAAAAGATGAGGAATTTAGAAAATGATATAGATATGCAACAGATTTGCAAAAATCTCTTTATCAAGCAATAGTTAGAAAAATAGATGCGTTTGATATTCCTTGAGATAAAAAGGAATTAATGAAACATACATATCAATTTCTTGAGAAACATCCAAATCTTTCAAAAAAATATAATAATTCAGATACGTCTGTATTATTATTCTTGATGCAAGAAATTGAAGAAAACATAAGTCCATTTTTTCATGAATACAATGAATATGATATCATAGGATCTTTTTATTGAGAATTCTTGAGATATACATGATGAGATAAACAAGGTCTTTGAATCGTTTTGACGCCAAAACATATAACAGAACTGTTTGTAGAATTGGCTAATGTTAACTTAAATAGTATTGTATACGATCCTTGTTGTGGTACATGATGATTTCTAATTTCTGCTATGAAAAAAATGGTAGATTTAGCAAATTGAAATTGAGAAATTATTGAAAAAATTAAAAGGAATCAATTGGTTGGAATAGAACAAAATCCTAATATGTATACACTTGCTTGTAGTAATATGATCCTTAGATGAGATGGAAAGGCAAATATCTATCAATGAGATTGTTTTGAAAAAGAATTGGTTGAAAAAATAAAAGAGCATAAGCCTAATGTTGGTTTTGTTAATCCCCCATATTCACAAAAGGGAGAATGACAATCAGAGATGGAATTTGTAGAACATATGCTAGATTGTTTGGAAAAGAATTGAACAGGAATTGCTATAGTACCTATGAGTTGTGCATTAACAAGTAATAATAAAAACAATGAAGTAAAAAATAGAATATTGTCTAAACACACATTAGAAGCCGTTTTTTCTATGCCAGCAGAATTGTTTTATCCTGTTGGTGTTGTAACTTGTATAATGATTTTTACAGCTCATTTACCTCACAATAATTTGAAAGAAAGTTTTTTCTGATATTTTAAAGATGATTGATTTGAGAAAACTAAAAATGATTGAAGAATTGATAAAAAACAAAAATATGATGGAATTAAACAAAAGTGGTTAAAACTATTTTTTAATAAAAAAGAAGAAGCTTGATACAGTGCGTTAAAATGTGTTTCTTGAAACGATGAACGATGTGCAGAAGCATATATGGAAACAGATTATTTTCAGTTATCAGAAGATGACTTTGTTAATGAGATAAAAAAATTTGTTTTATTCAAAGAATTAAATTCATAATATGAAAAAACTGAATGAAATTTTTGATATAACATATTGAACAAAATTTGACTTCAACAAAATGGAAATATGTGAAGATAGTTTTTTTGAATGAGTTAACTTTGTGTCAAGAACATCTCAAAATAATTGAGTAGTTGCAAAAGTAAAAAAAATTGAAAATAAGAAACCATTAGAAAAATGACAAATAACAGTATCTTTAGGCGGTAGTTATGTATTATCAGCATTTTTACAACAAGAAGATTTTTATACAGCCCAAAATGTTGCTGTTTTAAAGCCAAAAGAAAAATTAACAGAAAAAGAAATGTTTTATTATTGTATGTGTATTACCAAAAATAGATTTAGATACGGAGCCTTTTGAAGAGAAGCAAATGTTACATTAAAAGATTTATTAATTCCATCAAAAAAAGAAATACCTAATTGGGTTTATACAGCAAAAATTCCTGATTATTCAGATATAAAAGATAAAAGAAACAATCAGAAATTATCTCTTTCAAGTAATAAACGAAATATATTTTGATTAGAAAATCTTTTTAAAATCACAACAGATCCATTCATTGCAATAACTGAAGCAGAAGAAATTCCTTGAATATATCCTTTTATCTCTACCTGAAATAAAAATAATTGAATAGTGTGTTTTACATGAATAGATTATTGAAAAACATATCCCGCTTGATGTATTACTATTGCATCAAGTTGAAATGCATGAGAAACATTTTTTCAAGATAGAGATTTTAAAGTAACAAATATGGTTACAATACTTAATCCTAAATTTGAAATTAATAAATATATTTGATTGTTTTTAGTTACAATTCTGCGTAAAGAAAAGTATCGTTATTCTTATTGAAGAAAATTCTGAATAGAAAGAACAAAAGAAACAAAGATAAAACTTCCAGTTGATGGTTCATGAAATCCAGATTGGAAATTTATGGAAGAATATATTAAAAGTTTACCTTATAGTAAATATTTATAATTAATAACATACCTCAATGAACCTTCGCGAAGACTTAGAAACCCGTGGGTTTCTCAACCAATTTACAGATGAAAAATTATTTGATCTTTATACCAAAGGAGGACAATCTTTTTATATAGGATTTGATCCATCTGCTGATTCGTTGCAACTCGGAAATATGTGCGGAATCATGGCTGCGGTAAACCTTATGAAATACGGAAATAAATGTTATTTCTTGGTTGGAGGAGCTACCGGTATGATCGGTGATCCGAGCGGAAAAGATGCCGAGAGAAATTTTCTTACCGAAGAAAAACTCCGCTCAAACGAAGCAAATATTTACGCACAATTCAAAACATTTCTCGCTCGTCTTCATGACGAATTTGGGATTAATTTTGAATTTGAAATGGTAAATAACTACGACTTCTATAAAGGAATGGGATACTTAGATTACCTGAGAGAAGTAGGAAAATATATTACGGTAAATTATATGGCGGCTAAAGAATCAGTGAAAAAAAGATTGGTTGATCCTGATAAATCTATTTCTTACGCTGAATTTAGTTATATGCTTATCCAGGGATATGATTTCGCTTATCTTTACAAAAATCACGGGGTGAAGCTTCAACTTGGAGGTTCTGATCAACGAGGAAATGTAACAACGGGTATCGAAATCATTAGAAAAAAATATGATGAAGAAGCATATGGTTTGACTATTCCATTGATCACCGATGCTACAGGAAAGAAATTTGGTAAATCTGAAGGAAATGCTATTTGGCTTAATCCTGCCAAGAACAGTCCATATTTCGTGTACCAATACTTTATGAACACAACGGATCAGGATGTGGAAAAATATCTCAAAGTTCTGACCTTATTAGACTTTGAAACCATTGCAGATATTGTAAAACAACATAATGAAAACCCCGCTGCTAGATACGGACAAAAACGTCTCGCTGCAGAAGTAGTTGCTGTTGTCTTTGGTAAAGATGCAGTATCTCAGGCAGAAAAGATTAGTGAAGTATTGTTCGGTACTGAGGACAAAATAACGATTATTACTTCAATGTCGCAATCAGATATCGAGGCGTTAATCAAGGAAGTTGGATCAATTCCTGCACCAGCAGAACTCAAAGTTCTTGAGCTCTTTACGCAATCAGGTCTTACTTCATCTAACGGAGAAGCCAAGAAAATGATGCAACAAGGATCGCTCTTTGTCAACGAAATCAAGGCGGAGGATCCGCAAAAAACCTTTACAGAGAGTGACTTCGTCAATGGAATCCTCCTCCTCCGCAAAGGTAAAAAATCGTTTAAAGTAGTAAAAAAATAAATCTATTAGTCATTCCCGCTTTGCTTTATTGGGGCGGGAATCTAGCTAAGAAATTTAGATTTCCGCCGCAAATTCTTGAAGCGGAAACGACAACTTTTAAATCTATTATAAACCCTTATTATGAAAAAACTTATCGTTAGTACATTAGCTCTAAGCGCTTTAGTTCTTACAGGATGTGCTCAAGAACCAACTCAAAATTTAGACGCATTTGCAAAATGTCTTACAGAAAAAGGAGCAATGATTTATACATCTCCTACCTGTAGTCATTGTCAAAATCAAAAAAAACTTTTTGGTGATAGCTGGCAATATATCAATAATGTTGATTGTATGGCTAATCCTCAAGTATGTTCTGTTGCAGGAATTCAAGGAGTTCCTAATTGGATGATTAATGGAGAAAGTCTTTTGGGGCAACAATCTTTGGAAGTATTGGCAGAAAAAACAGGTTGTGAAATTTAGTTTCTCTTGAATTAAATAAGAAAAACAATAAAAGTCTAGTCAACCGACCTTAAAAGGTCAGAATTTTATTTTTGTATGAGCAGAAGATGAAGATCAGTAAAAGATGGGTATTTCTTGGACTCTTCCTTATTTCCTTATTTTTGATTTTTTTTGTAGGAAGAACGACAGACCCAGTGACAGGAAAAAGACAATTGTCAATTACCTCAAATGGAGTTCAATATTTTAGAAAAGGATTGGATGTATCAGGAGGAACAAGATTGGTATATAAAATTGGATACGAAAAGTATGAACAAATATATACAAATCCAGCAGAACTCAATGCAGTAAAAAAAACTATTGAAGAAATTATTATCAAAAACATTGATAAAAGAATTTCTAAACTTGGAGTAAGTGATTATAAGGCATATGTGCAAAAATTGGATGATCAAAACAATATCGTGGTAGAAATTTGAGGTATTGCAGATCTTGATCAAGCAAAACAAATAATTGGAAAAACTTTGGAGCTTGAGTTTAAACTTGAAAACAAAGAGCCAATTACTTCATCATCTCTTGCAGCAAGAAAAGCTATAGCACAAAAACTGCTTTCTGAATCTAAAGCAAAACCCGATATTATGACAAAATTAGTAGAAGGAAGAGCTTCAGAAAATATCTTTGCAGGGTTATATTCTGGAACAATAGATCAACTTCCAGAAATATATAGAGCAAACCAAAAAAAGCTAGATAGTATGAAACAATGAGATTTTTCTCCTTTGTTTGATGGTACTTATACAACAGTATCTACTCAAGATGCTCTTGGAAATCAAACAGGTATCGATCTTAAAGGATTCTCATTTTTCCAACTTCTCGACAAAGGAACTGCTACTATCTCATGAAAAGAAGAAAAAGTATATCAAATTGTAGATATTTTTGTACAAGATAGAGTAACTTGGGTACAAGCAGTAGATAATGGTGGAAATGTATTAAATGGAGCTTATTTTAGATTTGCAAATACCAGTACATCTCAGCTTGGAGAACCAGTAGTTGCTATCAATTTTGATGAAAAAGGGAAAGAAATTTTCTGTAGTTTAACAGAAAAAAACGTAGGAAACCCTATGGCTATCTTTATCGGAGGACAACTTCTGACATCACCAGTTATTCAAACGAAAATATGTTGAGGAACTGCTCAAATAGATGGATGATTTACCGTAGACTCAGCAAAAGAACTTTCAACAGCTCTTAATGACGGAGCAATGCCTGCTCCATTGATCCTTATGCAGGAAGAAAAAATTAGTCCTAGTTTGGGAATCGATGCACTTAAATGATCATTGATTGCTTGAGCTATAGGATTTGTAGCTATCGCAATTATGATGTTTGTTATGTATGGTTTCAAAAAAATGGTATTAACTTCAGTAACGTTATTAGTATTTCTTTCTTTGTTGGCTGGATTTATGAAACTTACTGATTATGCAGTGTCTTTAAGTGGAATTGCTGCGATCATCTTGGCGATTGGTATGGGAGTTGATGCGAATATCTTGATTTACGAAAGACTTAGAGAAGAACTGAAAGGTGGTAAATCAGTTGAGGGAGCTATTGATACAGCAAAAGACAGAAGTTGGTCAGCTATTAGAGATGGACAATTAAGTACAGGATTGATTGCATTGATCTTGTTTACTATGGGAACAAATATGTTTAAAGGATTCTGATTTATGATGTTGGTTACATTAACACTGACATTGTTGGTAAATGTTCCTTTGATAAAAGAATTACTTCATATGTTCTATGATAGAAAGAAATAATAATTTTTAATTGTTAATTGTTAGTAATGGCTACAAAATTAGATGTATCTGAAGTTAAAAAATGAGCAATATTAGAGCTCAATGGAGAATTATTTAGAGTAGTAGATATCTCCTTTATGCAATGTCAACAAAGACAAGGAAACTATACACTCAAGATGAAAAATCTAGTAACTGGTGGAGTTCAAAACCTTCCTTTTAGATCAGGGACTGTTTTGGATAAGGCAGATGTGATTACAAAAAATGCCGTATATCTTTACAACTCAGGAGATAGTTACTCATTTATGGAAAATGATAGCGGAGAAATGCACGACTTGAGCAAAGATTCTATCGAAGATGTTGTTCCTTATCTCAAAGAAAATATGGATTTGTTCTTGATGGTATACAAGGGAAGTGTTCTCAACGTTATCCTTCCAGCAACGGTTACTTACACCATTAAATCAACTGTTCCAGGAGTAAAAGGAGATAGAGCTCAAGCAGGTAAAAAACCAGCAACCCTTGAAACAGGATTAGAAATAATGGTTCCTCTCCATAAAAATGAAGGAGATGAGGTTATGGTTAATACAGAGACAGGAGAAACAGTGTAATTTATTCTTACTATAGAAAAAATCTTCCCAAAGCGGGAAGATTTTTTTGTTATTTATTTTATATTTTACCCTGTTCAATTAGAGTTTCTTTTCTATTTGTTCAATTTTCCTGTTCCTCAGATTTTTGATTGTCTGCTAATAGTTGTGATTGAGGTGTTGCTTTAGTAACTTCATTATT
>CAZUIS010000022.1:9669-12963 GCA_964620295.1 uncultured Candidatus Peribacteria bacterium
GTCCTTTTTCATCAAGAAAATCATTCATTTTTCAAAGATTTTTATTTACTATATTTAATGTATATTCTTGTCTTGTTAATAAATCTGTATTTCTTTCAGTTTTTTCTTCTCCATGTATTTTAGAAATATTTTTTTCCAAAGTATCTTTATCACCGCGATATGTTGCTTCTAATTGTTTTAATCATTGTTGGAATTCAGAAATTAACGAAACAGTTTGAGCAGCTAATTCTTCATTCTCTGTTCTAATTGCAGTAATTGAATTTTTAATAGAATTAGCTTCTCTTTTATATGTTTTTAATAAATCATCTTTTTCTTTAATAGCAGTTTGTTCTCGTTCAGTTGTTGCTCTATTTTCTTTTTTTATATCAGAAAGCATAGAGTCGAGTTCTTTCTGTGTTTTTGCTGCTTTTGTTTGTTTAGATTCAAGTTTTCTAATTTTTGAATTATTTTGATCTATCCTCTTTTCCAAAGAGGTGATCTTATTATAAGAGGAATCAAGATTATCATATGATTTGATGATGTTTTTAATTTCTCCTATGGTATCAGAAAAACTTCTTATAGCTACTGTATTTAATCTTTTTTCAGGGGTAAGATTAGGGGTAATTATTTTATGTATTGATTGAGCACTTTGTTCTTGTTTTTCCTTTTGATTATCAGCAATAGATTGAACTTTTCTTTCTAGTCTTGTATTATTTCAAGAATCTTTTAACCTATTATAAATAGTTGCAACATCATCAGGATTAGATTTATCTCCTCGAGTAAGTCCTGCATAGAGATAAAGAACAGCAACCATACTTCTTTGTTCTTGAGAAAGTTTTCATTTTTTTCATCGTTCATTTCTTGGTATTTTTAAAACCTCTTCAAACTTAGTTTTAAAGTCATTTGATTGAATTGTTTTTTCTACACCATCTTTCATAGTGTTTTTTTCTTCTTCACTAAGTCCTTTAAATTTTTCGTTAACAGCAGTAGAGAGCTTTACTCTATTTTCTGTTTTTTCAAATTCTTTACTAAAATTATCTTTAAGTTTGAGGTCTTTCTGTTCTCCTTCTGGTTGGTCAATAATCATTTGTTTTACTTCAGCAGTGCTCATAATAATTGGTTTAATAAATTAAAAAGTAGAAAGAAGTTGTTCTAAATGTTCTATATCAGTTTGATCCATCTGTTGTTGTTGTTCTTCAGTTTGCTTGAGTTTAATAAAAAAATCATTTGCTTTTTGTAATTTTTCCTTTGATAATTCATTTGAGGTTTTTGCTATTGCATCTTGTAAAATATGAACAAGAATATCTATTACTTTTTCATCAACTTCATTTTGGCTAACAAGGTAAATTAGTCATTCAGCTAAATTCCAAGTATCTTTCAATAATTCGAGAGCTTTTAGTATGTATGTTTTTTTATCCATATGACTGATTACAAATAAAACATAATAAGTATACGCTAAATGGTGACTTTTGTCAAATTTTGTATAACATTTCGGTCTCTTGGTGAAAAGGAGGTTTCCATACCAAAAAACTCCTATTTTCTCTTGAAATAGTGATAAATATTCCTAAATAATTTGTTAATTGGTGTAATAAAAGAAATCTAGCGTTATTGCTGGATAGAAAAAACAGAAAGTCGAAGAATTCTTTGATTTTAGCACTAGTTATAAATGTATTAAGAAGGGAGTTTTTTATTCCTTTCAAAATATTTCAAAAGCTTACAAAAAATGTAGGCTTTTTTCATTATTAAAAAAATAATATTTTTCAAAACGACTTGAATTTTGTTTGTATTTTTTTATAAGTAGCACGTAAATAACTTTTGTGATATTTTATATTGTATTTTAATTAAAAATGGTAGAAAAAGCACAACTTATTCCTCTAGAAGACCACATTTTGGTGGAAGCAATCGAAGAAGAAAACAAAACAAGATCAGGAATTCTTTTGCCAGACAGTAAAGAAAAACCAAGCAAGGGAAAGGTCGTTGCTGTAGGAAATGGGAAAATTCTTGATAATGGAACGAGAGCTCCTATCGATGTAAAAGTAGGTGACATGGTGTATTTTACCAAGTATTCTCCAGATGAAATCGATGTTGATGGAACAAAATATTTGGTAATAAAACAAAGCTCAATATTGGCAAAACAAGGATAATTTATATGATAATAATCAATAATGCCAAAAGAAAATTATGAAAAGGAAGTTAATCAATTGATAAAAAGATTACAATTTGAAGATATTGCTGATGCATTGATAAAAGATGTAAACAAAACTCTTCGTGATGAAAAGAAGAAAAAAAATAGCAAGAAAACTAATAAAGAAAAAGAATCAGATTAATGAAATTCTGAATTTTACCTTTTAATTGTATCAACAATGGCAAAAACAATACATTATAGCGATGAGGCTCGCAAACATATGTTTCATGGAATTGAAATGGTGGCAAATGCAGTCAAAGTAACTATGGGACCAAAAGGAAGAAATGTAATTTTGGAAAAATCATATGGAGCTCCAACTGTTACGAATGACTGAGTAACGGTGGCCAAAGAAATTGAACTAGAAGATAAAACACATAATATCGGTGCTTCAATGATCAAAGAAGCTGCTGAAAAAACCAATAAAGAAGCTTGAGATGGAACGACAACAACAGTTGTTCTTGCTCATGCAATGGCAAAAGAAGGACTCAGATATGTAAGATCAGGAGTTAATCCATTTGCTCTTGGAAGAGGGTTACACAAAGCGGTAGCAAAACTTATCGAAGATCTTAAAGCAAAAGCAAAACCTATCAAAAATAAAGAAGAGATTAAGCAAGTAGCGACGATTTCTGCACAAGATGAAGAAGTAGGTTCTCTTATTGCAGAAGTTATGGAAGAAATCGGAAATGAGGGAACTATTACTGTAGAAGAAGGAAAATCTCTTTGATTAACGAAAGAAATCAAAACAGGAATGCAATTTGATCAAGGATATCTTTCTCCATATTTCGTATCTGATCCACAAAGAATGGAAGCTGTTATTGAGAAACCATATATTTTAGTTACTGATAAAAAAATATCATCACTCAAAGATATCTTACAACTTCTTGAAAGTGTAGCGATGAGTGGTAAAAAAGAGATGGTAATTATTGCAGAGGATGTAGAATGAGAAGCATTGGCATCATTGGTTCTAAATAAAATCAGAGGAATGCTCAATGTCCTTGCTATCAAAGCTCCAGGATTTGGAGATCGCAAAAAAGAAATGCTCAAAGATATTGCTGCTGTTACCGGCGCAACACTAATTACTGAAGAACTTGGTCTCAAACTAGAAGACGCAACAATTGATATGCTTGGTA
>CAZUIS010000023.1:0-12825 GCA_964620295.1 uncultured Candidatus Peribacteria bacterium
GGTTGACAGTGAAGCGCTTCGAAATCGCCACCTTCGGGTAGCTGCCAAACGTTGGCAACAAGTGTAAAAAGACAGACGACCAGACAGATACGATAGTGACAATTTGAAACAAGAAATGTTTTTAGCTTTATGACAGGACAGTGCAAATTTGATGGAAATTTATTTTGTTTTTTTCTTCCCCCCGCAAAAAAGAAGAAAGAAACCCCACCCACATTGCACACATTGCCAAAGCCCCACGAGCCAACGCTGAAGCCAAAGCTTTGTCAAAGAGTGCAATCTTGCCGACACACCCGTGCAAATTTGTTACATTTGAGCTTTAATTAAACGAATTTTGATATTATAAAATATGAGTGAAGACCAAAAGAAAGTATTAGAACAACAACTCTGGAATATTGCCAATACCCTGAGAGGCAAGATGAATGCTGACGAATTTCGAGATTACATACTCGGATTTATTTTTTATAAATACTTGTCGGAGAAAATGGAGATTTACGCTAATACCATTCTGAAACAGGACAAAATAAAATACCACGATATTCAAGAAAGCACGAAACAAGGCAAAGAATATATTGAAGCCATAAAAGAAGAATCGCTTGAAAAATTGGGTTACTTCTTAAAACCATCTGAGTTGTTTGGCGAAGTTGCAAAACGTGGAAACGGCAACGGCAACAAGGACAAAGAAAGCCAGCCTGACGGCAAGGCAGGTAATTTCATACTCGAAGATTTACAAAAAATCCTGACCAATATCCAACTCAGTACAATGGGAACGGCAAGCGAGGAGGATTTTGACAACCTCTTTGAAGATATGGATTTAAACAGTACAAAACTTGGAAAAACGCCCGAAGCAAGAAATGAAATTATTGCAAAGGTGCTGTCGCACCTTGACAAAATTGATTTTAAGCTTGACCATACCGAACTTGATGTTTTAGGCGATGCTTATGAATATCTGATTGGACAGTTTGCCAGCGGAGCAGGAAAAAAAGCGGGAGAATTTTACACGCCGCAGCAGGTTTCAATGGTTTTGGCTAAATTGGTTACAACAGGAAAAACTAAACTAAAATCAGTTTACGACCCAACCTGTGGTTCGGGTTCACTATTGTTGCGTGTAGCAAAGGAAGTAAAAGAAGTAAGCAACTTTTACGGACAGGAAATGAACCGCACCACCTACAACCTTGCCCGAATGAATATGATTTTGCATGGTGTTCATTATCTAAAATTCGACATAAAGCAAGAGGACACCTTAGAACATCCTCAACACATTGACAAGCAATTTGAAGCCATTGTAGCAAATCCGCCATTTTCGGCTCAATGGAGTGCAAACCCTCTATTTACAAGCGATGACCGTTTTAGCCAATACGGGAAATTAGCTCCTGGCAGTAAAGCCGATTATGCTTTTGTGCAGCATATGATTTATCATTTAGCTGACAATGGAACGATGGCAATTGTATTGCCACACGGTGCATTATTCAGAAGTGGAGCAGAACAGCATATCCGTAAATACCTGATTGAGGATAAAAACTATTTGGACGCAGTTATTGGTTTGCCTGCAAACTTGTTTTATGGAACACCAATACCAACCTGTATAATGGTTTTCAAAAAGTGCAGAGAAAACCCCGAAAATGTATTGTTCATTAATGCAGCCGAGTATTTTGAACGTGGCACACAAAACATTTTGAGACCAGATGACATTGAAAGAATCATTTCAACATACCGAGAAAGAAAAAAAGTTGAAAAGTACAGCAGTTTGGCTACTCTTGAATTTATTGCTGAAAACGATTATAATCTGAATATTCCTCGCTATGTAAACACGTTTGAGGAAGAAGCCCCAATTGACATTACGGAAGTTTCGAAGCAATTGAAAAGCCTTGAAAAAGAGATGAAAAGCACCGATGAAGAATTGATTGCTTTTTGTAAAGAATTGAACATTGACACCCCTTTTTAAAAAAACAGAAAATGAAATCAGAAGAAATTAAACAATTGTTTGCACAATTTGAATCAGCAGCAGCAGAGTTGGAAGGCGTTGAATGTTGGAGTGCCCGCGAATTGCAAGATTTATTAGGTTATACCAAATGGGAAAACTTTGAGAAAGTAATTCAAAAAGCAAAAGATGCCTGTAAAAATGCAGGTGAAGAAATAGACTATCACTTTCCTGATGTCAGGAAGATGATAACCAAGGGCAAAGGTGCTAAAGATGAGATAGATGACATTCTTTTAACTCGTTATGCCTGTTACTTGATTGCCCAAAATGGCGACAGTCGAAAAGAAGAAATTGCTTTTGCACAGAACTATTTTGCAGTGCAAACCCGTAGGGCTGAACTGGTTGAACAACGCTTGTTAGAATTTGAACGAGTTAAAGCCCGTGAAAAATTGAGCCAGACCGAAAAACAACTTTCGGGCATTTTGTACGAACGAGGTGTTGACAGTCAGGGTTTTGCTGTAATACGAAGCAAAGGTGACCAAGCCCTGTTTCGTTTAAATACCCAAATGCTGAAACGTAAAATGGGCGTACCCGACAGCCGACCGGTCGCCGATTTCTTGCCAACCATCAGCATAAAAGCTAAAGATTTAGCAGCCGAAATGACGGGTTTAAATGTGCAGAGTAAAGACCTGAAAGGACAAAGTAAAATTGAAAAAGAACACGTTGACAACAATAAAGCAGTTAGAGATATGCTGACACAACGTGGCATTGTGCCTGAAAACCTGCCACCTGCCGAAGATGTAAAAAAGTTGCAACGCAAACTCGATGGCGATGAAAAGAAGGTACTGAAAGGAACAAAAAAGAAGAAGTAAAATGATTCAAATTAAGGACATAAAACTTTTTGTTGGGACTAAAGAAGAGTACTTTTCGGCAAAGCAAAAAGGAATGAAAATCGTTTGTGCTTTGAATCGTGCAAATGGATTTGTAACACATCAATCTGTTGTTGGTTGGCAGGGTCGAGGTTGTAATCCAGCTAGTCCGTACTATCTTTTCAAGCGTGAGTCTGATGCAATCTATTTGAATATGATAGATGGTGATGACCCAAAATATGTTAATGATGAAATGATTAACCCTGCTTTAGACTTTATTCATCAACATTTAACTTCAGGTAATGAAGTATTTATTTATTGCAGTTTAGGCGAATCTCGAAGTCCATCAATTGCATTAATGTACATGCTTGAATTTGATCTTATTGAAAGAAACACGAATACTCTTAATGTTTTCAGGAGTGAATACTATCCATTTTTTACTCCTAAACTTGGCAATGCATTATATATTAAAAAACGATGGGGAATTTAACAAACAAGCCTAAAATACGTTTCCCCGAGTTTAATGAAGCTTGGGAGCATAAAAGACTGAATGAACTTCTAAGCGAAGCCAAAAAGCGGAACGAAGATTTAAAATACAGCAAAGACGAAGTTTTATCGGTTTCGGGCGAATTGGGAATTGTTAATCAAATTGAGCATTTAGGCAGAAGCTATGCAGGTGTTTCGGTTCACCAATACCACGTTGTTGAAACGGGCGACATTGTTTATACCAAAAGCCCACTAAAAGCAAATCCTTTTGGAATTATCAAACTCAATAAAGGCAAAGCTGGTATTGTTTCAACACTTTATGCTGTTTACAAAGTAAATCAGAAAACCGCTTACGGACCTTTTATTGATTATTACTTTTCGTTAGATGCCAATACCAACCGCTATTTGCGACCATTGGTGAAGAAAGGTGCAAAAAACGATATGAAGATTAACAACGCTTATGTATTGCACGACAGAATATTCGTACCATCAATTTCCGAACAAACACGCATTGCATCATTCTTTACGGTTTTAGATAAAAAAATAGACCAACTCAAACAAAAGAAAACTCTTTTAGAACAATACAAAAAAGGTGTAATGCAAAAACTCTTTTCGCAGGAAATGAGGTTCAATGATGAGAATGGAAAAGAGTTTCCGAAATGGGTTAAGAAAAAATTAGGAGAACTTGGCGATTTTGTTGGTGGTGGCACTCCACCAACAAAGCAAAATTCATTTTGGAATGGAGAAATTCCTTGGCTTTCAAGTTCAGACTTAACTGACGATAGTATTTACAACTTATTTCCAACAAGGTTTATTACAAAAGAGGCAATATCAAAATCTGCTACAAAATTAATTCCACCTAAAAGTATATTGATTATTTCAAGAGTTGGTGTTGGTAAAGTTGCTATTAACGATGTAGAGGTTTGTACGAGTCAGGATTTCACAAATCTAATCCCCAAAAAAGACAACCCTTTGTTTTTAGCCTATTTAATCAAACAACAAACAGAAAAACTTTTGGCTTTTAACCAAGGTACATCAATAAAAGGTTTGGTAAAAAGTGATTTAACTGATATTAAAATTTTATTACCATCAATAGAAGAACAAACAAAAATTGCCAATTTTATATCCACCATTGATAAAAAAATAAACCTAACCGAAAACCAAATACAACAAACCCAAGAATACAAAAAGGGCTTATTGCAAAAAATGTTTTGTTGATTATGAATTTATCAGAGATAGAAATATTAGAAATAGTTGATAATTGCGAAAAAGAACTTAAATCCAAAGAGCGTATAAAATTTACGTTTGACAAAAAATGGTCTGATAATTTCCCGAAAAAGGCAGGAATATATGGCATTTTTTACAAAGAAAATTTGGTATATGTAGGAGAGTCAGCTAATTTAAAAGAACGAATGAAAGAAGTAAAAAGAACTTATAACCATTCATTTAGGCGTAAATTAGGTAAGTTTTTACAACCTAATGCAATTATTGAAAATGGAAAATTTACAAAGGAATTAGAAACTTTGCTAGATGAAAATTACATAAAATATTTAAGTTTCACATATAAAGAAGTCATTTTCGGGCGAATTGAAATAGAAAATTATCTTATGCAAAGGAATGAGGGAGTGTTGAATTCAATTGGAAAAAGAGGAAAAATAAAATGAGCAAGCAACCAGAATTAATATTAGAAGAACAATTGGTTGAGCAGCTGCAAAAGCTCAATTACAGCTTGGTGCATATCAAAGACGAAAAGGAGTTGATTGCCAACCTCAAGTCACAATTGGAAAAACACAATCAATCGGCACTTGAAAGTACTGGAAATAAAACTTTTTCTGAAAACGAATTTGGGAAAGTTCTTAACATTCTTAGCAAAGGTTCTGTTTTTGAGAAAGCCAAAACATTACGGGAAAAACAACATATAGTTAGAGATAACGGAGACAATCTTTATTTCGAGTTTATCCAAACCGAGCATTGGTGTCAAAACCAGTTTCAGGTTACGCATCAGGTAACAATGGAGGGCAAATACAAAAACCGCTACGATGTTACGTTGCTCATTAATGGCTTGCCTTTGGTGCAAATAGAACTCAAACGCCGTGGGCTTGAACTTAAAGAAGCTTTCAACCAAATTAACCGTTATCAACGCCATTCGTTTGGTGCAAATTCAGGTTTGTACCAGTACATTCAAATATTCGTTATCAGCAACGGCGTAAACACAAAGTATTATGCCAACAACAGGTTTCAATCATTCAAGCAAACTTTTTATTGGACAGACAAGGAAAACAAACGGCTTACCAATATTCTGAACGGTTTTACGAGCGAATTTTTAGAACCTTGCCACATATCGAAAATGATATGCAAGTACATTGTTCTTAACGAAACTCAAAAAATACTGATGGTGCTTCGCCCTTATCAGTTTTATGCCGTTGAAGCCCTTGTTGACAAGGTAATGCACAGCCGAAGCAACGGTTATATTTGGCACACCACAGGTTCAGGTAAAACGCTCACTTCGTTTAAAGCAAGTCAGATTTTGACCGCTTTACCAAAAGTTAAAAAAGTGGTTTTTGTAGTTGACCGCAAAGATTTGGATTACCAAACAACCAAAGAATTTAACAGTTTCAGCAAAGGAAGCATTGACGGAACGGACAATACAAAAGCATTGGTTAAACAATTTACCGATGATACCAAACTGATTGTTACCACTATTCAAAAACTCAATACCGCCATAAGCAAACAGCATTACGTGGCAAAAATGGAAAAACTCAAAGATGAACGCATTGTTTTCATCTTCGATGAATGCCACCGCTCACAGTTTGGCGAAACGCACGGAAGAATTAACAAGTTTTTCAATAACCCGCAAATGTTCGGATTTACAGGCACGCCAATTTTTGCCGACAATGCCGTTAAAAACGAATTAGGAAAACGAACCACCAAAGAACTGTTCGGCGATTGCTTGCACAAATATGTAATTACCGATGCTATAAAGGACGAGAATGTTTTAAAATTTTCGGTTGAATATGTTGGCAGGTACAAACGAAAAGACACAGCAACCGAAATAGATATTGAAGTAGAAGACATTGACACAAAAGAGTTGATGGAATCGCCTGTACGCTTAGAAAAAATTGCAGATTATATTTTAGCAAACCACAACCGTAAAACGCACAATAAAGAATTTACAGCTATGTTTTGCGTGAGTGGTATTGAAACGCTGATTAAGTATTACGATATTTTCCAAAAGAAAAAAGAAGAAGGCAAACACAACTTAAAAATTGCAACCATTTTCAGCTACGCTGCAAATGAGGAAGATGCAGACGCAAATGGTTTTATCCCCGAAGAACTTTCGGTTGTGGAAGAACCACGGGCTTTATATGGTTTACAAGCTCACAGCCGTGAAAAATTAGACGAGTATATTGAACATTACAATAAAATGTTTGAGACAAAATTCTCAACCAAAGACAGCGAATCGTTTTACAATTACTACAACGATATTTCAAAGAAAGTTAAGGAACGGAAAATTGATATTTTGCTCGTAGTAAATATGTATTTGACTGGTTTTGACAGTCCCCCGTTAAATACTTTGTACGTTGACAAAAACCTAAAATATCACGGACTTATTCAGGCGTATTCACGAACAAACCGAATACTAAACGAGCAAAAATCGCAGGGAAATATTGTTGTTTTCCGCAATCTCAAAAATGCAACAGACGAGGCAATAACCTTATTCAGCAACAAAGAAGCGATTGAGGTTATAATAATGAAACCTTACGAGGACTATGTAAAGAAATTTAACGAAGCGTTTATTTCCTTGCTAAAAATTACGCCAACCGTAAACAGCGTAAACGAACTGCAAACCGAGTATGACGAATTGGAATTTATCAAAGCATTCAGGGAACTGATGCGGATAAAAAACATTCTCACAGCATTTGCCGACTTCAAGTGGGATGATTTGGCAATGAACGAGCAACTTTTCGAGGACTTTAAAAGCAAATACCTTGACCTTTACGACAAAGTAAAAAGCGACCACCAAAAAGAGAAAGTTTCGATTTTGGAAGATGTGGACTTTGAATTGGAACTCATTCACCGTGACGAAATTAATGTTACTTACATTATTCAATTATTGATAAAACTCAAATCGAAAGTACAAAAAGACGTTTCACAAACTGAAAAGGAAATATTCAATTTACTCAACACCGAAGCACATTTACGCAGCAAACGTGAATTGATTGAACTGTTTATAAAGGCTAATTTACCAGCAATTGAAGACACAGACGATATTCCGCAAGAATTTGAAAAATTCTGGAATGCCGAACAACAAAAAGCATTTAATCAACTCGTAAGTGAAGAAAAACTTTCAGCAGAAAGAACACAATCACTCATTGAAGATTATTTGTATGCCGAGCGTGAACCGCTTCGTGATGAAATATTGAGATTACTTGAAGGAGAACAACCAACCCTCTTAGAACGCAAAAAGACAGGTGACAGAATCTTGAAAAAGATATTGAATTTTGTAGATACATTTATAAACGGAATAACAGGACAATAGAAAACAAAAGATGAATTCTATGTATTGCTATAAAAATAAAAATGGACTGCTTCGATTAAGAAACAGCCCATCTTTTTACCCAACTTTAGTCCACTTAGTTCCGTGGCATTTGGGGCATGGAGGCAATACATCAGAATTATCATCCAATCTGATTACTTCGCCACACTTTACGCATTTGTACAAACCCTTTCCGGGCTTTTCACCTGTTGTGTACATAAATTTACTTTTTAAAAAGTTAATAAAAACATTAATACTACTAACTGCGTTTTTTCACCGGGCCAACTTTAACTTTTTCCGTTACAGTTGTCTTCGGTCTTTTAGCAGCTTCTTTAGAAGGGACAAACTTTCCGCTTCCTGCATCTCTAACACGAGTAGAAGTTTTACTCATAAGCTCGAATATTTAAAATTAAAACTATGCTTTCATCTTAAAGGACTGAAAGCTTATCCTAGATTTTTTTGTTCCCTTTTTGACGATTTGCAGTGGTATTTAAAGGCTGCAAATTATTCAGATGGTCAGTTCCACCCTTTGACTGCGGAATACTATGGTCAATTTCCCATCCCATTGGAGAATCTTTTCCATAAGATGGTTTGTACATTAAATTACCAAGTTTATCCTTTCTGTACAAATCGGGGTCTTTCCCTCTTACTGTTTGGCCTTTTTCCCAAACCTCGTCTTTCTTTTGTTGATACGACATATTATAAAATTTTAAATTCAACCATATGTATGAAAAACCGTGACAATGCAATGACCTTTTTTTTGTCACGGAATCACATACTTAATATTGCAAATTGAAATATGGCTAAAACAATAACATTGCAACCGTTAACGAATGAAGCATTAGCAAATCTTTTTCTTGCAATGGCAATGAAAGAAGAGGATAGGCAGAATGCTGAAAAAGCGTTTACGGAGTTTTATAATCGATATAAGAGTTTCCTATTTACAGTTATTAAAAAAGCATGTAAATCATGGGAGATGTATGGCGATGAATTAATTGAAACTGTGTTTGAAAATACTTTTTTGATTGTATTTGATAAAGCAGAAACATTTTTGAAGTTGGATGATATCCCTTTTGAACGTCAAGAAAAAAGGACGAAAGCATGGCTTAGTCAAATTGCTAAAAATGAAATGCTCCAATTATTAAGGCAATACAGAATAGATAAAGATAAAGTGGAATTTACTGACGATTTGAGTTTTATTGAACGAGGGGAAGAAGAAACAGAGGAAATTATTTCTGATGATATTTTACTTGCAGAGAAAGCACTACAATCTCTAAATGAAAGAGACAGAAACATTCTTGTAACTTATTTAATGTATGAAGATGGCAATAAAAAACTTCCAAGCAGTGAAATTCAAAAACTTGCTGATATGTGGGGCGTTTTACCAGATAACATGAGGCAAATAAAGAAAAGGTCGCTTGCAAAACTTGAAATTTTTATTAAAACACATAAAAACAAATAACCATGACAGATAAAAAAAATATTTTCGAAAACGATTTTGAAGATTCTTTTGAAAAGTCAATAAAATCTCTTGGTTATCTTTTTCCGTCAACAGAAAATGAAGTAGATTCATTTGAAGCAAATAATAAATTGGAAGAAATACCAGAGAATTACTGCAATCCAATTGATTTACTTTCAAAATCTAAATTTCATCTACCCAATACTAAAAATATTATTGACTTTAATAAATCTGTGGATAATCTTGCAAGAGCAGCTCGAAATGGTAGTGAAATCCCAGTTGATATTATTAATAAAATGAAATCAGATAGAGATAAGGCGGAAAATGAGGAATAATAAGTATGATATAACTGAGTTTCGTAAAAATGAGCTTTCTGAGTTGGCGGAATTCGTTGCGGATGAGTATTTTAAAGACACACTCGTTTGTCCGCATAGGTTGGCAAAAATTTATGGTATTTCTACATCTTTCAACGATTACAGGAATTCATTTGATGGCTTATTAGAACATAAGGCAGGTAAGTTTCACATCTATTTGAATAGCAGTAAAGTTAAACATATATACGAGCCAAGATTACGTTTTACTTTAGCTCATGAATTAGGGCATTATCTTATTGATGAACATCGCAATGCATTAATGTTAGGATTATCACCATCCCACCCTTCATTTACTAACTTTTCATCGGACAACGAAGTTGAGTTAGAAGCCGATTTTTTTGCATCCAGTTTATTAATTCCGAAATCTCGTTTATTGAAAGATGTGTATCGTAGAAAGTTTTCGTTTGAGATAATTGAGGAAATTGCTGCAAAGTATCAGACAAGTATAACTGCTACTTTGATAAAGTTTGCTTCAATTGGAAATCATCCAATTATGATAATTTGCTCAGTAGATAAAAAAATTAAATGGTTTAAATATAGTGAAGATTTTCCATTTAAATATATTGATGCCTTGCCCGATTTTAAAGTACCACAAAACACTTCTGCGGGTCGGTTTTTTTATGAGAATGGAGTAAAATGCGAAGGTGAACCTGATTTGGTTTATGCAGAGGACTGGTTTAAACTTTGGAAAGATGAAGATTATGGAAGACATTTTAATGAACAGTGCATTTATTCCGATAAAAATAAATTTGTTCTTAGTGTAATATGGGAAAAGTAATATTTGACAAGATGGAATCATTAAACATGAATAAGGAAAGCTTGGTGTTAATAAATACTAAAGCCAAGTCTAAAAAACAATATAACAATAAATTGAGCGAATAATGTACACTGGTTTTAATCTTAAATTTGGAAATTATTTTACTGAACCTCAAGAGAAATACTATCTTGATAAAGGCAGATTACTTTTTAAACAATATTCTAATAAAATAGAACAGAAACTTGAAGAATTAATTCTAGACAACGGCAATATTGACGGTGGTCAAATGCAAACGAATTGGTTTCCTACAGTTAGTGCAGACGTTTTTTTATCGCATTCACATAAAAACGAAAAGGAAGCAATTGCATTATCTGGATATTTGTTTGACAAACTTGGGATAAAAACTTTTGTTGATTCTTGTATTTGGGGTTTTTCAGCTGATCTATTAAAGAAATTGGATGAAAAATTCTGCAAAATGGATAGCGGTCATTATGATTATAATAAGAGAAATTTCACAACAAGTAATGTTCATATGATGTTATCTACTGCATTAGCAAAAATGATAGATAAAACAGAATGTCTGTTTTTTTTAAATACACCTGAATCTATTTCATTTAAGGATGGGGTTAAATCTTCAACATTATCTCCTTGGATTTACTCAGAAATCGAAATTAGCAAACTAATACGACACAAGAAACTTTCTGAATATAGAACAACAAGAAGGCAAACTAGGTATTTTTCAAAAGGTGGTTTAATACTTAATGAATCAATTCAATATCCGTTAGATTTAACTCATTTAACAAATTTAAATACAGTGGACATTAGAAATTGGATTGAAGAATTTAATCAAGAAGAGTATCCTTTGGATGTCCTTTATTATCAAAAATCAAAAGATTTAATTTTTATAAAATAGTATTATGGAATCAAAAATGAAAATTAATGAAAAACACTTAGATCATATCCAAGCAGTTATTACCCGTCACAACAGTAATTCCTTTATGATTAAGGGTTGGACAATAACTATTTGCACTGCAATATTGGCAATTGCTGGCACTTGGAAAGAACCTTTACTCTCTTTAATTGCTTTAGTTCCTATTATTGTATTTTGGATACTTGATTCGTTCTATCTTGCAAATGAAAGGTGTTTTGTGAGTTTATACAACGCTGCAACAAATGGGTATAAACTGAAAGTAAAAAATGAAAAGCTCCTTAAAAATAAACGGGTCAAAACAGAATCGGAAAAAGGGAAATTTATAATTGACTTGGAAAAAGAAGTTGTGATAGAAACGAGCGAATACTCAATGAATTTTATGCCATTCCGGATTATCAAGCGCAATAATTGGTTTAACGTAATAAAATCAAGGACAATAATTTGGTTTTACCTTATGCTTACAGGCTTTTCAATCTCACTTTTTGTTGGTTTGATTTTTATTAACAGCCCAAAAACAGTAGAACCTTTAAAAGTTTCTGTTAAACTGGAATCGGACAGCATCATTAATAAAACTGTTAAACCACAATTGATTTTAAGTGATACTATTCTGCAACCCGATACAATTCAAAAACAAAAATAATGGCACATAAAACTTTTATTTCTTACAAATACAGTGAAGCACAAGACACCCGTGATGCTATCATTAGAGCCTTAGGGAGAGATGCAACCTACTATCAGGGGGAAACCAGCGATTCACCCGACATGGCTGACTTAAAAACTTCAACAATTAAAAAGAAGCTAACTGATATGATGTTTAGTACTTCTGTTCTAATAGTTGTCATTTCACCAAATATCAAGCAAAGTAAATGGATTGATTGGGAAATTGAATATTGCCTTCAAAACAACACGCGACAAGACAGAACTTCACAAACAAACGGTGTAGTTGCTGTGATTAAGAAAATTAATAATGGATATGACTGGTTTATTAATCGTTTTAAGAATTGTCATGATTCACCAGTAGTTAATTACAATAACGAGTTTTTATATCCTATCATTCATGAAAATCATTTTAACTCTAAACCTCCTCAATGGCATTGTGAAGTTTGTAAAACTTATGATTGGTTAAATGGTTCTTATATTGAGTATGTTGAGGAAGAATCGTTTCTGTTGTCTCCCAAACAATATATCGATAATGCCTATGATAAAAGTGAAAATGATGCAAGTGGTTATGTTTTAAGAAAATCAAGATAATGCCAGCGCAATTGCAAGCACATTTAAAAACCGCACCAGCCAACGCTTCAATCAAGTTTTTAAAAGAGCTTGCAAAGCCAGCCCACGTAACCGCCTTTCAGGACGGTTTTAGGATTGCCCACGCTCAAAAAAACAAAATAAATTTGTGCTTCGTGGATAGGTTGGTGCAGATTGAGAATGGCTTGAAAATAAAAGCTAAATAAATGAATAACAGACGGATATGAATGAACACCAGTTGCCAAC
>CAZUIS010000024.1:0-11650 GCA_964620295.1 uncultured Candidatus Peribacteria bacterium
GGTTGCTTATTTAATAGTCCAACTGTTATTCATAGCCTGACTATAACCGCTGATTACGGAGATCAAATTACTATTCCGGCTGGGTGTAATATTTATATTACTGGTAATCTTAATATAGACATAGTAGATGCTTGGTATATATGGACTGAGAAGCCTAATATTATCTTGAGTGGAAGTGATAATCAGACAATCAATATTGTAGATTATACTAATTGGACATTAGCAAATTTAACAATCAATAAATCTGGTGGAACTGTCACTTTGAGCAGCTATGTTAAAGTAATAGAAAATTATTCTAATAAATATGGAACAGAAGTTACTCCTTTTACAAATCTTTTATGGACATGTGTTCCTCCTCAAACTGGTGGCATATACCATATAGCAAACGATTTTGCTCTCTAAAACAGATCCTTGTATTTATCTTGGATCTGTTTTTATTTTTAGTTGAAAATTAGCTTCTTTCTAATATATATGTGATAATTTTACCCATTTTTTGGATTTCTATGAAACAAAAATATAAAATTATTCTTTGAGTGTTTTCTCTTGTTTCTGTAATCTCTTTTACCTTTGCAGATATTTTTGTGGCTGAAAATACCGTTACATGGTCAGTATATAGTAATACTTGCTCATCAGCTGAAACAAATCATATTACCGTAACACCTACCACTATTCCTTCTTTTTGGACAGGAAATACTGTTTATGATTTTGCTGCAGGGACATATACCCTTACTGCAGGAATTTCAATTACACAGCCTTGTACTGCTCTTGTTGGAACAGATGGTGTTATTATCAATGGAAATGGAAGTACCGTAATTACTATTTCTAGTAATTATGCTATAATTAAAAATCTTACTATCAATGGAAATGCTGCTGATGCTATCTCTGTTAGTAATACCAATAGTGTAACTATAACAAATACTACTATTTATGGTGCTAGTAGATGAATTCTTTTGACAACAGTTACTAACTCGATTATCAAAGATTCGAAGATATTTTGAAACACCATCGGAATTTCATTAGCAACAAATGCAAACAATAATATATTCAATAATATTATTACCTTTAATAATAATCAGAATTGAATTTTCATTAATGGATGATCCAGAAATACAGTTAATAATACTCTTTCTTTTAATAACAGCCTCTATGGATTTGTGGTGCAAGCAGGTATACAAAATGTGTTCAATAATTCTATGACATACAATAATACCTCGTTTGGAATCAGACTTATTGCATGAAATTATATGCATCAAGTAAGAACATTAAATAATAATAATGATAATTATGCATTAACAACAACATGATATTGAAGTAATGTAACCAGTTGGACATCTTTTTCTGCAGTAAATCTTAAATTTTGATCTGCTAGCGATACTCTCCTCTGATCAGTAGGACGAACAAATTGATCTATGAGCACCGGTTTTCACATAACTTCAAATGATATTTTCAATCCACACAATGGATCTGCTTATCTTATCGATACTACAACGGCATCAGGAACTTGGAAATGAGTTAAAACATTCTGAACAACTTTTGACGTGAATAATTCTCTTTGGGGGGCAAATGTACCTACTCAAATTCAACCTGTTCAATGGAATACAGCAGGAACTCAATTATTATCTAGTTCTCTTCCTTATTATGCTGGTAAAAAAATTGGTGAAATAGTTGTATCAGTAACACCTCCTCCATCATCACCAAATGGATATACCAATGTAGCAAGAGATCCTATTTGTGGAAATGGAATGAAAGAACTTGATGAACAATGCGATGATGGTAATAAATGGAATGGAGACTGATGTACTGCTAGTTGCCAAATAGAACAACCAGGTATTTGTGGAAACGGTATTCTTGAATATACCGAACGATGTGATGATGGAAATACCAAGGATGGTGACACATGTAGTTCTACTTGTCAATTAGAAACAGACACCCTTATATTAAATTCTAAGCAACTCTTACAGAAAACAGCTCTCCAAAAAACATTGGGGATACCTTCTGCACTTATTGATACAAAAGCTATAGAAACAACTTCTGATTTTATATTAGCTGCTATAACACAGCACCAACAGCAACAAATTGAGCAATGCCAATATGTAGATGCCAACTATCGTACTATTTCTTTTGGAGATATTTCATGAAATTATCAACAACAAATTGAAACATTACTTAACTACTGTATTATTCAAGGAAAAACAGTTGGCAATAAAAGATTTTTTTGAAGTAAAGATGTCACGACCTATGCAGAATTTATAAAAGTATTGGTTAAAACCCATTTCTTGTGAAGTAGTCTTGATTTTCATAATAATACATTTGATATCCAAAATATTTATTCTGATGTTCCAAAAAACTCTTGGTATGCTCCTTATATTATCAAAGCTTATGTTCATGATCTTCTCCTCCCTGTAGAAAAAATCCAAGGAAAATCACTAACTATTTCACCAGAAAAGACTATAACTAGACTTGATGCTATTAGACTGCTTATTCATAGCTTAAAACTTGCAAATAAGAACCCTCAAAATATAGAAATCATAACTGATACATTCCAAAATGCCAATCAACCACTCACAAGAGAGGAAATGGCAGCGTTAATTGTATATTGATATCAATTAGATTATAATAGTTCTCTAAGATTGAGAAGTGATAATGCAATTCTTATCAAATTATTGGCACAACATATCAAAAAATATAATCAATCTGAACAAAGAAAAGTATTGGAAACAGTTATTTCCAAAATATCTTTACTCAACGATCAAACATTAAAAAGATTTAATATTTACAAGAAAGAACTCTTGGCTGATCTTTCGACACTTATTGATTTTTCAGAAGTATTTTTAAAATAAAAAGTCTTGCATTTTTGGTCTGTTTTCTTATATAAAAACTTGTTTTTGTTTTGGGTCTATAGCTCAGTTGGTTAGAGCAAGCGGCTCATAACCGCTGGGTCGCTGGTTCAAGTCCAGCTAGGCCCACCAAACAAAAATATCCCTTGAAATTGCGAAGTAAATATGTAAATTAGCTGACGCACAATTCATTTGCGGATGTAACTCAATTGGCTAGAGTTTCTGCCTTCCAAGCAGACTGTTGCGGGTTCGAGTCCCGTCATCCGCTCCATTAAAAAACTTCCTTGTGAAGCTTTTTTTTGTTTTTATAAAAAATTCAAAAGAGCTTTTCAAACAAAGTATATACAGAATATAAGTTCTCATCTACAACTTTTATTACTTGCTTTACAACACCAAATTCTTATAAGCTACGAGAATATTTTACTGATGATGATTTCGTTAATGAAAAAGTCGTGTACTTGTATTGTCCCTTTTTACAATGAGGAACAAAGGATTTTGTGAGTATTAGAAAAACTCATTCAGATTCCTTTTTTTGATACCATTATTACTGTTGATGATTGATCTACTGATCAAGGAAAATATGTAGTAGAACAATTTATCAAGAAACATCCTTCTACAAACATAACACTTGTATCATATACTCAAAACCAAGGAAAATCTCATGCTGTCTCTGAAGGACTCAAAAAAGTTACAACTGACTATGTTTTTCTTTTTGACGCAGATCTTGCACATATAAAAATCCAAGAAGTTACTAGATTGATTCAAACTATGTATGATCATCCAGAAATTGATATGGGAATTTTGAGACGTATTTATGCAAAATGGTATATTAAATTATTATATAGAGAACTTATTTTGTCATGACAAAGAATGATGAGAACTGAAGACCTTAAAAAGGTTTTTCACAAGAAATTTGATAGATATCAATTGGAAGTTGCTATCAATACCTATATGCATAAACATAATAAAACAACTGTTCGATTCCCTTTTTCTGCGGAGAACTCATTTAAAGCTGATAAATGGTGATTTTGGAATTGATGGAAAAGAGATTTCTTTATGTACAAAGATATTATAGGATACCAAGGGTTTTTCAATTTCATAAAACACGTATTTCTCTTCAACCCTTACAATGTTACAACATATATTAAAAAATTTCATAAATAATTATTCTGATTTTTGTTTTCTATTGTTTCTAGCATATGTTTCGACAAATTATCAAACAGCATGTTTATCTCTATCTTCTTATTCTTACTACTATCGAATGACCTGTAACTTCATTTGTTAGTGCTGGTGCTGCTGCTCAAGGAGTACTTCGTATAGAATATGTCGCGATTATTGCTTTTTTGTGAGATATTTTGGGAGATATCGGTTTGTATACTATAGGAAAACTTTCTAACAAACTCCCCTTTCTCAAAAAAATTTCTTGGTTTTCACAAGAGAAACATTTTTTAACAAAAGCCCTAGAAAAAACTCCTTTTGTGTATTTTCTTGTTGCTAAGTTTACTCCCTATCTTTCAGCACCATCGCTTATTTTTGCTTGAGCAAAAAAATTTCATTTTTTGTGGTTTCTTTTTTATTCTTTTCTTATTTCTTTTCTCGTAAAAGCTGTGTACCTTACTATGGGATATGTAGGAAGTATTAGCCTCAAACAAGTTACCTCATTTTTAGATTGACGACAAAAAATTGCTGGATATATTATCTGAGGGATTATCTTATTTCTCCTAACCAAACATATCTATTTTTCTCTTGGAAAACGATTAAAAAGACACAGTCAAGAACAATCAAAAAACAACCCCTAGTTAAGGGGTTGCTTCATTGCTATCATACGATAAGAATCCTGAGGTATCTCTACCCTTTTTTTGCCAGAACCATACGATTCCTTAAGCACTTGAATTTGAACTTCCCCGAGTAACAAAAGATCGTAGTGGTCTGTTGAAAGAAGAAATTTCACTTCAATTCCATATTCTTCTTTTGTTTGACGGAGAAATCGCTGGTATTTTTCTTTAATGATGGTCTTTCCTTCAAAAGAAAAACAACTCCTCCAAACCTTCAACATATCAATATATGATTCATTAATTTTGCTCGTATCTCTTTGTTCCAAAAAAACAAGAGCTTTATCAAAAAATTCAAAATCAAAATATTGTTGTCCATTGACTGGCTCAGTTGCTCTTCGTGCAATATATTGAGCTTGTTTTTCAAACGTCCCTTCGGGGACATTTACATTTGGGAGACCTATTTCTACCCAAAAGTCTGGATAGATATCTCCTAAGGGAGTCTTTGTAACCAAAACGGAATCATGGATACTTTGTGTAAACACATTTCCACAAAATCCTAGAAGAAGCAAGATAATAAAAAATAAGTTTTTCATATTTTTCGTTTTTTGTTTTTCGTTTTTTTAAATTTTAGATATTTTATAAGCAATGTCAATACAAAAAAAAAGAGTAAGTAAAACTTACTCTCTTTATTTACGCTTATCTAATTCGTCGCTCAAATCGAGCATTTTTTGTTTATCACCTATTTCTATTGCTTCATCCAACGCTTTTTCTAATTCCTTTTTACCCATCTTCTGATATGGTCTTTCTTCTTTAGTTAACTCTTTCTTTATGAGTACCTTATCTCCATTTTCTTTTTTGTTTTCTTCTTGTATTTTGTCTTTGATAGTTTCGATAATCAGATCATATATTTTTATTTTATAGCTCTTCTTTTCCCCATCTGCCATATCTTCACTAACAAATGACTTATCAAGAGACTTTTCTTCAAGAAAATCTTTCATATTTCTTTTTTCTTGAAAATGGTCAAGGTAATCAATCAACAATTTTCGCAGATTATCCATTTTGAGGTTCACATATTCTTTATCGAGATAGAATTGAGGACCATCAATATATGCAAACAAGTTGTTTTTACACGTATCAAACGCATAAGGATCAAAAACATAGTCAACTCCGCCTATATCTTCGTTGTTTTCACAAGAGAAAGAAACATTTTTGATTTTTTTTAAAAAAATCCATTCAGTTTCCTGTAATACAGATTCTTCATCAAACTTTATTTCTTCAAAAAAAGAATACTGAAGTTTGAATTTTCCTTTTGTTTTTGTGAGGTAGATACAATTATCATCAAAAATAGCAGACCCACTCGAATGTTTCTTTATATAAATAGAAACAACCGTTGTTTTTGGAGTATTCCCTTTTCGAATAAAAGCAAAATCTGATCTGTCAAAATAGTATTTATCTCCATCCTTCATAAATTCTATGGGATAAAGAAATTTGGGGTTTGTATGATCTTCCATAGTTTTTATGTTTTAGTTTTTTTGTTTTTTGTTTATTAATTTGTTTTTAGGATTTTTCCTAGTATTGTCAATACCAATATCTTGTGTAAAAGGGATTGCAAAGCCAATGCGATTTATTAAGTATAGACTATATTTATCTTCTGATTTTTTGTTGTGACATCAATCTATCTTCATATTCCTTTTTGTGCTCAAAAATGCCCCTACTGTTCATTTTATAGTTTTTTTCTTAATCCTGAAATTAAGGATAAAATGATTGGTGATTATCTCAAAGCATTGTATCAAGAAATAGAAACAACTGCTCCTCATATCGTCAATAAGCAGATTCAGACAATTTATCTTGGGTGAGGAACACCAAATGTATTGAGTCCAGAACAGCTTACAGATATTGTAGATTTTTTGGGTCAACATTTTGATACGAGTGATGTTATGGAGCTCAATATTGAACTTAATCCCTACCCTACTCAAGAAACATATAATCTGATTACTTATTTTCATACGCATTTCAAAAAACGACCGAGATTGAGATTTAGTTTTGGTATTCAAACTTTTGATAATCAAATTTTACAAGATGTGGGAAGGCCTGTGAGTTTTGCAGGACTTACTGATTTTTTGAGAGGACTGAGAGATATTAAGCAGGAAAATATGATTTTCAATTTTGATTTTATCGCCTTCGGAAAGTTTGGCGAAACGAGGAAGGGCGAAGCCCAACTTTGGGATCCGGGGAAAATCGAATTTTTCGACCGTTTCGCCAGTAGTCAATTTGCAGATAGTTTTTCTCTCTATACCTTGGAATTATTTCCTGGGTCTAAACGACAAAGTAAAACACCTGATCAAGCAATTTCTGGAACCTACTATGGAAGCGATGATGATATTTTTACAGAATTTGCTTATCTCAAAGATATTCTCTTGGATGCTGGATACCATAGATATGAGTTTTCCAATTTTTGTAGACCAGGAGTTAGTAGTATTCACAATAGAGTTTACCGAACTATGCAAGATTATATAGGATTTGGCCCTAGTGCTTCTTCATTTTTCCATAGTGATTGATTAGTCAGTTTTGATAAGCTAGGAAAAACATCTAAAGAGACAAAAGCTGTTCGCTGGACCAATACATCAAATCTCATTGAATATTTCAAAGGCAATTATATTGATCCAAGCAAAACTGTATTTATGACAGAAAAAGATCTCCTCATTGAATCTTTTTTTCTTAGATTGAGAACCGATGAAGGTATCGTAAATATTGAAGAATATGTTTCAATTCTTGTTCCTCAATATAAAGAAATTATCAAGAAATATACCGAAGAATGACTTTTTCTTGGAGACCCTTATAAACTTGTTTTGAGTGACCAGGGAATGGATGTTTCCAATACGATTATCACTGATTTGTTGAAAGAGGTGTAATTCTTTATAAATAAATACATAACTGTTCGCTGTTTATATTTCTTAACGGCAAAAAACACAAACAAATCGGCTTCATGTGTTTTTTCTGCCTAAAATATAAAACGCTCACTTTTTATTTATGTTCTAATTCTAACCATTTAAACATGGAAAGATTATTTATTTTTTTATAAAAAAAAATCCACTGCCGAAGCAGTGGACCGTTGAATTGAAATTCAGATTCTTATTTTTTTAATGAAAGTAATTTTTTGTAGAAGACAGCATTTGCTATATAGAACAATGGTAATGTCCAGAACAATCAAACAAACAAAGCTACAATTCAAAGGATATTAATCATTCCCAAAAGGACATTTACTGCAAAAATATTTGATGCTACTGATTTTGTCATAACTCGAGATTCTTTAATTGCTTTCCATGGACCAATATTTTTTTCCAAAATCAGATAAGGAACCATATTTAATCTCAATGTTACATATATTCCAGGAACAATAAATAGGACGATTCCAACAACAGCAAAAATCCATATAATTACGTATGCACCCAAATAATAAAGAAGTTTTTTTCCATCTACGAAGATATCTGAAACTTTGATTTTTTTATCTTCTGTTAGTGAAAGACTCATAGATTTTAGTCAAAGATCTACCCAAAGGTAGGCGATTCAGATCAATATCATCAAAATAACAGCAACCAAGGTTACTGGTTGATCTGGTTGAGATAATCCATTTTGAAGCATTTGAAGAACAAAAAGGAAAACTATTCCTAATGCAAATTTTCGTATATTTTTTCTTGTTAATATTCGAGATTGTTTCATAATAGCTCTATGTTCCAATCATTTTTGTTTTCCAAGATAGACAAGACCTATAACCAATGTTATCAATCATACGAGTGTCCCAATCATTCCTACAAGTTTTGCATAAGAAGCAAGAATCATTGTGCTTGTCGGTTCCCCTGTCACTTCGGCAAGAAAAACAAAACTTACAAGCCACAATAAACCAAACACAAACGGCAAAATTATTCCAATAACTGCCAGAAATTTTTTCATTACTTTTAATTACTAAATAAAAAAGTTTCCTCGTATATAGGGATACTAAAGGAAACTTCAAGGGATCTGAAAACTTTTTTATTCTTGGGGAAGTTGTTCTGCTATTACCAAAATTCTTTGTTTTGCTGTTCCTATAGGATAACAACCCATTAAGGTAAGATAATTTTTGGAAAGATTTGCATATTGCATATATGTTTCGTTTACATGTTGTGGATATTTTACCTGGATATCAACTACTTTATATTCATATAATTGACCTTTCCATACAATTTGAACAACGTCTCCCATAGCAATATCTGCTATATGTGCAAATGCCATTCCATATGGATTTTCTTTCCATCGCTCCTGACTTGTATGTCCAAAAATCAAGGTATTCCCAGACTGTCCTGGCTCTGGAGTTGTTGGATATTTTACCACTCCTTCTTTGAGTTCTTCGTTATAATTTTTGTAAATAAATTCGTTCATATTTGTATACTTACTGATCACGATCGGATCATCTACATTAAATTTCGGAACAATCAACCTATTTGTTGGTGGTAAAGTATTGAACATAAAATCATATCACTTCACCTGTTCTGACAACAATTCTTTAACATCTTGAGCCAATGGAGTTGCAATTTTTTCTGCAGGATCAGAATATTTTTTTATCAAGTGATCTATTGCTAATTCCTTTTGATGCTGATAATCAATAATGGACGAGATACTATTATTTTGTTGCATTTGTTCTTTTATTGCTTCTACTGATCATTCTTTTGTTGGAGTAAATATATTTTTAAAACTTGTCATAAAAAGTTGTGCATTAGTAAACACTGTCACAAGTACAAATGCGATTATTCCAAAAACAAGTAATATTTTGATTTCACGCAAAAAACCAAACAGTTTGTGTTTTTTTCTTGTATGATACGTCGCGTGATCCAAATGATCTATGGTAAGATAGTGCATATCTTGCTTTTTCCAAAAGAATTAAAACATAATTATTATATTCAATCTTTTCAAAAAAACAAAAATTCTGATTTTTTATCAACGTTTGGGTATTGACAATCTTTTCTTTTATAGAAAATCCCGTAGTATTGCTACGGGACTCATTCTATATTTTCCTTACAGTACATATTCCTATGGAAACATACATAAGAATTGGCACAACACTCAAAAATTTTTCTCTATAGACTTCTATGCAAAAAAGTATTGCTATAGTAAATGAAATAGTAGCGGCCAATGTACACATATAGTCTTTTCTCGATATATATTGCCATTTGGTGTTCCCTGATTTATCTATATCAGAAGAATCTTTTATGCTCAACATCAAAGCAACAAATGCAATACTTCCCAAAACGAAAGCTATCCATAACGTTTCATTTATAGGAATTTTCATGTATCGAGCAAAAAGATAAGGGACTATCTTATACCAAAGTATTGTTGTAAGAAATGCTAAAAGAACTTTTTTTCTTAGCTTTTTCTTTTCTTCTGATAGACGTAAAGAAGTTGCAATACGTACCAGATAAGCAATCGAAACGATACTAACTGTTATCAATAGACTTATTTGTGGAATCATTCCCAAACAAGTAAACAATGCTTCTATCCAAAGGATTAGAAACACTACAATTTTTACTAAAGATTCTCTTTTCATAGCTTTTTTGTTTTTTTTGGTTTTTTTGTATTGTCGCTTATATTAAAAAACAAAAAAATAACAATAGTTTTTGGTTGTAATTAAAGATAAAAATAGTACAATGCTTTTGCAACGAAATACTCCTTAATCATTTAATGAAATCGTAGATATGAATTACAAAGTCCTTTATGATAATCCCAACGAAGAACTCCTTACTAGACTTCTTAAAATAAGAAATATTACTGATGATGTTGATGCTTTTTTGGAAGCAAGACTTCAAGATTATTGGATAGATCCTTTTTTGCTCAACGATATGGAAGCAGCAGTAGAAAGGATTATTTTTGCGATAAAAACCAAACAAAAAATTATGATTTTTGGAGATTATGATGTAGATGGTGTAACTTCGAGTTATATTCTCTATAAATTTATTACCAAACATCTCAGTTACAAAAATATTAGCATCCAATACCCTGATAGAATCAAAGAAGGATATGGTATCAAAAAAATCCACTTGGATAATATGAAAGCAAAAGGGATCGATCTAGTTATTACCGTAGACAATGGGATTGCTTCGTTGGAAGAGGCCCTTTACGCTAAACAACTGGGTATTGACCTAATTATTACAGACCATCATCAAGATTTAGAAAGCATTCCCCAAGCAATAGCTGTCGTTAATCCTCAAATTTCGCCTAATTATTCATTTAAATGACTTGCTGGGGTTGGAGTAGCTTTTAAACTTATTTGTGCATTACTGAGTAGAAGTACATTTAACCAAGACAAAAAAAATCAGATTTTTAATTATTTTCTGCCTGTTGTTGCTATAGGAACTGTAGCTGATGTTGTTCCTTTGGTTCACGAAAACAGAATTATTGTAAAAAGATGACTTGAAATATTAAATAATCAACAGATGAAAGTACCCTCTTCTTTGAGAGGATTTTTGTCGTACCTCAACATAAAGCAACCAATTGATACTTATCATATAGGATTCGTTATTGGGCCGAGAATCAATGCTGGAGGAAGAATGACTTCTCCATACGATAGTTTATATTCTCTCCTCTACTCTGGCGAAAAACAAATTCCTTATTTAGAAAATTTAGAACAAATCAATACCGAAAGAAGAGCTCTCCAAGAACAAATGTTTAAACAAGCAGAACAATCAATCAATCTTGAAAAAAAGTTTTTGGCTGCATATAGTGATGAATTTCATGAAGGAATCGTAGGAATTGTTTCTGGAAGATTGACAGAAAAATACAATAAACCATCAATGATTATGAAAATTGATCACGAAAAACATAGTGCTGTCGCTAGCTTAAGAGGACCAGATTATTTTAATGTTATCGAAATGATAAAATCTGCTAGTCACCTTTTGCAAAGGTTTGGTGGACATAGATGAGCAGGATGATTATCTGTTGATTTAGATAATCTAGATGAACTGGTTGCTCATTTCCATGATTACTGTGAAAAGAAAATTTCAGATAAAG
>CAZUIS010000025.1:0-11490 GCA_964620295.1 uncultured Candidatus Peribacteria bacterium
AATAGATTGCATCGTTAATACCTCTCCTTTTTTCAATACTGGCAGCATTCCTTCTTGATTTTGTTCATCCTCATCATCGCGACCTTCCAAATATACTTTGAGGAATCCTTCAAATTTAATTACCTCTCCTGTTGCGATAAATTTCAATGTACTCGTAGAAATATCTATGGTTGCCTTGGTCTTTTCAATTTCTGCTGGGGCCATTTGAGAAGCTAATGTTCTCTTCCAAATCAGTTCGTATAATTTTTTTTCTTGAGCATCTGCTCCTGCAACAGGATTTTCCATATGGGTTGGTCTAATACATTCGTGTGCTTCTTGAGAGCCTTTTGATTTGGTTGCATAATGAGTAGGCTTCGCATATTCTTTTCCATAAGCCTTAGTAATTTGTTCTTCACAGGCCTTGATCGCAAATTCAGAAAGATTAACCGAATCAGTTCTCATGTAGGTAATCAGTCCTGCTTCATATAATTTCTGAGCAACTTGCATTGTTCTGGCTACAGGGAATCCTAATTTACGACTTGCTTCCTGTTGAAGTGTTGAAGTTGTAAATGGTGCTGAGGGAGATCTTTTTCCTGGTTTTACTTCAATATCTGAAACTTGATATACTGCTTGTTTTATTTCTTCCAAAAATTTCTGAGCTTCTGCCTGGGTTTTAAATTCCTTAGAAAGGTCTGCTTTAAATGGTTGTTTTGCGTCTCCTATAAAAAATCCAACTACTTTAAAGCTAGATTCTGATTCAAATTTTTGGATTTCTCTTTCTCTTTCTACAATCAATCTTACGGCAACTGATTGTACTCTTCAGGCGCTGAGACCTGCTTTAATCTTTCTTCGAAGCACTGGAGATAACTCGAATCACACAAGTCTATCGAGTACTCTTCTCGCCTGCTGAGCATCAACTAAATGCATATCTAATGTTCTTGGATTTTCTACAGCATGCTGGATAGCATTCTTGGTAATTTCGTGAAATACAATTCTTGAAGTTTTTTTGATATCTAATCCCAATTGATTAGCTACATGTCGCCCAATAGCTTCTCCCTCGCGGTCTTCATCGGTAGCGATCCATACCTTTTTGGCATTTTTTGCTAAAGATTTTAGTTCTGAAATTACTTTCTTCTTGTCAGGAGAAACTTCATATTGTGGTTGAAAATTATTTTCTATATCAATTCAAAGAGATTTTTGAGGAAGATCTACAACGTGTCCAAAAGATGCCTTTACCTCAAAATCTGGTCAAAGAAATTTTTTAATCGTCTGTGATTTCGCAGGAGACTCCACGATAACGAGATTTTCTGCCATACCGTATTCGGAAAAGAGAATAAAAATCTGATTTGTTTTATGGTATTTGTTTGTTTTTTCAAGCTAAAAGAAAAACTCCCCATAACGAGGAGTCTTTTTTATCTAATTGATTTGTTATTTTAAAAGGCTTTTAAAAATATCTAAAATAGTTAATTCTGCTGTTGTTGTTTTATCATTATCGATAGAAGGAGAAGTTTTGATAGGTGTTTTATCTTTTTTTTCCAATACAATTGCTGATTCAACTGTTCTTGGTTTTTCTACAAGAGGTGTTGTTTCCGTAACTTTTGGTCTCTCAACGATAGGTGATGGAATTTCTTTTGGCTGTTCTACAAGTGTTGTTTTTTTACCTGATTTTTCACAATAAAATTTTATTTTGTAATTAACACATCCTTCTGAATTTTCTGAATTTAGACAATATCCACCAGCTGTTGATATATGTACTTTTTGATTTGTTTTTCAATCAAGACGAACAAATTCTACATTTGTTGGACTATATCCGTCCTTACATGGAACTGGTACAAAATCTTTATATGTTTCATAATCACCATTTCCTGAAGGAGTATCTCTATTTAACCATTCTGTTCGATATGATGTTTCTGTATTTGTTCCTGTTTGCCATATTCAACTTTCGGCAACTTTTTGTAAGATAATATACATATATCCTTTTACTTCTTCTGCTTCTGGATTACTAATACTAGTAATAATTTTAGCATCTTTTAAAGCATTAAGATGATTTACATAAAATGGATTACCTCCATCATATGTTGTACCCCATAATATTCTAGAAAGATATGTACCAAAAACTGCTCTAGTAACTAATCCATCGCCAGGAGAAAATCAAGCGGCAATAGGTTCTCTTTTCAATACATTTTTTTGGAATGCAAACATAATGTTCATCATATCTGTCTTTGTTATAGCATTATACATTTCATTTATATCATTTGATGTGGCCATATTATTTGATACAGCAAACCTAAACGCGTTCACTATCTGTTCAGAATGAGTAACACCGCCTGATCCATATCTACATTCTTGTGGACATGAATCTAGTCCCAATGAACACGCCATTGTCATTTCTGATGTTTGACAACTGATTGGTCTACATTGCATTGGACAATCAGATAAACGCAAAGAACATAATAACACATTTTCTGGTGTTTGACAAGTTGTTGATCTACATTCCACTGGACAGTTATCTAGCCCCAAAGAACATGCCAAAACATTTTCCGGACTTTGACAAACAGTATTTCCTGAAGGTTTTTGATTTAAATAAATCTGAATACTGTTATTGTTTGTGTTTGTTTCTTCTGAAGATCCAAGAGTAAAATTAACATGTGATGTATTTGTAAGTTTTTCGCCATCTAATTTTATTTTTCCTTCTACGTTATATATTTGCCCAGGATTAATTACAATATTTGAATAAAGATCGTTCATAAAATTAGCATCTAATCAATATTGTTGAGCTGTAGAACTATAGTTAATCATTACTATATTACTTAATTTTTTGAAATCTGGACGTAAAGGAGTCGTTCCTACATTTTTTATAGAAAATGAAAAATATCCAGTTTTTCCGTCTAATCCATACCCATAACCGTATCCATATCAACCCAACAAAGCCAAATCTTTTATTTCTGCTTGTTGTGTAGGCGTACACGTCATTTTACAGACTCCATACCCATAAACTGTTGTTGTTCCATATCCATATCAATATCCATAACCATATCATTTAGTTGGTTTTGCAACATTCAAAATATTTCCTTGTAATGTTTTTACATTAACATTTGGTAAAACAAAAGCAATTGCTGCCACAACCACTAGTACTCCAACAAAAAACATTTTAATTTGATCTGGTGTTGCCTTTAATTGTTCCCAAAAAGACAAGTTTTGTGCTTTTTTTTCAATTGTTTTTTTCATAATAAAAAATATATAATAAAAAGTAGTAAAATTAGATTATCATAATTATAGTCATTAAAATTTTTCTGTCAAAAAATAAGAAACTTTTTTATCTTACCATCGCTTATAATGGGTGTTTATAAAAATTTCTGGAATAAATATTGAATTTGGATCTTTCTTATAATTGGTTTATTTTTGGGTTTATATAGATTGTGGTACTTTGTAGGAAATGAAATTCCCTTGGGATATGATCCGGGAATGTATAAAGAAATTTTTGCTTCTTATACAAAAGCGATACACTTCTTAGATTTTTCTCAGATTCCCAATTGGATTACCCATGAACCTCTTTTGTGAACGATTATGGGACTCCTTGGAAATATTTGAACAAATTTTGATCGATGGATAACATGGGGAATGTGACTTATTACCATTCTTCCTGGAATTTTTATTTTTTTTCTCCTCAAAAAAGAAAATCCTCGAATAGGAATTATTGCAGCACGATTATATTGGTTATCTATTGTACAGTATGATCTTTTATGGCGATGATACTTTAAACAAGCACTTGGTGTTAATTTTTTGCTCCTCTTCATATTGTGTTTACAAAAGAAAAATCTTATAGGACAAGGTATTCTTTTTTTTCTCCTCATTGTTTTACACAAACACACATCTTTGTATACAGGAGCGATTCTTATAGGATATACAATACAACAATGGATAACCAAAAAGTCTTTACCACGAAAACAGATAGGAATTTGGTTTGGTGTTTGAATTCTGGCAATGCTATGTTACATTCCTTTTTGGAATCAAATCATGCCAAACGCAATCAGAATATCAACATCAACAATTGGTTCTACGGGGTTTGGTTGAGATTTTATGGACAAATTTCTTTACCTAAAGTATTTTTGGCTTATTATTCTTCTCAGCATTGTTTGATTGCGACAAAAAATCAAAAATAAGTCTTTTGATATCTTTTCTCTATGATATATAATATGATTCTTTTGGATTTTAATTGGCTTAGTTAATTTCAATAGAACTTTAGTTTTTTTTGATATTTTTGTTATTATTTTGGCTGCTCATGGTCTTTGGAATATTTCTCTTCATTTAAAAAAATTCTGAATATTTATTATTGGATTGGTTCTATTTTCTACGATGATAAATTATATTGTTCATGTAAACAATAGTTCCTATGCCTTAATTTCACAAGAAGAATTTTGGTCTATCAAAAATTTATCAAGAATTACGGAAGAAAACGCCGTTATTATGACAACACATAAAAATTATACGCCTCGAATTATGGGACGAAGTCAAAGAGACTACATAACCCCAGGAATGGCCGCATTAAATAAACGACCTCACCAAGAACGAATTGATTGGCGAAAAAATGACTGAACATATAAATGTGAAATACTAGGAGAAAGTTATGCCTCTCTTCATAGGCCATTTTATATCCGGATGGGAGAACAACAAATGCCAGAAAATTTCACTAATGGAGGTTGTTTCACCTTGTATGAAATAGGAAATACATGGAAATTATGGAAAGTTGAATTTTAAAAAACTCCCCATAACGAGGAGTCTTTTTTATCTAATTGATCACTTAAGGCCAATAACATTTTCCCCTATAAATATATCTCAACGAAGGGTTTTATCTTTCATTTGGGTGAATAATGATTCTTGATCAGTACTTAATCATCAAACTCCAATATTAGCAAATTGTTTATAAAGATCCAAAAGCTGATTCATATCTACATAAAGAACAGCCAGACTATTTTTTGAATATCCTTTTAATGTTCTTTTTCCTCATTCTATTTGAGGATTTCCAAGACTGATCTTTGTTTGATTATCAGATTGCTCAAGATAACATCAGATTTTTTGAATATTTTGAACAACAATATCGTACCCTACTTTTCCTGGTTGTTGAACACTAGTAATTTGTGCCCTACTGAGCATTGGTTGTGTTTTTAACCATTCTCCTACCAGTGGAAAATATGGTTCAAGATCGGTAAATAGATCTTTATTATCAGAAATCATTGTTGCTCCAAGATTAAACATATTTGATCCTTTACTAACAATAATAGCTACATTATTTGCCAAAAGTTTTTGAAGAAGTTTATTTTGAGCCAAACCTGATCCTAATTGGTCTGATTGTATATTTCCCAATAATATTTTTCACAATTCTAGATAGGCTATTGTTGATTCTTTGAGGAATGAAGTAAACTTTGGACTAAATGAAATTTCTAATCCTGTTTGTTGTTGACTCAAAAGAGCATATGCTGCAAAATCAAACCTACCGTTCGAATCTGAAGAAATATTCATTATCAAATATTTTGTTGAATCCAACAAAGAGGTATATTGTTGAGAAACTATACCACTATCGTTACTAGAAATAATACTCAACGAGCTTTTTCTAATTTTTTCAAGATAGTTTTCTAATTCTGGTTGATGAAACAATGCTTTCTCTAAAGTTGGCTTTGTATATGATTGAATAATTTTCTGTGGTCCAAAAACATATTGACCATCATCCAAGCGAAGATAGGTAAAAATAGTTTCTTCCTCAGGATTAATCGTTTTGAGAAAATTCTCAGGCAAGAACTCTGATCTTGTTTGTAAAAAAATCATTTGATCTCAAGAGAAAGTTTCGTCTTGAACAATAATCATTACCTTAATTTGTTGGAATTGTTCTTGTACTGCTTGAGGGATCTCAACAAGCATATTTGTGTTGCTTTGGATATTTTTTTCTGCTCGATTAACCATTACTTGCTCCATTCCTGTTGGAACATATTGAAAAATTTCAGGAAGGACTTTTCTTTGGGTAAGGTAGACTCATCAAAAAAGAGCACCTAGAAAAATACCAATACCAAGAACAGTAAAAAACCTCTTTGATCTAAACATATTTTTTGTTTATTATCTAAAAGCATTATATGCTACCAAAATTTCATCAACAGTTTCTTCTAGTGTTTTACCTGTAGAATCAACTATGAGATCAAAATTTTGAGGATTCTGATAATTTATTCCATAAAGATTAATATATCTTTGAACATCTTCTTCATTTCTTTTTTTGGTCTCCTGATATACTTCTTCCCAAGATGTATAATTATCTGTTGCTCTATGATCATTGAAAATTCTTTTTGCAGCAGATTCGTCATCAACAGAAATAAATATCTTAAATGATTTCGGTTGGCAATAATATCAAAGTCTACTTTCCAAAATTATTTTTGCATTGGGATCCAAGTTTTTTTGGTATTCTTCGTATTTAAGATCAAATTCTTTTTGGTTTTCTGGAAGCTCTCAAAGTTTATTAAATTCAACAATATTTATTCACATTTCTTCAGCAATTTTTCTTTTCATTTCTCAGATAGAAATATATTCATATCAAAGTTTTTCTGCTAATGCTTTAGCTGTTGTTGATTTTCCACTTCCAGCTTTTCAAGTGATGGTTATGAGCATAAGATAATTATGAAAGCTTATAAAAAATTTGCAATAAAAAACAAACAAAATATATTAGGAAAGCATTATCTTTATTTAGAATTAATATTTATATGTCATTTCCGCCTTGTCAGTTGCGGCGGAAATCTATATTGATTAGATAGATTCCCTCCCCAAATTCTTTAAGCGGGAATGACAGATAGATTTTTTGACTACAGATTACATCGAAGCCAATTCTTTCCACAATTTTTCTTCTTCTTTACTTAATTTTTTTGGGATTTCTACTTTTGGAATCAAGTAGAGATCTCCTTTTTTTGTAAAAATTCCTCCTTTTCCAAATCCTTTTCCAGATATTTTCACCATATCTCAGACCTGGGTAGCTTTTGGGATTTTTACTTTGAGTTTTCCTTCTGGATGTTGAATTTGTTTTTCTCCTCCAAGAACAAGATCAAAGATAGTTACTGGTACTTTGATATATAAATTATCTCATTTTCTTTCATAAATATCTGAAGTCTGAATATTTATTTTGATATATAAGTCACCGTCGTATCCATTTAATCCTTGATGTCCTTTTCCTGCAAATTTGATATATACACCATCATTAATTCCTTCTGGAATTTTTACCTCAATAGTTTCTTTTTTTGATTCAAAAGGTGATGAAATATGTTTTCCTGATTTAGTATATTGAGTTCCAATTCCGCCACAGTCTGGACACGCACTTTGACTTTGCATCATACCAAATGGGGTTTGTACCGTCCTTGAAACTCTTCCTTTTCCTTTACAAGTACTACATTGTTTTTCATCAATATCTGACATTTTTATCTTTCTCGTATAAGCAACTTTTTTGGCTACTCCCAAAAATGCTTCTTCAAAAGAAATTGTTATAGCAACTTTAATATCTTCTCCACTAAATGATTCTGCTCTTGTTTGTTGTCCACCAAATCCACCACCAAACATATTTCCAAAAATATCTCCAAGATCTACTCCTCAGAAATCAAATCATCATTGAAATCATCCTCCTCCAAAACCACCAAATCAGCCATCCCCACCTCCGAATCATCAAAATCCTCAGCTACGATAGGCATCGTATTGAGCTTTTTTCTTTTCATCTCCCAACGTTTGAAAAGCCTCGTTAATTTCTTGGAATTTCGCTTTATCTCATCCGCGGTCGGGGTGATGCTTTACTGCAAGCTTTTTGAACGCTTTCTTTGCTTCTTCCGCGGTGGCTGTTTCTGGGATTCCTAATATCTCATAATAATTCTTTTTTGGGTCAAAATCCATACTATATTGATGTTAGATGTTAAATGTTTGATGTTAATTTACTATAATTCTGAGTAAATTTATAATTTAAAATCTAAAACGCCTAGCGTTTTAAAAAATAGCACTTTTTTTGTCGAGGTGATAATATAGGAAATTTTCCTAAAAAATCAATCTGATTTCATTATTGTTTTATATGTTTTATCTTTATTATTGTATTGACTTTTCTTGTTAAATAATTACATATTCTATGATGGCTGAAATGCCAATTTTTCGCATATTCATTGCCAGGTCCTTAAAATTAAAATAAACAAAATGTTAAACATAATAATTTTGCCTATGAAAAAGTTTGTCTTTTTGGCATCCTTGTTGATGCTAATGGGGTTTAGTGGTATCACTAAAGCTCAAAATGGGATTTTTCTCATAAAAAGTCCCACCTGTTTTGGTGCTTCTGATGGGCAGTTAGAAGCTCGTGCAGATTTTGGAACTCCTCCGTATACCCATCATTGGAATACCGGAGCTACTACTAATTATCTGACAGGAATCCCAGCAGGAATATATGCAGATACCGTTCTTGATGCATTGAGTGTAAAAGTTGTTTTTGAATATACGCTCAATCAACCTAGTGCTATCACTACAACTCCTGCTATTATTGTAAATAATTCCAACTGGCCAAATCCAAACGGAAGTATTACGATTAATGCGACAGGAGGAACTGGTGCCTTTACGTACACTCTAACGGATAGTTTGTCAGAAAAAACAACTACGCAAGCTTCAAATATTTTTACTACCCTTTATTCAGGAACCTATTATTTAAGAATTACTGATGTAAATGGATGTGAAATATTTGATACGCTTAACGTTGGAGAAAATGCAAATCTTGGTCGAAATCTTGATTTGGATTACACCGCCTGCTACAATGCTGCAGCAGGAAGTTCAGTACAACCTTCCCTAACAGGCGTTGTTCCTATTGTTATTCGCCTCAACAACGTTGTTGTTGAAACGGTGACAGCTATTATTCCTGGTCCTGAACCTTATGTATTGAGCGATGGATCAACAGCAAGTTCTATTTCACTGGATGCTTACCCAGGCAAAAATATCGTCATGGTAAGTGATAATAGTGGACAAGGATTTCGCTATTCTTGGAATGTAACTGGTGCAACCGCTCCGATCAATATCTTTGTTACCGAAAAACGAGACAATCGTTGTTTCAACGGTAGTGAAGGCTCTATTGAATTTAGAGCAAATGGAGGTTGGGGAGATTATGACTACACCATTGATGGCCCAGGAGGCTTTAATGTAAACAACAATTCTGCAAATAATTTACCAGCAGGAATGTATACATTAAGTGTTAGCGATTCAGCTGGATGTTCTTTTTCAATCAGAGATAGTATAGCCATGCCTGTTGAACCCTTGAAGATCAATTTTTCAACAAGATCAACATTCTGTGAAGTTAGTCCGGATGGAAGTGCCCGTGTTGATTATATTATTGGTGCAACCTATCCAGTTACTTATACATGGAATACTGGTGCTACTACCGTAGAAATTGACTCTTTATGGGAAGGAACTTATACCGTCAATGTTATTGATGCTTACAATTGTACAGCATCTGCATCTATCGATGTTGTTATTGGATCGGGTATTTGTGTGCCTAATTACATTTCTCCCGATGGAGATGGATTTAATGATTATTTAAATATAAGCCATCTTTGTGCTGGATATAATGTGAATGTTGAAACAAAGATCTTTGACAAACAAGGATTATTACTCTTTGAATCAACAAATTGTGATGTTCTTTGGGATGGAACACATAAAGGTGGTAAAAGATTACCTTATGGGTCAGAAGCTTATGCTGTAATCAAAGTAACCAAACCAAATGGACAGTTTAAAATATTCCGCGAAACAATAACAATAAAAAAATAAATCCAATGAAAAAAATCAGACTTTTCTTTCTCTTGATATGTATATCATTGGGAAGTTTTGCCCAGAATTGGGGAGAATATGATCCTTATATCATAAACTCTAGCTTGGGTGGTAATAAAGATATGTTCGTAAGTGGGCTTTCTTACAACGAAAGCAATACGGCGTTTGAAAACCATCCAAAAAAACTTATGGCATGGGGAAATGGGTTATTTACTAGACAGGTTGCTGGTGGATTTAGAATAAAAGTCGAACAAGTTGGTGTTATTCAACATATTGCTGCCGACTTTTCATTCATTTATAAAATTCCTATTAGAGATTTTTATATATCTGCTAGCTTAGATGGAGGATTTAGGCAATATAGCCTCAACGTGAATGAGCGTAAAATTCTTGATTATGAACCAGACCATAGTGAATCATTGTCCGGAAGTTCTTTTAATGCCAATGTTGGTTTTTCGATTTCAAAAGTAAATAAATTCTATGTTGGTCTCTTTGTAAGCAATCTTGTTCCAAATCAGACGAACTGGTTGACTAAAACTTTTGAAAATCAGATTGATATCAACTACAATCTTGCAACGATGTATACCTTCCACTTCAACAATATTATTCATTGGGAATGGACAGGATATATATCTACAAGCATGCCAGATAATAGTAATGCTTTTGAATATGGTATTTCAAACAGAGTCATCTTTAAAAAAGATTTCTGGTTGAGTACTGGATATCAAAACGAATCAACGTTTCGTGCTGGTATTGGAATGAACATCCATACAATTTCCGTTGCGTATGCCACATACTATTCCTTTGGTGATGTTGCAAAGTATGGATATTCTTTTACCCAACATGAAATAGTGCTGTTATTAAGGATACCTTACAGTAAATCTTCTAAAAGTACTGGTTCATGAGAAAACTACTACTTTTGTTAGCTATGTTATGTTTCTTAGATGCTTTTAGCCAAGTTGATTCTACCTGGCAAATAAAACCTTTGTCGATTAATACTTCTTCTGATGAATATCTCTTTTTTTGGGAAAATGGTATGGGAATATTTACTTCCACACGCCCCGATCCAAGAAATATAGACAAAGCTCAGGGAACTCCAGAACGAATATATATAGTGGAAAACTCTGATACAAGCTTTGGAAAAATAAAAAGATATCCTTTTGGGTTCACTGATATTGCATTGATCAGTGTATCAAAAGAAAGCTTTTTATTCTATAGCTGTGATCCAGGAGATGAAGGAGAAATCTATGAAGCAAAAAAGAAACAAGAAACAGATGTCAAACAACTCAAGAGAATCAAAAATATCTCATCCGAATATGATGAAAACAGTGCAACCATCTTTGGAGATACAATTGTCTTTACGAGCAATCGTGAGGGAAATTATCAAATTTATTTCCAAAAAAGGAATGGTGTTGAAAAACCTATTCCTCTAGATGCGTTGAACTCGCCTTTTGATGAGGTTAGCGTTGGGTTTTCCTCTTCTGGGAAAGAACTGTATTTTAGTTCCAACCGTGAAGGAAATCAGTTTGATATTTATGTAACTATTCTCGTTGATGGGATATGGCAAGCACCAATTAAGTTTCCTTATCCTTTCAATGATCCTACTGCGGATGATACTGACTTTAGTCTGCATGACTCTGTCGCGTCTATTGCGTCCAATCGCTCTGGAGGATTAGGTGGATATGACATTTATCGGTTAACAAA
>CAZUIS010000026.1:0-11435 GCA_964620295.1 uncultured Candidatus Peribacteria bacterium
ACCCATCAACGCATTTTATTTTGTAAACAAAAAAGATGAAAAAATATCTTTTGATAGCAGGAATAGGATTGTCTCTTACTCTTGCATGATGTAGTAAAACAGAAACACCTGAAACTTCATCAAACACTCAAACAACCCAAGAAGAAAATTTATCTATTAACAACCCAGAAATGTGTGCAAATGCTGTAAAAGATTATTTAGCAAAAGCTGATCTCAAAGGTAAATGAGACAAAACTGTAGAAAAAGGACATGAAATAGTTGTTCATTATGTAGGAAGATTAAACGACACAGAAGTTTTTGATACCAGTGTAGAAGAAGTAGCAAAAGCCTGCGGAAAACATCATCCAGCAAGAAATTATAACGAATGACTTGCTTTTACTGTTGGAGCTGGACAAATGATTCCAGGTTTTGATAAAGGAGTAGAAGGAATGAAAATTGGACAGACAAAAACGGTAACTATTCCAGCAAAAGAAGCATATGGAGAATGGTCAAAAGAAAATATTATAGAGGTTGAACGTACTCAGCTACCAGAAGGAGATTATCAAAAAGGAATGAAATTGATGAGCCAAATGGGACAAACATTTACTGTTTATGAAGTAAACGAAAAAACAGTTTCACTGGACGCTAACCATGAATTGGCTGGTAAAGATTTAATCTTTGATATAACACTTGTAGAAATAAAATAATTAGAATATAATGGTGAAATCCCCAATGGACGATTGTTCGTTGGTGGATTTTTTTATAAAAATTTTTACGTTATAGTCTCATACAAGACCTATTCATTGGAGTGTAAAAAAAGGATCAGCAACAGGCTGTGGAAAGCTAAATTGATATTCTAAGAATGGATAAATTTTTTCTTGTTGAGTACGAAGAAGATTTACTATTCCTATTCCCAATTTTAGTCCTGAAAAACTTCCGTCTAGAATTTCATAAAATGCTTTGTTTTCTATATGAGTAGTGTCAGAAGAAATAACATTTTGTTTTGTTAGCGTGTTTGAGTAATGCGTTAATGGGGTAAATCTTTTTTGAGGGAGGGTATCTCAAAAGAAAAGAGTTCCCGTTTGATTAATGATTTTTTCTCTAATAGCGGTATCTTGATTGGTATTTATAATTCCTCAGCTATAATAGAAAACAGAAATAGTTGGTAAAAGAGAAAATGGAAATCAATTATAAGATCAATCAAAAATTCGATTTACAACAATATCATCAGCGATCCCGTCCTGATCTGTATCGCAAGTATCGCAAAGTTTTTCTCAAAATAAAGATACTATTTTTGGAGAAAGCCTTATTATTCCAGTAAAATATTCTCCAGAGAAGTATGTTATGGGAGATGTCCCTGTATAATAAAATAATGTACCCGTAGTAGCATCAATACTAAAAATAATTTTCTCAGACAAAAAATAGGGAAGCTTGTTAAAGTTTTTGCTATCAGTTCAACTGGTAAGAAGATAATCAACGTTACCCTTTCATGGCAAGGGGATTTGTTTTGTGCGGGACGATATTGTCCAAGCAAATCAGTTGTTTGGGCTTGTTAATAATCAAAAATTTCAACTTAAAATATCGCTATTTGGTCAAAAAATAGTTCCCTGTAAAAATCATCCTGATCATTCAAATCCTGGTTGTTTATATTTTAATACGAGTTGTGCTCTTTCTATTCCCGCAAGTGCTCAATAATACGCACTATTAAAGTTGGAAATATTTCAAATATTTTGCATAAAAGGACCAAAAACAGAGTATATTGCACTTAATATACCCATCATAATTGCTAGTAATATGAGAATGAAAATAATAAACACGTTCTGATCGTAAAATATAAAACACTATTGGCTGTGTGTTGTTATTTTTTTATATTGTCCATAGATGATTCAAAACATGGCCATAAATGGATAGACAATCATTCTGTCTACAAAACTATGTAATACTAATCAACAAATACCAAGTCCAAAAATTCCCAAAGATAAACTAAAGAGAATATATCCTAAATATTTTTGTTGTTTTGTTTCTTTTTCCAAGAAACTTCTACGCAAAGCAACTCGTCCAATCCAAAGAAACCATACATAGAGCGTCATCCAAGCAATAAATCAAAAGACTCCATATTCAATCCATATTTGTAAAAATTGATTTTCTGGATTATATTCTTTTCCTTCTCATAAATGATGGGATGCTGGTCAAGCAGTTCATGGTCATTCTCAAAAGATAGGATGGTCTTTTATCTTTTCAAAAGCAATTTTAAGATTTAGGAGATGTCCTGTATTCGAAAATTGTCTGTGAATAATTTGATCTCTTCCAAGATAAGCAACACCTCAAAAAATCAGAATAATCGGAATTCATCAATAAACAAAAGCCTTTTTAAGATTATTCCTATATTCTATTAATAATAAGATTCCTGTTTGAACAATCCATGCTATCCATGCTGCTCTTGAAAAGGTAGAAAGTACTGCTAATCAATATAAACCTCCTCCAAAAACAAATGCTTTCCATCATCTCTTTTTGATTGCCAAAGCAAAAAACAAGGGCCAAAAAGCAACAAGAAAAAACCCTCGACTAATAGGTCTTTCAAAAAGAAATTGATTGCGCACATATCCTTGATTGTATTGTGAATAATAAGCAGCAGGAGGTGCTATATTCATATCTCATTCATAATTATATTGATTATAACCGGCAAATTCTAGTAGTCTTGGAATAAAGTAAACGACAGCCCACCAAAACAAGCTTCACCAAAGAAGCCATCCGATTATTTTGCTCCACCATCTCTCCAATGCAATATGTTGATCAAAAAATTCTCGAGAGATAAGCGAAAAAATAAGAAATATCACAAATCATGTAATACTGTATCTTAATGACATAATCGTTGCTCCAAGCCCTGTTTGTGTTATAGCAAGTCAATTAATCACTGCAAGAATTCAAAATCAAAGAGTCAATGCAAGGAACCATTTAAAAGAAAGTTTTTGCAAGAGATGTTCCCAAAGGCGATGTCTTCGTATTCGATAACAAATTCAACTAAATAAAATCAGAATTATTATTTCTTTCCACATCCAAATTACAGACCAGATTGGTCAATTCCATCAGAGTCCAAATCCCACGAAGGTTTGCAAAAAAAATTGAAACAAAAGTCCTATAAAAAATATCTTAATCAAAATGAGTGTTATATGTTGAATTCTTTCTTTGTTCATGTTGCTAAAATATAACGTTCTAAAATCTAGTTTGATAGTTGATAAAAGATCGCAATGATGGTAATAGCTGCCAAAATTCCTTGAAGGAGTCGTGCTTTCATTACGATAGTAGCTTCAGGAATTCCTCTATGTTCAAAAAGGTGGTGAAGAGGAGATGTTGCAAATAATTTTCTTTTGAGATATTTTTTTGAAAGAATTTGAAGAAAACTAGATCATGTATCTATTATAAATAGCCCAAAAATAACCAAGAAAGGAATAAATATACCAGTTCTCATGTTGAGAATGTATAGCAAAGAGGAAAGTAGTCCGCCAAGAGCCAAAGCTCAACTATCTCCCATAAAAATCTTTGCTGGATTGATATTGAAGAACATAAAGGCAATAAGCGAGGCGATTGTTATCCCGATAATTGTTGTTGCTAGATATGTCCCATTAAAAAACGTAACAATCGCCAACACAAAGAGGATGATACTCATTAATCATCCAGCCAATCAATCAAGTCCATCAGTTATATTTATTGCATTTACAATGCTTATTGTAACGAAAAATGTTAGGATAGGAAAAAAGATTCCCAGGTCGATTTTGCCAGCAATAGGCCAAAGATTGATATAATCTACGCCAAGTTTCACATAAAACCATCGACTAATAAATCCTGCAAACAAAAACATTCCTACAAGTTTCGCTTTTGCACTTAATCATTTAATTTTTCCAATGCCTTTTACATTTAGCCAATCATCAATTAATCATATTAATCCCATACTAAAAAATCAAAACAAGAGGATATAAGTTTCAGATCTTGTTATCAATGAATAAGTTGTTCGTCATTTTCGTTTGAGAAAAAGAGAAATAAGAATCATTATTCCCATGATAAAAAGGAATAATCATCATCACATTGTAGGCGTTCCCGCTTTATGTTTATGAAGGTTTGAAAATATTGGTGAGCTTTCCCCAGTGACAGATGCCTCACGGATTTGTTGACCAGCTTTTAATTTTTTTAAAATACGAATGTATAGAGGATATAAGATAATTGCCAAGAAAAAGGCTCCAAGTGAGAATAAAATAATCTGATTAAGCTTGAGTAACATCTCAAAAAATAAAAAATAAACATTCAAAGAGTAGTGAATATACGTACGTATTCAAGGTTTTTTTATTAAATCTAAAAAAGAGCCATTTGGCTCTTTTCTCATAGAAATAAGCTAAAAATTAGGAACATATATGGTTAACGTACCACTATAATTACCAGGAGCTTGATTGGCAGGGACATTAACTAATAAAGAGACATTAGAAGCGGAAACTCTACATATCTTATTAGTTCCTAAAGTTTTTGTAAATACTGGATAAGGATTACTATAAAATTGTGTAGCAGTTCCATTGTATCATGTACAAGCAGAGTCTCCTTCGATAACAACAGGATCATGGGAGATAAGAAGATTGCTACCAGATATAACATTATTGTTTTCACTATACAGATCAGTAGTTTGGATAGTAAGAGCCCATCCTCAAACAATTCCATCATAATCTTGGCAATACCACGTAGAAGGGAATGTTCAGGTAAAAGTATAAGGAATCCCAATTTGAACATCTTGAGCATTCATATTCATAGAAGTACCATAGACACATTCGGTAACTCATCAAGTGATGGTAAGAATTATGTTTCCGTTTGCAGAAGAATTATCAATATAATCAATAAAATCAAAAGTAGAGGCATCAGCAATTCCGTCACTATTGGTATCGAATTCAGCATAGACAGTTTTTGTTCAGACTCAATTAGAAAGAGTCCAAGATTTAGTAGTGGCAATAGGTTCCCAAGTGGATCGATCAGAACCACTAGTATTAGAAAATCTCATATGAGTTGCTCAAGGAGCAGCAACAGTTAATGTTACATTTTTAGATTCTGTAGAGGAACTATCATTGTTAATAAAGAATGTTCCCGTTTCTGCTGCAATAGCAAAGTACGTAAAATGATTGGTAGTAAAGGAAGCATACGGTTCTGAGTTAATCATTGCAACGGTAGTAATTCACTCTTTTGTCCAAGTAGATCAATCTTGGGAAGAATAGATAGAAACAGCAGTTCCTTCAGTATTTCCAGCCACAGGTATACTCAACGTTGCAACACCTCAGGCTAATTTTATAGACTCTTTTGTACTACCGACTTTGACAGCACTAATAACTTGTTTATCATCTACGGTGTCTATTGTTACAGGAGTTGGAGGAATGATTTCGCCACTATAGTTAGTTATATTATCTATTTTTTTAAATTGAATGTTTTTAGGGAGCGATAGTTTATTGTCTTTGTTGTTAAGATTTAATGTAACAGGGATTAATCCGTCAGTTTCTTGTAATGAAATTCTAGTAGATCAAGAGAATTCATTTCAACTTGAAACATATCATCTATAAGTAAATCGATCCTTTATTGTGTTCTCGTCTGTAGAAATTCAAAGAGGGACTGGAGTATCTCATTTTAGCGCTACTAAATATCATATTGGAACTCATTTATATTCTGTAAAGCTTCCTCCAACATATATTCTTCAAGCATTTTCAATTAATATAAAATTAATGTTACCATTTGAAAAAGCATAATTGATATCAAAAGACGTATCTCTAGATCAATCAGCATTTAAACGAACTATATTTCTAAGAGGGAATCAATTATATGAACTAAAAGAACCACCAACCAAAATTTTTCCATCACTTTGAAGAGATATAACTCCTACAGAACCACCAACAAAAGCAGACCCAATATTAAAAGAAGTATCTTTAGATCAGTCAGTATTTAAACGAGCGATACCATTATTACTAGATCATTTATAAGTTGTAAAAGAACCGCCAACGAGAATTTTCCCATCGTTTTGAATAGTTATTTTTCTTACTCAAAAATTGAATCCATTTAAAATATTAAAAGAAGAATCAATAGATCAATCATTGTTTAAACGAACTATATAATTTTTAGATATTCCATTATAAGTCGTAAAAGAACCACCAATTAGGATTTTACCATCATCTTGTATAGCTATGGCCTGTACTGCGCTGTCAGCACTTCAACTGAAAGAAGTGTCTCTAGTTCAGTCTGTGTTTAGACGGATAATGCGATTAGCGGAAGTTCAACTGTAAGTAGTAAATGCTCCGCCAACGAGAATTTTACCATCATCTTGTATGGCTAAATCGACCACAGAGTTATTAAAGGCAGATCCAATGTTAAAGGAAGTGTCCTTAGATCAATCATTATTTAAACGAACTATATAATTATTTTGGGATCAGTTATATGTGGAAAATCCTCCACCAACGAGAATTTTACCATCATCTTGGATATTTAATGCGTTAACTACAGCATAATTGAACCCATTTCAAATAGTAAAAGAAGTATCTTTGGTTCAATCAGTATTTAAACGAGCGATACCATTATTATTAGATCAATTATAAAAAGTAAAAGAACCACCAACTAAAATTTTTCCATCATTTTGAATAATTCATTCTGTTATATCTGAATTAAATCCATTTCCTGGAACAATAAAAGAAGTATCTTTAGATCAATCAGAATTCAATCAAATTATACGCACGACTGAAACTCCATTATAAGAAATAAAGGTCCCACCGGCAATAATTTTTCCATCGTTTTGAATAGCTAATGCATAGGGTGATCCATCAAATCCACTTCAAACATTAAAGGAAGAATCAACGGATCAATTCGTGTTCAAACGAGAAATACGATTAGGATAAGATCAACCAAGAATAATTTTCCCATCACTTTGAAGAGCAATAGCGTTTATTGCCCAGTTAGAAGATGTAGTAAAAGAAGTATCTTTGGTTCAATCAGAATTTAAACGAACTATACGAGTAGAAGAGACTCAACTATAAGTAGAAAATCAACCTCCGATAAGAATTTTTCCATCACTTTGAATTGCCGAAACATTTGGAGAGTAATTAAAACCAGATCAAATAGTAAAAGAAGAGTCCTTAGATCAATCAGCATTTAAACGAACTATATAGTTATTTGAAGATCAATTATATGAAGTAAAATTCCCTACAACGAGAATTTTCCCATCACTTTGAACGGTTATATTTTTAGTGTAAGCATTAAAACCAGATCAAATAGTGAAAGAAGTATCTTTAGATCAATCAGCATTTAAACGAACTATATAGTTATTTTGTGATCATTTGTAGGTAGTAAAATGACCACCAACGAGAATCTTTCCATCACTTTGAAGAGCCACCGTAGTTGTCGCGTAATTAAATCCATTTGAAACATTAAAAGAAGAATCAACAGATCAATCAGCATTTAAACGAGTTATTCCATACGTTGATCATCATGCAACAATGATTTTCCCATCGTTTTGAATAGCTAATCCAACTACAGTAGCATTAATTCAACTTCAAGCATTAAAAGAAGAATCAATAGATCAATCAGTATTTAAGCGGACAATGCGATTAACAAAAGATCCTCAATATTGAGTAAAATCTCAACCGACAATAATTTTACCATCGTTTTGAATAGCTATAGAATTTACAATAGCATTAAATCATGAAGCAATACCAACATCAAAACCAACGTCTTTATCTGCCTGATAAGCAAAAATGAAATTACTAAAGAGACTGCCGAATAAAGTCAGTACGATAGTTGCTAAAGAGAAAATCTTTTTCATTTTTTAAAACTGAGATATAAAATAACAATACCTAATTATATTCCAACAACCCTTTTTTGTCAAATTTTGAATACTTTTTTTGCCACTTTCCCTTGTTCTTGTTTTCTCCCCCAAAATCACTAAAATACTCCCATTTATTTCTGATTATTGGTTATGGATCTTAAATCATTTAAAGAATCTTTTGATAATTTATTAAAAGCATATGTCGATGAAAAAATAACACAAGCAAAAACTTTGTTGAAAGATGAAAGATTAAATAAATATGTCGATTATATCCAAGATTTTATTTTTTCTTGAGGAAAAAGAATTAGACCGTATTGTTTATGGATTATGTACAAATGATTTGGCGGACAACAGGAAAAAGATATTATGCAATTTGCCATTATTTTTGAATTACTTCACAGCATGGCGTTGATTCATGATGATATTATCGATCAATCAACGAAAAGACATAATGTTCCCACTATGCATACACATATAGCTAGCTTGCTTAATAACAAAAAACATATTGCAGAAGGACAAGCAATGCTTATTTGAGACTTAATGCTTTCTTGGGTATATGAACTAGGAAATAAACATCATAATTTTTCGGAAAAACTTTTGGATGAAGCAAGACAAAATGTTCATAATATGATTGAGGAAGTTATTTTGGGACAAATGATTGATGTTGATATGATGGCTTGAGATCAGGCATCAAAAGAACTAATAGAAAGAAAAAATTATTTAAAAACAGGATCTTATACATTTATTAGACCAATGCTTACCTGAGCAATCCTTGCAGATGCTCCCAATGAACAAAAAGAGTTGGTTATAGAGCTTGGAAAATATTTATGATTGGCATTTCAACTAAGAGATGATCTAATGGATATTACTTTTTGAGATGAGACAAAAACGCCTTTTTCTGATATCCAAGAAGGACAACAAACGTTTTTTACTCATTATGTTGTTACTCAAGGTACAGAAGTACAAAAAAAAATGCTCCAAAACGCTATGGGTAAAAAGCTTTCTGAAAATGAAATTACGGAACTACAAAAAATGTTTACAGAAAGTGGTGCTCTACCATCGGGAGAAATCTTGTTACAGGAATATAGTCAGAAAGCTAAAGATGTAGCAGAAAAAATTGTATTCAAAGATATTCTTGCCTACCAAGGAATTATTGCAATGATTGAGAAAATTTCAAAGATTTAGCAATCTTTTTTTGTTTCTTATACGAAAGAAGATAGTGGAGTTTAAGAACAAATGTTATCGCAAACAATACCCATCCCAACACAGAAAAAACAGAGATAAAAACTGTTGATTTTGCTGTTGATTTGTTTTTTTCAAGAGAAGAAGTTATTGGAGAAGGGTCGAAAGGACAATTAATTTTCTTGCTTAATGATGCTATTGGTTCAAAAGGAAATTGAAGAGATGTTTGATTACTCCATAGGAATGTAAGAGCGACACATTCTTCAGCAGTGGCATAAATGTTTTTTGCTTTTCCAGCTAAGTTTCTATACATAGTTGGAGTAAGTGCATTTTCAAAAACAATTCAAGAATGAGTACTAAAAGTAAACGTTTTTTTACTCGTATTTGCTCATCAATAACTTTGTTTATCTCCAATAACAATAGCAAGATCTAATGTTTTTCCAATAGGTAACCACTTTCTTGGATAAAAAGAAAGCTGATCTTTTTGCCAAACAAAGGCAGGATCAGATCCCGTATACGTAATACCATCAAAATTAAGACGAAGGCTTGTTGGGTCAATGCCCTTTCCTTCATCCTTAAGAGAAAAAGTAAAGTAGGTATCCAGCCCTAATAAAGCTGAAGTATTTTGTGGTTTTACCAATGTAATTGTGGGCGGTAACACATCAGGTTCGCATTCAGAAACTTTTTCAAAAGATAATTTTTGCTCTACAAAAACCAATATTTCTTTGTTGTTTTGGTCGATTACGTAAGACGGTTTGTGAATCGCAAACAAAGATTCAGTTGCAAATTCATTACTCTTAAATGATATGGTAAACAACGAAGTTGTCTCTCATTGAGGAAGTGGTTTATTTAACATAGATACAATAATTTTATCATATTCTATTTTGCTATCCATGATATCCTTGTACTTGTCGTCTGGTTTTATCTCCAAAACTTCTATGCTTTGAGGTTCATAAGAAATAACAAAACGGAAGCTCGAAATATTTTCTTTGTTGCTCGTTTTTATGCTAACAGTTGCTGTATTTAAACACCCTGCGTGTAATTTATCAGCAGGTTCAAACCTTGGATCCGCAAAATTTGGCTGAATAAAAAGTTGTGCAGCATACGTAGATGATCCCAATAAAAATAGTCCTAATGTAATCAAACTCTTTTTGATCATAGCAATTCCAAAGAAAAATAAATTCTGATTATAAATTATTATTATTGTTTGTATTTCTTTTTTCAAATACTTTTGCTAGGTTTTTTTGTTGATGTTTGTACTCTAAATATTTCACACAAATTATAACAAAGTTCTCCCAAAAGATAAAGATTGTGCAAAGAAATTATATCAAAAAGAGCCATTCATTCCTTTATTTTTGTGAAGTCTACGACCAGAGAAATTCAATAATCTGATTTTCATTTTCGTTCTTTTCGATATTTTGAATAGAGAAAATCAAAATTGATATTAGTATTTTTTTCATAGAGAAGATAATCTCTTTGTTTGATAAAATCATCAGTTTTAATAGCCAAATCTGCTGTTGTTGTATGACTAAGAACATTTCTAGTAAGTCTTATAATTTGTTCAAAAGCAAAATATTCCTTTCAAAGTCTCTTTTCTACAAATGTTTTAAATGCTTCATTGTTTTCCAAAAGTTCTCTCATAATTCCAAAAATTCCTCTAAACGAACTAATTTCTACCAAATATCAGAAAATGTTTTTTTGATTAGGATTTTGGTGTATTTGTTTGAGTAATGTTTTCACCAGAGAAGATCTAATTCCAAAATGAGACTTTTCTCAAGTAACAATAGCAACATCCAAAACTTCTTTTGAATAATCATCGCTTTGAATCAAAAATTCCAGATATTTCCCAAGAGAAAGAAATCTGTAATAACTTTGCAAAAGTTTGATATTGGTGCTCATGAAAATGAGAATAGTCGATAAAAGGCAAAACAAGATTATTTAATTGGTTTTTTTATTCAACAGATAAATTGCAACAATTTGCTTGATTATAGTTTTCCTTTGAATATTATCAAAAAGAATACCTACAGTATTTATGTAATTATTTTATAAAATGAAAAAAAGAGCTTATATTATTTTATTGATTTTTTTAATAATAGTTTTTTGATGAATTATAATAGCACAAACAACTACAACAAATAAATTATATCGATGATATCAAGCTGTATCGTCTACAACAAAATGAGTAATAAATACATGATGAGCAGCAATAAATTCTACAATAGATAGGGTTTTTGAGCATAATTTATGTAAGAAAGTAATCAATACCTCTTCTACTGCAATTTTTGTGCCAACAAAAACAGATCTAGAGCGATATCAATTTAGAACTAATTTACCTCCAAATACAAGTTTAGCGAGTTGTGGTTGTTATGAAAATTTTGACTGTCCTAGTGGTCAATTTTGTCAATGAGCAACTTCAACAGGTTCTCCTTATTGTGCGTGA
>CAZUIS010000027.1:0-11078 GCA_964620295.1 uncultured Candidatus Peribacteria bacterium
GAGCTGCTGCTGGAGCTGATGCTTGAGCTGGAGCTGCTTCAGATTCAGTTAATGTTGAATTGACTGATGCTGGACAACAAAAAATTGCTGTTATTAAAGTAGTTAAAGAAACATTGAATTTGGGATTAAAAGAAGCTAAAGATTTAGTAGAAAAAGCACCAGTTATTGTAAAAGAAAATGCTAAACAAGATGAAGCTGATGCGTTAAAAGCTAAATTAGAAGAAGCTGGAGCGACTGTATCTTTCAAATAGTTTTTGCTATTTGGTGCAAATTTTTTCTTTATTTATTACGCAATTTTAGAGTATGAGCATAACTACAAAAGAAGTCGTTGATGCGCAACTTCACGTTGGTACATTAAAAAGTGAAGCACATCCTAAAACATCTAAGTTTTGGGCTGATGTTGTTAATGGAGTGGTGGTTGTAAGTCCAGATGCAATTGTAAATCAATTACAAATAGCAAAAGAAAAAATCCAAAAAGCGAAACAACAAGGAAAAGAAATTCTTGTTATTTCTGAAAAAAAGATGTATGCAGAAGAGTTGGAAGCGTTGGGAGCAAAATATGAGGTTAATTACCTTAATTATAAAGTTCCTGGAGGATTTCTGACAAATTTTGATACATTAAAAAAGAGAATAGAATCAATGAATTCTATGGAGCGCTTTTTGGAAACAGAAACATATCGTTCTTTGACAAAAAAAGAACAACTCGTTTATCAAAGAAAACTTGCTAGAGTATTTAAAATATACAAAGGAGTGAAGAATCTTTCAAAGAAACCAGACTTAGTAATAGTATTGGATGGTTTAATGATGGAAAATCTTGTAAACGAAATAGAAAAGCAAAAGGAAATAGATTCTATTTTGATTTGTGGAACAAATTTCCCAAGATGGTGGAAAGAAGATGGATTGATTATTGCAAACATTAATAGTCATAAAAGTATAGATTTTATACTAAAAAATATCTTATCTTAATTACCTTGCTTATGGATCAACAAAATCAACAAGAAATATCAACAAATTCTGTTGGTATGCCTCCATTAGAACAATATATTCCAAGCAGTGTTGAAAAAAAAAGAGCGCTGATGATGTATTTTCTTTTTGGTATAATTATCGTTATTTCCAATAAAAAGGTAAATGATTTTGAATTTTTCCATGTAAAACAAGCTATGGGATGGTGGATGGTGTTTATTTTGAGTATTTTACTATCTGCAATTATTTTGTTTATTCCTATTATTAGATTTTTGGCGATACTTTTATTGCTGATTATTATGGGGGTATTTATTGTACTTGCAAAGCAAGCATGGGATGGTAAATATCATTTAGATGTAACAAAATATAGTTTGGGAGTGTTTCCTTCATTGTGAGCCTGGCTTTTTTGATTGTTTGGTATTAGTTTTAATGATACGGATTCAAATCAGTCATCTCAACCAAGTAATAATCAAACACCTGTAAATAATTCTTAATTGTTAATTATTAATTTTAATTATTAACTAGTACATATGGCAATAGATATGACACTTCTCAAAAAATTGAGAGATGCAACATTTGCTCCTCTTTGAGACTGTAAACAAGCTCTCGAAGAAGCTAATGGAGATTTTGATCAAGCACAAGAAATTTTGAGAAAAAAAGGAATATTAAAAGCTGGTAAAAAAGCAGAGAGAGAAACAAATGAAGGAATAGTAAAACTTATCCAAAAAGATTGATGGCTAGCTTGAATTAAACTTCTTTGTGAAACTGATTTTGTTGCAAAAAATGAAACTTTTTCTGAATTAGCTGATGCATTGTTGGAAAAAATAATAACACACAAAGTTGAAGTAGCAGGTTTGGATTCAATAGATACAGGTTTATTAGAATCTCTTAATACAACTATCGCTGAATTTATCGGAAAGATAGGAGAAAATGTTCAACTTTGAGCGGTAATGTTAAATAATAAAACAGCATTTGTATATAATCATCCTGGGAATAAAGTAGCATCTATTATTTATTATGAAGGAACTGATAATGGAGTAGCAAAAGAACTTGCTTTGCAAGTAGCTGCTATGAACCCTACGTATCTTTCATTTGATGAAATACCTGCTGAAGAAAAAAATAACTTATTGGCTGAATATCGTGCAGAAATGGCTTCAAGTGGAAAACCAGAGAATATTATTGAACAAATCGTTGAAGGAAAACTCAAGAAAACATTGGGAGAATCTGTTCTTTTAGAACAAGAATATATTAGAGATGGAGGGAAAAAAATTAAGGAACTTATCTCTGGTGACTTTGCTGTAAAAGGGTTTGTTAGATTGTCTATTTAATACATATTTTTACTTCTCGTATTACGTACCATGAAAAATTATGAACTTGTCTTGTTGTTGAATCCGTCTGTTCAAGATAAAGAACAAAAGGAATTTCTTGCAAGTTTAGAGAAAGAAATACAAAAAAATATCGTTGAAAAAGACGATATAGGTTTGTTAAATCTTGCTCATGATTTGGGAGAAAAGAAAGGAAACAACAAATTTTATTTTGTATCATACTACTTAAAAGCTGATACAGATCTTGCAAAAACAATTAATCAATTTCTTTTGTATAACAAAATAGTGTATAGATATTTCTTGTATTCTATGAATAAGACAGAAGTACCTCTTTCTTATGAAAAAACACAACAAGAAATGCAAAAAGTTATTGATGAATGGGTTGAAAAGAAAAAAGGAAATAAAATGACTTTTTTCACAAAACCAGAAAATACAAAATATGTTTCTTGGAAGGCTATTCCTATGTTAAAAAAATATATGACAAGATTTTGAGATATTAAACCAAGAAAATATACAGGAAATCCTGTAAGTGTACAAAAACACTTAAGAAAAGTTATTATTAGAACTAGAGAAATGGGACTTCTTGAATACGTAAAATAAGTCTTAAGCCAAAAGTCATCGAGTCATTGGACTGTTGGCTGTAGGCTGTCGACTAATTAGACTTTATATTTTTATATATAATTATGGCGAGTAAATTAAGAAGGGTTAGACAACATTCCCGAAGAAAAAGACTCACTAAACATGGGTTTAGACAAAGACTCCAATCAAAAAATGGAAGAAAACTATTAGCTAGAAGAAGAGCTAAAGGAAGAAAAAGCTTAACAGTTCAAAGAAAGAAATAATTTTTGGTGATATTGAAAGATATACGTCGAAAGGAAGAATGTACAAGATATTGAATGATGCACTCTTGTTTATTTTCTTAATGAAAAATAAAACCAATGGCTGTAAAAAAAACTGCTAAAAAAGAAATAAGTTCTCCAAAAAAGGGAGCAAAAGAAAAAATTTCTCCAACTTCAAAAAAGCCAGTAAAAATTTCCAAAGATGTTTCTTCTAAGAACGTTCAAAAGAAAGGTGTTGTTTCATCATCAAGAACAATCGAAAAATCTAATTTACTTACTAAATTAGATATTTTTCGTGATTGTGAAATGAAAAATGGAAGAATCTTTTTGAAAAAAGGGAATACTTTTGCTGATTTTCCAGATATCCTTGCTTTACAAAAAATGGGATATGATACATTTATCAACAAATATTTGGAAAAATTGTTTGAAACAATTAATCCAGTATGGGATATAGCAGGAGAAAAAATGTATGTAACAATTTCTGATATCAAAGTATCAGAACCTATTGAAGATGTAAAAACATGTAAAAAAAAGGAATTAACCTATGGAGGGATTATTACGGGAAAAGTAAAATTGGTTGATTCTATCAACAAAAAGACCTTGTTTACCAAACGTGCAAACATAGGAATTTTGCCGTTAATGACAAATTCAGCTTCCTATATTATCAATGGAGTTGAAAAAGTTATTATTTCTCAAATTATTAGATCATATGGTATTTTCTATTCTCAGAAAGATTTTAAATACGGATTTAAAGTAATTCCAGAAAATGGACCATGGCTAGAAGTAAATGTTGAAAAGTCTGGTGTAGTAGTAGCCAGAATTAATAAATCAAGAAAATTTCCAATAACATCATTATTAAGAGTGTTGGGATTGGAAACAGATGATGAAATAAGAGCTCATTTTAAAGATTGCTTTGATGAAGAAGATTTTAATTATTTGGAAACAACACTCAAAAAAGATACTACAACAGATCCTTTATCTGCAGCAGAATTGATTTATAATAAGGTAAGACCAGGAGAACTTATTGATCCTGTAAGTGCCTTAGATTATATTAAAAATCAATTCCTCAATACAGAAAGAATTTTTGTAGGAAGAATTGCAAGACGTAAGATCAATGCAAAATTATCTTTAAATAAACCTTTGGATGGAGATATAGCAAATGTTTTTGATGGAGAAGATTTAATCGCTTCAATGAAATATTTGTTTAATCTTTCAAACTATAAAAAGGGATATTATATAGATGATTCTGATCATCTCTCAAATAAACGTATTAGAACGATGGGAGAAATTCTTTTTGCTCATCTTCAACCAGTGATGAGAAAATTTGTTAAAAGTATCAAGGGAAAATTAAGTATTTTGAATTCAGAAAATGCTATAAAGATTACTGACTTAGTAAACTTTAAAATTATAGACAATGCAGTAAAAAGCTTTTTTGCAACATCTCAACTTTCTCAATTTTTGGATCAAATTAATCCACTTGCAGAAGTAGAACACAAAAGAAGAATAACTGCCCTTGGACCTGGTGGTCTCAAAAGAGAAACTGCTAAGTTCGAAGTCCGTGATGTTCATCCATCTCACTATGGAAGAATATGTCCTATTGAAACACCAGAAGGACAAAATATTGGGCTTGTGATTTATCAATCACTTTATGCGAGAGTAAATGAAGAATGATTCTTGGAAACTCCAGCATTAAAAATTCATCGTGAAGTTTTACCAAAAAAAGATTCGCTTATCAATAGAATAGCTCATCGTGATATTTTCGAACTTGATGCAAAAGGAAATCCAACAAAAAAAATAATTGTAAAAGAAGATAATTATATCGATGAAAAAACAGCAGCAATTATAGAAAAACAATATGGTAAGTTAGGAAAATCTATTGCAGTAAAACCATTCTTTAATGATGAAGTACAATATGTTTCTCCAGAATTAGATGAAAGGTACTGTATTGCTGATGCAACAACACCAATTGATGCTTATAATAATATTAGTGAGCCTCGTGTTGCAGCAAGACAATTTAATGAAATGGGTATGTTTCATGTAAATGATATTACGCATGTGGATGTAAATCCATCTCAAATATTTTCACCAAATACATCATTAATTCCATTTGTAAATCATAACGATGCGGTGCGTGCAGCGGTTGCTACCAACCAACAAAGACAAGCTTTACCTCTTTTGAAAAGTGAAGCTCCTTTGGTAGGAACAGGATTGGAAAAAGATATTATTCAAATGACTCATGCAGTTATCAAAGCTGAAGATGCAGGAGAAGTTATTTTTGTTGATGGAAAAAGAATTAAAGTGAAATATAAAAGCTGAATTAAAGAATACAATCTTCAAGTATTTGTAAGATCAAATCAAAAAACATGTATGAATCAATATCCAAGAGTGGTATTGGGACAAAAAGTTGCTGCTGGTGATTTGTTGGCAGAATGACCTTGTTCAGTAGGTGGGGAAATGGCTCTTGGAAAAAACTTAAGAGTTGCTTTCATGCCATGGAAAGGGTATAACTACGAAGATGCGATCGTGATCTCACAAAGATTGGTAAAAGATGACGAACTAACTTCAATTCAAATAGAAGAACATGAAATTGAGGTTGCAGATACAAAGCTTGGGCCTGAGCAAACAACAAATGATATCCCTGGAGTTTCAATGTCAAAATTGAAAAACCTCGATGAAGATGGAATCATTAGAATTGGTTCAAGAGTAAAAGGAGGAGATATCCTTATTGGTAAAATCACTCCAAAATCAGAAGGAGAGCTTACCCCTGAAGAAAAACTTATTCAGGCAATTTTCTGAGATAAATCAAAAAATGTAAAAGATACATCATTATATATGCCATCAGGAAGTGAAGGAAAAGTTATTGATGTAGTTATTTTGGATGCCAAAAAAGGAGATAATTTGATGGCTGGAGTAAGAAAAAAAATTAAGGTATATGTAGCTACAACAAGAAAAATTGAAGTAGGAGATAAATTAGCAGGAAAACATGGAAACAAAGGTATTATTGCTATTGTAGTTCCAGAAGAAGATATGCCATATACAGAAGATGGAAAACCAATCGATGTAGTATTGAACTCTCTATGAGTAATTTCTCGTATGAACATAGGACAGCTATACGAATCTCAATTAGGATTCTTAGCAAATTATCTTGGTGTAAAATTTGCGGTTCCAACATTTTCAAAATTTGGTTCCGAAGATCTAAGAAAATTAGCTAAATCTGTTGGATTTGAAGATTTGAAAATGACGCTTTATAATGGAGAAAATGGAGAACCATATGCAGAAAAAGTGACTGTTGGATATATGCATATTCTTAAACTTGTTCACATGGTTGAAGATAAAATCCATGCAAGATCTGTTGGTCCTTACTCATTGATTACTCAACAACCATTATGAGGAAAATCTAGACAAGGAGGACAAAGATTTGGAGAAATGGAAGTGTGGTCATTAGAAGCTTATTCAGCTGTATATACACTTCAAGAAATGCTTACGGTGAAATCAGATGATGTCCTTGGAAGAAATAAATTATATGAATCGATTATTAAATGACAGAAGCCAAAAATTTGATGATTGCCAGAATCATTTAACTTTGTTACCTATCTATTTAAAGGATTAGGACAAAATGTAGAACCATTAACTGCAGAAGAATTAGAAGTAATTCATCAAGAAAGAGTAAAGAAAATATTGGATCTAGGATTATCTGGATTGATGGATGATTCACTTGTAGTGGGACAATGAGGTAGTGATGATAGTACTCAAGAAAAAGAAGAAATTATTGACAATGTAATCAAAGAAATGGAAGATTTTGGAGACTTAGAATAGTTCAATTAGTGTTAAATGTTAGATGTTAAATATTAAATTGATGTACCTAATCAAATTTAAAACTTAGAATTTAACATTAAAAATTATTTTAATTTATTAAAACAAACTATGAATCAAAATAAATTTGATGGTTTGATTGTGAAATTGGCTTCAATGGAAGATATTGAAAAATGGTCTCATGGAGTTGTAGATAATCCGGATACAGTGAACTATAGAACAGGAAAACCAAAACAAAGTGGATTGTTTTGTGAATCTATTTTCTGACCAGTAAAAAATTATGAATGTAGTTGTGGAAAATATAAAGGAGTGAGATATAAAGGAATCGTTTGTGAAAGATGTGGAGTAGAAGTAACAACTTCTAGAGTAAGAAGATCAAGAATGGGACACATCGAACTTGCAGTTCCTGTTATTCATGTATGGTATAAAGCAAGTCCTTTATGAGGAATTAATCAATTACTCAATCTTTCTGCAAACGAAATTGATAAAATTTTGTCATTTGTAAAATATGTTCTTGTTAAAGAAATTAATCAAGATGCAAAAAATAAAATCAAATCTAGATTAGAGTCAGACTATAAAGCAAAAGTATGAGAACTTGAAACATTGTACAAAGAAGAATTGGCAAACAATCAAGATAAGAAAAAAGTAAAAGATATAGAAAAACTATACAAAGAAAACATTGAATCTTTGGAAAAAGAATTTTTGAGAATAAAATCTATTGTTGCAGATCTAGGATTTTGATCAACAATTATGGAAAGTGATTATAGAGCAATATTTTCTTCTATGTCTGATTTGGTGGTATTTCAATCATGACCGGAAGCTATTTTGAAAATGCTTCAAACAATTGATGTAGAAAAAGAAATTAAAAACAAAGTAAAGCTTTATAGAGAACTAAAATCAGAAGATCAAAAAAGAAAAACAATAGCATTGATTAAATTATTGATCAACTTGCATATTTCTGGAGTACAGCCAGAAAATATGGTAATTAGAAAATTACCAGTAATTCCACCTGATTTAAGACCAGTAGTACAACTTGAAGGAGGAAGATTTGCATCTTCAGATGTGAACCTTTTTTACAGACGTGTACTGATGAGAAATATCAGATTGAAAAAAATGATTCAAGTAGGAATGCCTGATGTAGTAAAGAAAAATGAAATCAGATTGTTGCAAGAATCAGTAAATAATCTTCTTGTTGGAGAAAAAAACAGCGCTGCAGGTGCAGGAGCTGGTATCAAAGTATTCAAATCATTGTCAGATATGCTTTCTGGAAAAGAAGGAATTTTCAGAAAAAATCTTCTTGGAAAGAGAGTTGATTATTCAGGAAGATCTATTATTACTGTAGGTCCTACCTTAAGCTTGAATGAATGTGGATTACCAATCTATATTGCTGTAAAGATGTTTACGCCATTTATTATTGGTAAACTTATTGAAAAGAAAATCGCATATACACCAAAACAAGCAGAAAAAATGATCAAAGAAGAATCGCCAGTTGCTTTGACATTTTTGGAAGAAGTAATTAAAGATAAATATGTGCTCCTTAACCGTGCACCAACACTTCACAGACTTTCTATCGAAGCATTTAGAATTAAGTTGATGCCAGGAAAAACAATAAGAATTCACCCTCTTGTATGTCCTGCCTTTAATGCCGATTTCGATGGAGATCAGATGGCAGTGCATCTTCCTATTTCAGATGAAGCACAACAAGAAGCAAGAGAATTAATTGCTGCAGATAAAAATATTTTGAAACCAGGGTCTGGAGATCCAACTATTACTCATTCACAAGATATGGTACTTGGAATCTACTATCTTACAGATTTTTATGATACAAGATATCCAGAAAATTCAACAGAAGCAGAATGGTCAAAAAACAACCCAACTTGTGGAATATTTTCTAGTATAGAAAAAGTATTGGAAATGTATCACAATGGAGATCTTCATATCAAAGATAAAATAATTCTGGTATATAATAACGAACCAATTGAAACGACAGTAGGAAGAATTATCTTCAACAATATCCTTCCTGAAAAAATCAGATTTATTAATGTAAAACAAAAATCAAAAGATTTGAAAAAAATTCTCAGTAGAATCTTCGATGAATATGATATGCCAACAACTGTTCAAGTTGCCGATGCAATAAAGAACTTAGGATTTCAATATTCAACTATTGCAGCTACGTCAATTAATGTATTGGATATGACAGTTCCAAAAGGAAAAGAAGATGAATTGAGAAACGGAGACGAAAGAACAAATGAAGTATATAAATATTATTACAAAGGGTTTTTCTCTGACGATGAAAAACACAGAAATATTATTAAAATCCGAACAGAAGTTAAACAATCTGTAGAAAAAAGTTTGAAAGATATTACAGGACCAGGACAAGACTTGTATACCATGATCGATTCTGGAGCGAGATGATCTCAAACACATATGACACAGATTTCAGGTATGAAAGGACTTGTAGTTAATCCAAAAGGAGAAATTATAGAACTTCCTATTAAAAATTCTTATGTAGAAGGACTTAGACCAATTGAATACTTTATCTCTGCCCATGCCGGAAGAAAAGGAAAAGCAGATACTGCCTTGAGAACAGCAGATTCTGGATATCTTACAAGAAAACTTTGTGATTCAGCGCAAGAAGTAATTGTAAGAGAAAGAGATTGTGGAACAGAAAAATCATTAATATTCTCAAAACCAGAATATGATGCTATTGGAGAAGATTTTTATCGTGCATTGTATGGTAGAGTTGTTGCTGAAGATATTCAAGATGACAACGGAAATATATTATTGTCAGCAGGAGAACTTTTGACAAAAGATCGTGTATCTTTGATTGAAACGTTAGGAATTACAGAGATAAAAATCAGAACACCATTAGTATGTAGTACTATTAGTGGAGTATGTCAACAATGTTATGGAATGGATTTGTCAACAAGAAAAATTGTTGATATAGGAGTTCCTGTGTGAATTATTGCTGCACAATCTATTGGAGAACCAACAACTCAGTTGACGATGGATACGTTCCATACAGGATGAGTTGCTTCAGGAGCTGGAGATATGACGCAAGGTGTAGATAGAATTAAACAGTTATTTGAAGTAAGATCGCCAAGTTTACCTGCGATTGTTGCTCCATTTGACGGAACAGTTTCTTTTTACGAACACAATAAACTAAAATATATTAGAGTATTGTCTGATTATCAAAAGAAAACGTATGTAGTAAAATCAGATTATGAAACAACAGTAAAAAAAGGTATGGAATTAGCAAAAGGAGAAGTCTATGCTATAAAAGGAAAAAGTAAATTAAAGGTTCAAGAAGAAGGAAAAGTTCTTGAGATCAAAAAAGATCATATTATTCTTGGAGTACAAGAATCATTTAGTAAAGCACTTCATGGATTGTCTCCAAAAGTAAAAGAAGGAGAAGAAGTATATAAAGGAAATGTTCTAACTCTTTGAACATTAGACATCAAGGAATATAAAGATATTGTAGGAGATTTGTTGGCTCAAAAATATATTATTAGAGAAACCAAGAAAGTATATGCATCTCAAGGACAAGATCTTAATGATAAACATATTGAAGTAATTGTTAAACAATTATTCTCAAAAGTATTTATTGAAGATTCTGGAGATAGTAGTTTGATTCCTGGAACTCATGTGAAATACGAAGAGTTTATCCGCATTAATAGAGATCTGGAACTTCAAGGAAAGGTTCCTTCAAAAGGAAGAAGATTGGCATTAGGATTAACAAATATTGCAAAAGAATCTGATTCATGGTTATCTTCTGCATCATTCCAAGAAACAATTAGAGTGATGGTAGGTGCATCATTGAGAGGAGCTATCGATACGCTTTCTGATTTGAAATCTAATGTAATTATTGGTAGATTATTACCAGTAGGAGAAGTGTATAGAAGATCTCAAGGGTTAGAAGAATAAAATCTCTTGAAATATAAGAGTAAATACATAAAAGTAAAAACTGTCAATTTTTAAATTGTTTTTGAATAATTATGGCACACAAAAAAGCCGGTTGATCGGCAGAAAACCTAAGAGACTCAAATCCAAAGTATAGAGGAGTCAAAGTATTTGGAGGACAGACTATTTCAGCTGGAAACATCATTGTTAGACAAAGAGGTTCTAAATATGAATGTGG
>CAZUIS010000028.1:0-11054 GCA_964620295.1 uncultured Candidatus Peribacteria bacterium
GACAAAGGTCAGATGAAAACAGGAGTTACTTTACCACGAACAAACAAGGACGGGCATGATTTCTACCATCGTCATTGAGTCTACCTTCATCCTTACCGAATGTGAAAGCTCGCGCCTGACTTTTAGTGAATGGATAAGCAGAACTGAGATATCCAAACATATCTTCATTTCACCAATGACCGTCAGAATACACAAAACCTGATTGTGACATATTCAAAATATTTCATAAAATATTAGCTCATCTATATCTATCCTTGTTAATAAATTCTCCTGGTAGTTCTTGTAAAGCACTTCTGATATGATAATATTCTATTACTGTTTTTCCTTGTTTTTGAGCTTCTTGAATATATGCATCTGTTGTAAAATAATATTCATCTTTCCCGTTATAATTTGTTTTAAAAATTCCTTCTTTATCACTTTCAAAGACATCGTATTGATTAGGTTCTGATTTGAATTGTGCTTGAGGGATTAGTTTTTCTCTAGAAAACCTCACTCCTCCGATTTCGATAAAATTAGTTCAATACTTAATCGCTTCTAGCTTTTTGAAATTCTCGGGCGTATCCATTTTTTTATCTATGAGGTATTGGATACTTTTTTGCATATTCTCTTTGTCTGTAGGTGTCATATTTGGTTTGTTGAGAAGTTTATAATGGGGACTTTGCATATTCTCCTCATATTTCTTCACTGCCTCTTCCATCGCTGGTGTCATCTCTTCGGGAATTGGTTTCGCCAAAAGTGCATCAAGTGTTTCTTGGTCGTATTTTCCTAGTCTTGCCTTCTTTTTGGGAGTGAGGTCGAGGCGTTGTGTTACTATGTTATTCATTGACTTTATTAGCAATAAAAAATAAATTAGCTTAATTATACATTAAAACCGAAAAAAATGCAAAATTTGAGGGAGTTTTTTGCTAATATATTTTGTGATTTTTTTGAATAAAATTATTTACAATAAAATAATCATTCAAAAGGCTATTTTAGCTTGGAAAAACAATTGAAAAGATATAAAAAATTTATGACCTTACCTTCTTGTGAGTTTTTTTTGATTCCTATTTTTCCATTGCATTTTTTTATGGAAATCCTATATTTACTTGCGTACCCATTATGTTGGGTGATTTTGGTATGATATACTATGTTTTGTACATATTATAGTATTGAAACTACACAATTGAAGGAATGACAAACTTTTGATTGGTATAGAAAATTTTATCAAAAGTATACATCTGATTTTTTTTATCTCAAAATTTATGAAAAACAATGGATATCCTCATGATTCTTGGATACCTGCTTGCGTTAGGATTTGGAGGAGCAGCAGGATTTTATGGTTATAAAAGAACCCTTACTCAAAAAGCGCTCCAATTTAAAGAAAGAATGGCTAAAGCCAAAGAAGTAGAAGAAGAAATGCTTGAAGAAGCAAAGAAAAAGGCTGAAAAACTTATGGAACAAGCAGAAGAAAAAGCGCAAAAAATCGAAGATCAAAGACTTCAAAAAATGGAAGTAATCCAAAACAGACTTCTTGCAAGAGAAGAAAAAATGGATGAAAAATTAGAAAAGCTCGAACAAGAAAAAGGAAAACTTACCGATAAACAAAAAGAATTAGAAGAAAAAATCAATGAACAAGTAAACAAACTTGCTGAAATGGCAAAACTTAGCAAAGAAGATGCTAGAGCACAATTGATGAGTCAAATCGAAAAAGAATATCAGAATGATTTTACTGCCTTTATTGAAAAATTAAAAAACATCAAAAAAGAAGAAGCAGATAAAGAAGCTGCTATGATTATTAGTAAAGCACTTCCTAGAGTTGCAGTAGAAGCAGTGAGTGAATTTACAACAAAAACTGTTGATCTTCCAAACGAAGATTTCAAAGGAAAACTGATCGGAAGAGAAGGAAGAAATATTTCTTATTTTGAAAAAATGACAGGAGTTGAACTTATTGTTGATGATACTCCACTTGTAGTTAGACTTTCATCATTTGATAGTGAAAAAAGATATATCGCATCTCATACCTTGGAAAGATTAGTTAAAGATGGAAAAATTAATCCGTTCTATATTGAAAAAACATATAATCAAGTGGTGAGCGATTTGGATAATCTTTATACAGAAAAAGGGAAAGAAGCATTGAATATGCTTAATATTCCTATGATGAAACCTGAAATTGTAAAAATGATTGGACAATATTATCTTAGATTTAGTTATGGACAAAATCTATGGCAACATAGTATTGAAGTGGCAAAAATCTGTGAAGCCATTGCGAGTGAATTTGGATTAGATACTCTGCTTGCAAAAAAAGCAGGACTTCTTCATGATATTGGAAAAATATTGGCAAATACGGGAGAATCTCATGCAAAAATTGGAGCTGATGTGTTGAGAAAATTTGGAATGGATCCAATTATTGTTAACGCAGCCGAAGCGCATCATTATGATGTACCTATCGACAATCCTTATGCGTGGATTGTGACTGCTGCTGATGCAATGTCTGCTTCAAGACCTGGAGCAAGATTCAACACAAAAGAATTATTTATCGAAAAGATGGGAGAACTTGAAAAACTTATCCATGAAATACCTGGTATCGATAAAGTACATATTATGCAAGCGGGTAGAGAAATCATGGTTTATGTTAATCCAAAAGAAATCTCTGATCTTGAACTAGAAACACTGCTAAAAAATATTGGAGAAAAAATAGATAGCCAACTTGATTATCCTGGAATCATCAGAATCACAGGGATTAGAGAAACAAAAATCATCGAATTCTTACGTTAATATAAATAATTATCAATTATTAATTTTAAATTATTAATTTGAAAAATGTACCCCTTTGTTACCATTTGGTGAGCAAAAATTTATATGACAGGAATTGGTATCGTTATTTCATTTCTCGCTTTTATTATTATTGTCCGATATTTAAGTAAAAGATATTTGCAAGGGTTTTGGAAATTTTTTTATTGGCTTCCATTGGCAATAACCTTGGTTTATTTCTTAGGATCTTATACTCAGTTTATCCTTTCTAACCAAGCTTTTATTCCAAGAACTATAGAACAAGTCTTTTCTATTATAGGGCCTTATGGGTATAAATTTCACTTTGCAGGAATTTTATTGGGATTGGTTATTTCATTACTTTCTTTTTTTAGGAAAATAAAAACGATTGAAAATAAAAAAATATGGGCAGATATCTTTTTTTATGCCTTTAGTCTCTCTATTGTTCCTCTTTGAATATTTCTTTTGTTGGGAGATAATTTTATAGGAAATACCACAGACTCATTTCTTTGAATGAAATCACTTCATTCGGAAAGTCAATGGAATAAATTTGATGCTGTGTATCCCATCTGATTACTTTTCTCTATAGGCTCTCTTCTTACTGTACTTTTTGTCCATATTAGAAGGATTATTTGGAATAAAAGAGGTTTTTGAATGCAGGGATTAGCAATACTCCTTATAGTAACAAATATTATTTTGATTATGCAACAATATCCAAGATATATGGTATTCTCATTGGGAAACGTAAGCTTTGATATCAAACAGCATCTTTCATTCTTTGTTATTATGCTGTGTCTCTACTATCATAAAAAATGGAATACTCCAAGACCAATACTCGAAGGATAATTTAGAATTATTATGTAATGACGAATGAAACTTTTTTTTCTCAAAGATCATAGTTTATATAAAATATTTAAGACACTCGAGAAACTTCCTAATGGAAAGACTGTTCATATTTCCATAGATCCTGAGCATGCTTTTTTTGATAATGAATGGCGAGGGAAACAAATACAGGAGCTTCTCCAACAGAGAAATATCCACGCATTTTTTATAACCAAAACAGAGCATTCGAGAAAATTTTTTGAAAAAATAGGACTACCTGTTATTCATCAGGAAAAACATAAATTATTAAAATTACTCCATTTAGTCTATCTTTTCTTTTTTAATATTAAACAATTTCACCTTCAAGCATATACCAAAAAGAATTATATGTTCTATATGATCTTTTGATTTGAAATTCTTTTTGGTCTTATCATCGTCTACTTTCTTTATTCATTGATTCTTCCTAGAACAATCATTGATATCTATCCAGCAAATCAAACAGAAAACATTATCTACAATTTTCGTTATTATCCTATCTCTGATACGGACTTTTTGGAACAAACAAGAAACTTGGCTATCGCTTATCAAACATGATTTATTGATTACAAGTATACCCTATCTATTAGTGTAAAAAACATCAAGCATATCCAAAATCCTTCACAAGGAAGCATCAAAATAATGAATCCTACAGACAAAGAATATAATCTCCTAAAATGAACTAGATTTGTAACTAATGATTGATTGGTTTTTAAATCCAAAAGTTGGTTTAAGATTGATCCCCACTCAGATAAAATCATTGATATTATTGCTAGTGATCAAGACGAACAAGGAAATGTTATTTGAGCGAGAGGAAATATAAAAAAAGGAACAACGCTTTATATCAAAAATCTGAAAGAAAGTTTCTTTCTTAAAAATATTTATGCAGTAACTACTGATCAATTTTCGTGAGGATCTCTGACTTCCGAATGAATTGTTACCCAAAAAGATATAGACACACTTTCTTGAAAACTTCTTTCTGCAATCAAACAACAAAAACAGAATATTATTAATCAAAATTTTTCTTTACCAGGACAAATTTTTCTCCATTTTGATGATTTGATTAGTATTGAAACGATCTCTTCAACTATCGAGAATAAAGTACAAGAAAAGGTTCCCTATCTTAAAGGTTCTATAGTCGTTCGTCTCTGATTTGCTTATATAAAACAAGAAGATCTTTTTGCTCAAACACAACTCTATCTCCAACAAAGACCCTCAGATAAAGTTAAACTTATTACTATTGATAAATCTTCTGTTGTGTTCTTTTCATCAATCAAAAAAGATAGCTCTTGAGCATATATTATACCAACAAAGCTAACAATAATTCAATGATACGATTTTGATAAAGATGTAAACAATGTCATCGAAACCATCAAAACGAGCATTGTTGGAATAGTAAAAGAAAAAGCAAAATCACTTCTTCTTGGGTATCCAGAAATTTCTTCTGTAACGATAAGCGTTAGACCACCTTGGTATACTTCAATAACAAAGCTCAAATCAAGAATAAAAATCAATATAATTCAACAGAAATAACTTTTAGCTCTTAGTTTTTAGAACTTAGCTCTTAGTTTTTAATTATTAGTTTACTATTATCATGAATAATTATTGAGACAAAAAAGAACTATTTCTCTTTAAACAAAAGTCCTATGATTTTATTGTTGAGGAACGTTTACCTTTTGCTCTTACGGGTAAGGGCGATGCTTTTTTTGTCTATTTTGAAAAGCAAAACATGACAACAATGGGCATTATTAACTATCTTTGTAAAGAACTTAAAATCTCTAGACTCACTTTGGGGGTTGCTGGACTCAAAGACAAAGACGCAATTACAAGACAATGGATTAGTATCTATCAAAGTGCGCTCAAAAGAATGTGAGGAGAAAAAGTTTTTCTAAACACCCTTGCTCAAGTTGCTAAGATTATAGAAACAACTTATCATACTAAGCCGGTACAAATGACCGATGATATCACGAATCATTTTTCGATTAGATTAAGAGCTACTCAAAAACTAGGACAAGAAGTAAAACAACAGGCACTGTCTCTTATCGAAAAATTGTTTGCGGAAGGATTTCCCAATTTCTTTGGAACACAGAGATTTGGAATCAATGGGAAAAACTGGGAAATTGGGAAGGCTATTGTGGAGAAGAAAGCTTCTATCAAAGATAGTTTTGAAGCAAGATTTAAACTTCAAGCATATGCCAGTTGGTTGTTCAACCAATACCTCAAAGAGAGGTTACCTCTAGGAAGAGCTCCGATTGAATGAGAAATATTGAAGAATGGAGAAATAACTGCGCCTGTTTTTGGGGATGATACAAAATTAGCAAATCCGACAACAAAAATAGGAGAACTTCAAAAAAAATTCATGGAAAAATATAAAATTAATTCAGAATTCTTTGCTTGTTACAAAAAAAATAAATTATTTGGAATTCCTAGACCAATATGGGTAATGCCAACCGAAACTCGCGTAAAATATCAAGGAGATGATCTTTTAATTGAATTTAGTTTGCCAAGTGGGGCATATGCAAGCATTTTGATTTATCAAATGTTGGAACGTCTTGAAAAACTCCAAGAAAAATATACATAATGTCAGCTTTTTATTTTTTATGAAAACAAATGAAAGATATTGTATTATCGGGAATTCAGTGATCTGGAAAAGGAACTCAATGTGAATTATTACTCAAAAAATTTGGAAATCAAATAAGCTACTTTGAAGCCGGAGGAATCCTTAGAGCTTTGCAAAGCAAGCCAAATGCTATTTGAAAATATATAGGTTCAATTATAGATAATGGGAATTTATTACCAGACCAATTTATGGTGAAGATTTTTGATTTATTTTTGTTTGCGTTGGAGCAAAATAAATCAATATTAGTTGATGGATTTCCTAGACAAATCCCGCAAATGCACGCTTTCTTGGAAATGATGAAAACATACAAAAGAGATTTTACAACAATAGTTTTGGATATTTCTAGAGAGGAAGCTATCAAAAGATTGACTTCCAGACGTATGTGTAAAACGTGCTGAGCTATTTTAAACACGAACCTTCACCATTGCGATAAATGCCCTATTTGCAATAGCACTGATATTTATCAAAGAGAAGATGATAAAGATATTTCAAGCATAGAAACAAGAATAGACTTGTTTGAGAAACAAACAAGACCGGTTATTGAATACCTACAAAAAGAATGATTAGTAACGATTATCAACGGAAATCAATCTCCAGAAAAAGTATTTGAAGATATTGTTGCAGTTATTGGTTGATAATTTATATTGATAATTATATGTTATTTATTATATTTATTGCAAATTTAACACGGAACATTTAAAATTTAAAATTATACAAATGGCAAGAACAAACAAACAAGGAATTGCTAAGAAAAAAGCAATACAATCCAAACAAGCAAATAGACTTAAGGGTATGAAAAGATTTGAATATCCAAAAAGAAAGTTAACCATAGAAGAAGCTAAAGAACTTTGAGCTGTTGGAGTATGGAAAAATCCTAAAGGTCGTGATTACAACCGATTTTTGAGAGGAAGAAAAATTTGTTGGGAAACAAGGCTTAGAACAGATCCTGATGGATACAGATATATCAGAACTCCTTCTGGTGGATCAGAAATGGTACAAGCACCTATGTCTGGTTGGACGAGAACAAAGATGAGAAAAAATGTGTATAAAAGATAATAAGAAAAACCCCGAAATGGGGTTTTTTATTTTATTTCAAAGTCTATTTTCACTGATTTTTTGGTATTGTTGGTATTTATTAGTATTTGATAGAATAGCCCATTGGCAAACGGTGTTGTAAATTTTTTATGTTCTAAAATTTCTCATGTTACGTTATTGAGAACAACATTTTTATCTACGTACATAGTAGATTTTGTTTCCCATCGCTTAGTAACTTTTTTACCACTAGGTTCTTCGAAAACTGATGATTGTATAGCAAGGATTCCTTTTTCTCTATCTGTTATCTGAATATTATATTTTTTTTCTAGATTTTTAATAAATGTCATATATTGTTCTGGAACATTGAGTTCATAAGATATTTCCATAGAATACATTCCTGGATTTAATTTTCTTATATCTATAATATCTCCTCGCATTTCTTGGACAATATCATCATTTTTATCTTTTATTTGGACGTGTTTGGTAACAAAACCATCAACTTTATCGAACGACGTGTTAGTATCCCAAGCATAAATATACCCAGATTTAAAAGTATTGATAAGATTATGTTTTTCTATTGTCTGTTGCAATCCCGTACTCACATTAGAGAGCCAAACATTGATTGCTTGTTTTTTGGTAAATTCATCAAAATTATTAACAACGCTCTTGATGATATTTGTTCTATTTTTTGCAAAAAACTCTTTTACTTCTTTTGTGTATATTTCTTTTTTATTTCCACGAACTTCCCCTCTCAAAAGATCGACTGAAGCATTGAGAAATTGTCGTTCCCAAATTATTTCTCTAAATCCAGGAAAGATCTCTTCTATAGTATCTGATCTAATAAAAATCACTCCTTTGATATATTGATGAAGAAGTTTTTCATAAAGGTCTGGAGCCATTGTTTGCTGGACCTTTCGCATTTCATAAGTTTCATTGAACATCTTTTCATACAGAGTTTTGAGATTTTTAGCATCAATATCTGTAAATCCAAACTTATTTCCTGCAATAAATCCTATTTTACGATCAGGAAGAAAAGAAGAAGTTCGTTCTGGTGCTTGAATACGAGTACGATAAGCTATGAAATCTGGATAGTAGGCATCAACAATTTCTAGATTTTTAATATGTCATTTGTCCATGGTAACAAAAGCAAACGATCAAAAGAATCATCCGTTTGGCCTTTTTTCGTTGGCATTTTGTAAAATCACTAAGTAATTATATGGCTTATTTTTTCCCATCAAATCAAAAAATTCTGACTTATATTTTCGTAAATCTGCCATAAATTCCATAATTTTTTCATATCATGCAAATCCCATTTTTTGAAGATAAGATTTGTTTTTTTGCATATATTCTCGGGTCTCCTCTATCTGTTTTTCTTGGGTGATGAGTATATTTTCTCCTTTGAGATATCCTTGGATAATATGATCTAGTGTTACAAGGAAATGGGAAACATTTTTATCGATAGGAAGAAAATAGATAGCTATTTGTTGAAGATCTTCTTTGAAAACATCAATTTTATCCTTTTCAAAAAGGAAGAGTGAAATTTTATGATAAAAAAGAATCAAAGAAAAAGCTGTTCCCAAAAGTATAAAAAAAACTATACCTACGGCTTTGATCGGTCTTCGTGTTGGTGTATCTTTTTTCTCTATTCAGAAAAACTTCATTCGATAGTAGAATATAAAGCCTGCTTTTTAAAATTATGACAGGAATTCAACTAAAAAAACATTCTCCTCTCTTATAAAAATTTAACAAGATAATGCAAATCCGATTTTGTTTTGTTTTTTTGTGGTAGATATATAGTATAATAGGGCCAAAGAGAAATAGACTATTTACCTATGTCACTATTCGACCATTTACCTATTTAATTATATTCATGAAACCAGTATTATTCGATGACCAAGCACTAGCAAATTATGCCAAAGAAAAAAAAATTCAACCCTTCAAAGTGAAACAGATTTTTTATGAAATTTACAAAAATCAAAATATAGAATTTGATGATATGACTACTCTTTCCAAGGAAATGAGAGCTGAATTAGCTGAAAAATTTGTACCGATTTCACTAGAAGTAGACAAAATCAAAGAGGACAAACAAACAACAAAAATCTGATTTAAAACTCATGATGGGCATTTGATTGAAAGTGTGATTATCTATCATCGACAACCTGCAAAACACGTCAAAAACGATAAACCAAAAATAAATAGAATCACTTTGTGTATTTCTTCACAGGTTGGATGTCCTGTAAATTGTCTTTTTTGTGTAACAGGTAAACTTGGCTTCACTAGAAATCTTACTCGGGATGAAATCATTTCTCAGGTTCTTTACGCAAATAATTATATCAAAAAAAAGTTTGGTAAAAAAGACGATAACACTTTGCATGCCGTGAGAAATGTTGTGTTTATGGGTATGGGAGAACCGCTTTTGAATTATGACAATATGAAACACTCGATTCAAGTAATGTTGCAGCAAGATAGACTTTCATTGTCCAAAAGACATATCACCATCTCTACTGCAGGAATAATTCCAGGAATCAAAAAAATGGTAGCAGATATGATCGATGTAAAACTGGCGATATCACTTCACGCACCAAACCAAGAGCTTCGCTCCAAAATTATGCCTATCGCCAAAACCTACAAACTAAACGATTTGATGCATTCAATAGACGAATATGTAAAAGCGACAAACAACAGAATTTTTTACGAATATATTATGATCAAAGATGTGACCGACAAACCAGAACTTGCAAAAGAACTTTGTCATCTATTGCGTGGAAGATTGGCTCATGTAAATTTAATTCCTTACAATACAAATCCTGCGATTAATTTGTGAGAAAGCGATATGGAAAAAATACGTGAATTTCAAAGAATTTTGGAAAAATTTGGTATCACAACAACTGTTAGAGATTCTATGGGAAGAAGCGTAAAATCTGCATGTGGACAGTTGGGGTTTGAGAAAGTGAATAAGAAAAAAGATTATGAAGATAGTGATGAAAATGATTAAAACTCTTTCGCAATAAAAAACAAATAAATAAGCTTTTTTACAAAAAGCAATAAAATTCATTATGATTAAAAAAACCTAGCAATTGCTAGGTTTTTTTATTTAAAGTCCTCTTCATGTTGGTGGAATTTTACAACAACAATCTGCAGTTCAATCAGCATTTTGAGGTGATCAGTAAAAAACACCAGCACTACCGTCACATGCACTCAATAAAGCCGTAGACGGACAAGTACATTCTGGATCAAGCTGTATTCTTGGACAACAACATCAAGGATCAGTATGGGTTTCTCTATAACACATTGTTGGTGGCTCACAAACAGATCATGTTTCATAAGCAAATCAAATATCACATTTTGCTGGTGTTATCGTAGTAGTCTTATTTGCGCTACAACTAGCAGTACCACATTTCCATGTCCAATTTGAAGTATTTGTTACAAAATTTGTAGCAGATCACCCATTACACAAATCAGGGCTTGTAATAGAAAGAGATGAATATGTTTGACCATGAGCAGATCAACAAGTTTGTACTACACATGTTCATGGAATTGGAGTTCCTCAAGAATTTCGTGTACAACCATTTTTGGACTGACAGGTAGTTTGTGTTTTAAGTGAACTACATGATGAAGAAATCGTCATTGATAACCAATCACAAAAATCTGACTCAGCCTGACAAGTAGTTTGCGTTTTGTAAAGATCACACTTATATTCACAATTAGGAAACTCAAAATAATCTTGATTTGAGTATTGACACAAAGTTTCATATGCAGGAAAGATTGTTCATCATTGAATAAATCATAAAGT
>CAZUIS010000029.1:0-10847 GCA_964620295.1 uncultured Candidatus Peribacteria bacterium
ATTCTGTCCACAAGAAAAAATTGTACTGATTCTTATCTCAGTATTCGTTTCGGATATCTTGAGCTATGCTGCGGCATGCAGCATCCGTAAATCCGTCCATTGGAGCAAGTCAAAGTATTGGTTTCATACTATTGTTATAAATAATTATTTTAATAAACAATAAATATACCATTGTTCGCTGTTTACATTTCTTAACGGTAAAAAATTACAAACAAATTGGCTCCATGTATTTTTTACCTAAAATGTAAAACGCTCACTTATAATATATTTGTTTTGTTTATTCTTTTTGTTGTTTAATTGATGGTTATGATAGTTAATTCCTGATTTTTTGCAATGAGAAAAGCCCCTATATGGGGCTTATAATGATTGAGAATGCTTTTTTATTCGAACTTTTGTTTGATAGTTGATGTACAAAATTCTATGATTTTCTTTGAGTTGTTCTAAATTTTTTGTTAGAAGCCATTTATGGTTTTCATCTCTAATATAGAGATCAACGATAGTTATTTTTATCATATATGTTATGAAAAGAAAAAATTCATAGATATGATAAAATAAAGGAGAATCTTCTTTCCAATCCTCAAAAAAAGAAATACTAAAGTTTTTTACCAATTGAGGTTTGATTTTTCTTAATATGCTTATTATTGAGCAGTATATGATTACTATTGTTTCTGATGAGATTATTGCGATAATAAAAAATACTGCTATAATAATTATAAGTCCATTTATTAGTTCCATAGTATTTTATTTTAGTTTGTTTTATAGTAGTTAATGTTCTTGCAAAAACAAGCTGTTCTTGAAAATGGAAGACTAAACGATAAAAGAAATATCAGAATTTATTTTTTTGTTATAATTAGATGAAAGTTGTTATCCTTGAAAATATACGTAGTGCTTATAATGTAGGAAATATTATCCGTACGGCTGATGCATTGGGTTGGAAAGTGTGGCTTACGTGATATACGCCGTCTCCTTTGACTGTTCCCAAAGTAAAAAAAACTTCTTTGGGGGCCGAGGAAACGGTTGATCTTAGGCAGTTTGGTTTCACCAAAGAAGCTATAAATGTTGCCAAAGAATTAGGATTGTCGGTTTTGGCTGCAGAAATAACACCTCAAGCAATCGCTGTTAATGACTATAAGAAAAAGTGAGCTGGTGTGGCAGTGATTTTTGGAAATGAAGTTGAATGAGTATTGGAAGAAACTTTGAAAATGATAGATGATGTTGTCTATATTCCTATGAACGGAATTAAAGAATCGTTGAATGTTGGACAGAGTAGTGCTATTGTTATGCGACAACTTGGACTTATATTTTAAATTTTAGATGTTAAAATATTTTTTAGCATTTAAAACTTATAATCTATCTAATGCTGATGCTTTTGATTATTGAATCAACATCTTTTTTGTGGGTAGCAAATGTTTCTTTTGTTGCGGTGTAATTGATTATATATACATTTTCCCCTTTGATAACTAATATTTGTTCTTGTTTAATTGAGCGATTTTCTTGAACAAAACTATAAATAATTTGTTTAGCTGGATAATTGTCGATTTTGATTGCTTTTTCTTCTTCTACGGTGATTTCTCAAGCAATTTCTTTTAAAATTTCTTTATTCTCTTGATAAAGTGTTTCAAGATTTGCTCCTGATGCTATAAGTTTTATTGTTATTCAAAGATTTTCTGTTGTTTCAGCTACTTTTGGTGCAAAGAACATAACTGTTGCTCCATATACATTTTCTTTAAAATTTCGCGAAGAAGGGAATTTGAGTTTTAATTTGTTTTGTTTGTTTTCGTACGATACCGTAGTGATTTTTTCTTCTTTTGGGACATCTGTATTGTTCTCTTGTACGGAAGTGGTACATCATGCCATTATAAAAACAGCCAAGACAATCGTTACTAGAGAAAATTTTTTCATGATTTTTGTATATTATGGAATAAAAATACTTTTTTTGGCAATTGTTATTGTGTTGTTCGCTTCTTTTCGGTCGTTTGTTGGTATTCCTTCTTTGGTTATATATTCTATTTCTTCTATGACAAATCCACTTTGTGAAAATATTTCTTTTAATTCTTTTTTGGTAAAAATGTGATAAAATCTTTTGTAGAGTATATTATTTGATTTCCAATGGATGAACAAGTTGTTCCACTCACTTTTTGTTCGATGTAAAAGTTTGTTTTTTATACTTGTAAGCATCGTTTTTCGATGTTTTTTTACCATTCGAAGTGAAAAAGATCGATTTGTCATAAGCACTTCTCCTTCATAAAAAAGACATCTATACATGTGCTTTGCAGAAAGATATCTTAGTTTTTTGTTTGCTAGGTGTTGAAAACTTGCAATACCGACTATTATATCTATAGATTCTTGCTTACATTCTGATAAATAAGTAACCATATCTTTACAAATAAAAGTAGCTTTTATATTCTTTTTGAGAGAGATTTTTTTTGCTTCTTCTATGAGTCTTTCTGAAAGATCTATTCCTGTGTATTCAATATTTTTGTCTTTTAGTAGTTCTAGGTGTTGAAGAAATCTTCAGCTACCGCATCCTACTTCTATTATTTTAATATTTTTTTTGGGATAGTTTTGGAGATGATCAAGTATTTTTGTAGCATCGCTTCGGTGTTTTTTTCTTGTTTGACTATATTTTTTTGCTTCGTTATTATAAAAACTTTTGAGTTGAAATTTTGTTATGATGTCTTTGTAATTTGTTTTTTTAATAAGCTTATCCATTCAATATACGGCTAAATATCTGTTAGTCGCTTCTTTTTTTTCGGTTACTTCTTTGTAGCATCGAGATGGTGCATCAAATGTTTTACTTTCCTTTTCTGATCAAAATTCCACTTCAGCCATCCATAATCAATCAAGATTGTTATGAAATTGGTTTATTTCTATGATGGTGTTGTTGTGGGGGTAGAGATAACGAGTTTTTTGTATTTGATATTGTTGAGCAAATGTTCGATATTCTTCAAAAGATTTTTCTGATATTTTTTTTTCTTCTTCTTCTCTTATCAATCCTTTTCCTTGTTTCTTTGTTAGGGTGTAGGTTATATACTTTCTTCCATTTTTATAGGAGGTTGTTTTTCTTACTCTTTTGGTAGTTTTGTGTTCTTCAAAATATCATTGTAAAATTTCTTGTTTTTCACAATTTTCTATGTTTTCTGGAATTTCGTTTAATAAAAATTTTCTTTCGATTTCGAGCATTAATTTTTTGAAAAATTTATAAAGGTATTGAAGTCTTTGATTAAAATAATGCTGTGGCTTGTTGTCAGTTTTCTTGTAATATTTCTTTTTCTGTGCTATTTGATAGTCTTAAAAAGTCGTCTTCATCAAAGTTTTTTTCTTCCCCTTCTATAAATACTTTTTTAAAATGGAGAAGATATAGCATAAGAAGTGTTGTCATTCTCACATCGTTTTTACAATAGGTTTTGAATTCTTCTAGATATTTTATTTCTCCAGTTTCTTGATATTTTTTCCAAAGAGTTTCTCCCTCAGCACCTGATTCTAATGTTTTCTGGATTCCTACCAGAGCTGTTGCAACTTTATTTAATCATAATCTTTTTCCTGTGAGTTTGTTGAGAAATACGTATAAATCTATGCTTTTTCTATTTATTTCATCTATGTGATCTTGTGTTCATCAGCAGTTATATACACATACGGGGTTATCAAACCAGATGTTGTTATACCCAACAATATATCCATCAAAATCTATCATTTTTTGAACAAATTCTGCAAGGGTTTCTTGGGTAATATATTCGTATTGCATTTTGTTTCCTTCTGCAGGATACAGTGCATATCCAAGAAGAAATTTTGCGTCTTTGATATCATCACTTAGTGTTGTTTCAATATCGTATACCATATATGGTTTGTTGTCTATTGTCATATATCATCAACTAGAAAATTCATCCATAAGTATTTGTTCGATTGTTTTTTGTCAGAATTGTTTTTCTTTTTTGATTACAAAATTTTTGATAATATTATGCAGGTTCTTTTTGCTTTCTTCATCTAAAATTACTTCTATTTTTTCTCTTTCATCTCTTAGTATGATAGTATTGTCTGTTTTTGAACAGCTGAACGTGACTTCCGTCCTGTTACAATAGTAAATATCTGAACCATCTCTAAAAATTTTTTTAAAAAAATCAATCAGGCTTATACAACGTTCTTTTTTCATATTGTTGTATAGATTCTGAATAAAGGTGTTTTGAATTGTTTTGATCTCGTCTAAGGTGAATCTTTTGTACATATATTATTTTTCAGAGATAAATTTTTGGTAAAGGAGGTATTCTTCGGGACTATATTGTTTGATGACTTCTAGTGGTTGTAAAATGAACATATTTATGAGAGGTTTTCCTTCGTCAGCAAGGTGTAATATGAGATTTTTTATTGCAACAGGAGCGCCTGTTGTGGTTGCTTCTTTAAAATAAATTGGTGCTATTTTATGTTCTTGGAGATTATAATATCACAAAAAAGGAATTCCTCCTATGGTAAAATCTACAAGTATTTTTTGATTTTTTTCTACGATATCGTTCACTTGGATTCATAGATATTGTTTTATTCTTTCTATAATAAGTAGAGTGTTTGTAGATCATTGGAAGTTTATGTCGTCTTTTGGAGAAAAATTCAAAAATCAGACAATCGTTTCTTTTACAAATTTTACAAAGTCTTGTTTGGTTACTTTGTTGTATGTTATTTGGCTTTGAATGTCTGGATTCTGTAAATATTGATTGAGTTGTGTTTTTGCTTCACTGTCTGATATTTCTATATTTTTTAGTAAAAAATTGTCATGAAAGAATGTCATCATTATTACTTTGTTTTTTCGCAAGATATCTATTTCTACTTTGTTGTTATTACATGTCTTTATTTCTTGGTTGGGAATTTCATCTTGAATCTGTTTACATATTTCTGCTTCATTATTTTGTGTGTTTTCGCGCTGATCTCAGAAAAGAAAAGTATTTTGATAGATATATTTTTGAAGATCAGCGAAATATCGCTTTTGATTTTCGATTAATTTATTTATTGTTGTTGAAATTTCTTCAAATTTTTCAAAAAATAGTTGTTTTACTAATAGCGTGTTTTTATTTTCTTCTAATCGTAATTTTGTGGCAACGCTTGTTATTTTTGTCTCAATACTATTATCGCTTTTTGTTTCTATTTTCCAAAATCAATAGATAAGAATATTGTTTCCAGAAATAAACTTTTGTTTGATATCTATATCTTTTATTTGTTCAAGTAAGTGTTCTATTTTTGTCTCATAGCTTATATTTCCTGTGTTTGATTCGGAGATTACAATATCTTTTTCTATAATGTTTTTATTTATTTGATCTTTTAGTCATAGGTATCCTATCAAAGGATTTCCGTTGTTTATTGAAATGATTTGTTTTGCAATAGTGTCAATTTCTGTTTTGTTGGTTATTTTGCTTGTGATTTCTATGTTCTCTATTGCTTTTTTGATATAATAATTGTTGAAAAAATAGGTTAATTCTTTGTAAAAAAGCGGTATCTTATTCCTTTTAAGTATTTCTTGGATAAAATTAAAATATCAGTTGAGACGATCTGTATTTATTATTTTGTTTGTAATGTCATCATTTATTATTTGTTGAAAGGAAATGAGTTTATAGATATTTAAAATCTCATCTTTGTAAATTTTATTGCTAATAAATTTACTAAACAATTCTTTTTGTATTTCTACAAAATCTACAAATAATTTATATTTTATTTGTTCTTCTCAATTACATTTTTGAAGCAGGTTTTCAATAGAGTCATTTTCTTTTTCGGTGTAATAGGTATAATATAGTAAACTTTTGCATGTTTTTTGGTTATATTTTTTTTGTTGAAGCAGATTGTTTGTTATTGTGAAAAAGTTTTCGCTATCTGTTTCTATATTGTAGATAAAAAATTTTTCTAAAAAAGTGGTGATAAATATGTCACAAATAGTATTGCTAATTTTTGATTGAGAAACACATTGTAGGTTAAAATCAGTTATAATATCCTTAGACAGGGGAAATGATACATTTTTTGGTGGTGGTGTTGTGTTTTTGTTACTTCCTATAAAAATATTTTTGAAAATTGTGTCTATTTCATCTATTGTATATGTTCCTTTGTTGAAATACTCAATTGGTTGTAAAGGGGCCGATTTTGCTACCCAAAAAAATCTAGGTAAAACAAACCCTTTGTAATAAACTATATTGTTAAATGATTCTATATACCCATCAGTTTCTGAAAGTTGTCCTAAAGCAATTGGACCTGTTAATGTTTGTTGTTGGTCTATTTGAGATATCTTTTTGAGGAAGTCGCTTATTTTTTTCTCTTTTTGGAGGAATAAAGAGTCTTCTCCTCAATTTTGTGGATTTTCTTTTGATACAACATTATAAGCCACTATTGATGAAAAAATAGCAATAACAAAAAAAATACCATATGAAAAAAGAATTTTATGGATTTTTATGTATTTTCACCTTACTTTTTCTATTTGTGTTCAGTATTCCGTGTTTTCCATAGTATAAGAATAGGAGCGGCGTTAAAAAAGGATATTTTACTATATGTTTTTCTATAGTGTTTTTCAATCTTTTCATGTTTTTTTTTACATTTTCAAAAAAAAATAATAAATGTCTTGCAAATGACATCTTTTTTTCTATATTGGCGGCGTTTCAAACATTTTTATCTTTTTACGAGAATTTTGAAATGAAAAAGTTATTAACATTAGCAGTTCTTGCTGTATCATTTACTTTGGCTGGATGTGTTAACACAACTCCAACTGAAGAAGCTGTTGTTGAACCAGTTGCTGAAGAAGTAGTTGCTCCAGTTGCTGAAGAAGTAGCTCCAGTTGCTGAAGAAGTAGCTCCAGTTGCTGAAGAAACAGCTCCAGTTGCTGAAGAAACAGCTCCAGTTGCTGAAGAAACAGCTCCTGCTGCTGAAGTAGCTCCTGAAGCTCCAGCTGCTGAATAATTTTCAGTTGAAAGTTATTACAGAAACAATACAAAAAAGCCGATTCGTCGGCTTTTTTTGTTTTGTTCTAAAAAAAAATGAAATTACGTGAGTTTCTTCAGCAACAATGATTCTCTAGAAGAGTTATTACCGCAGCTATTGATGCAGGCACTGTTTTTTTGAATACCCAAAGAGTAGATTCTTATGGAGAGGTATTGCAAAATGGGGATAGTATAAAATTTCAAAATACCTCTTTGGTATATACTATTTCGGATACTGAAAAAAAATCAGAATTTATTGTTTTTTATAAACCAATAGGCTATGTTTGTAGTAAATCAGATCCTCATAATGCCACTATTTACGAACTTTTACCAAAAGAGTATCATGGATGGTATTATATAGGAAGATTGGATAGTAACAGTCGTGGGCTTGTTTTGATGACCAATGATGCCAAAATGGTTGATCAATATGAACATCCTCGTCATGGAATAACCAAGGAATATCTTGTTACGTTAAATAAGTCGTTTCGTCAAGAAGATGCAAAACGTTGTCTCGAGGGAATTAATGATCAAGAAGAAGACTTAAAAGCTGTAGAATGTCAAATTTTGGATGATAAAATGTATAATACATATGGAAAATTTTTGTTGGAAAATGTGGTTAAAAGTCCTTCATGTGTAGTGAGAATAGTTTTGAATGAGGGAAAAAAAAGACATATTAGGAGAATGATGAGTGCAATGAGATATCATGTAGAAGATTTGATTAGGATTCGTGAAGGAAAATTTTCATTGGGAGATGTAAAAGAATGAGAGATTAAAACTCTTTCGCAATAAAAAACAAACAAAATGCATCAACCATCAAAGCAATATAATGTTTCGATATAAGGTCCAATTATTATTGAATTCCTGCTTTGGCTACAGATAGTGTTGATTTGTTGATGTTTTCTTTTTTTGCTTGTTCTTTTTATTGCTCACTTATTAAGTTATTGTGTTATAATAAAAAACAAACAATATATCACCTTCGCTGTTTACATTTTTTAACGGCAAAAAACACAAACAAATTGGCTTCATATGTTTTCTTTACCTAAAAATGTAAGCGTTCATTTGTTATATATTTGTTTATTGCTTAAGTTATTGATAATACTAGGATAATTGATAATCTTTCATTATATATTATAAACCAAACTTTACGAAGTAAAATTAAAAATGCTTATCTATCTCGAACAGCAAACAAAAGAATATCCGTTGACGAAGCAAATTTTGTCGAGATTTTCTGGTGCAAATGTGGTGGAGATTCAGCATTATAAAAATTTGTTTGATAAGAAAATAGGATATCCTACGGAGAAATGCATTATTTTGGCGAAAAGTGATCGTTTGAAACTGTTTCCTGTGCCGGAAAATTATGGGTATCAAGATGCTAAGGCTTTTTTCTTTGTGACTCAGCTTAATTGTGTTTTTGATTGTGCTTACTGTTATCTTAAAGGAGCGTTCAAAAATGATTTTCCGGTGGTTTTTGTGAATTATGAAGATATTCAACAAGAGCTCAAGACTAAAATTTTAGAGATGAGAAATGGATGATATACGGGAAAAATTGTGTTTTATGCGAGTAATTATGCAGATTTGGTGTGAATGAATCAGTTATCTGATTTTCATCAGTCGTTTATCCCATTTTTTGAACAATTTGATAATATTTTGATGGAAACTCGTACGAAATCTGGAAATATTCAATCATTGTTGAATATGGAGCTTGTGCCAAAAAATACGGAGATAGCATTTTCTTTGAATCCACAATCTATTATTGACCAATATGAGCGTTGATCTTCTTCTTTGAAAGAGAGAATTTTTGCAATAAAAATTTTACAGCAAAAATGATGGAAGGTTGGACTTAGGTTTTTGCCGTTGTTACCAGTATCGGGATATGTAGAGATCTATGATCAATTTTTGCGTGAACTTTGTCAGGAAATTGATATACAGAGTGTGAATAGTATTTTTCTTGCAACTTTGATTTATAATAAACAAGATTGGATTGCTATACAAAAAAAAGAACCAGAATTTAATGTATTGAAAGAATTAGAACTTGGTGAGGATGGTTTAGTTAGAGTTTCGACTACGGATAGGGAAGTGTTTGATTGATTGTTTAGAAAATATTTTGGAGATAGAGTAGTCTGGGACTATGTGTAAATGGTAGATTGTAAAAAATCTCTTGCAAATTTCATAAAAACGATTAAAATAAATATGTATATTTTTATACATATTCGTAAAAATGTGATTTTTACAAAAAAAAATACTTTCTTCGGCTGATCTTAAACTTTTGCGAGGTGTTGACTGAAATACTTTTCAAAAAAGATTATCCTATCATCTTAAAAAAGGAAAGTTAATAAAGATTAGAAAATGAATATATCTTGTTGGTGATGCTCTTTATTCTTTGGAAAAAGAGGATTTTTTTGTATTAGCAAATATGCTTTATTCACCGAGCTATCTTTCTTTTGAAACTGTTTTGTCTTCAACTTGAGCCATATTTCAATATTATGATACGATCTTTGTCGCTGGGCTTTACAAAAAATCATTATCTGTTTCATTAAAAGAATATCAGATTTCTTTTGAATATAGTAGATTTCCCAAGGAACTTTTGGTCTATAGTTGAGGACTCATCCACAAAAATTGATATACAATAGCTTGATTTGAAAGAGCATTTTGTGATACTTTACGAAGAAATCCTTATTATTATTTCGATAGATTATCTTCGGATATGTTTGATAGAAATATTCTTGATGAAATTCTTGGTGTTTATTCTGTATTCAATCCTGGTATCAAACAAACTGTTTTATCTACTTTGGAGCGTTATGGCATCAATATGGCAATACCAGCATAAATTTCAAATGTTCCGTATATTGAAGCATTTGTATGATAGTAAGTTTGGACATCTTTTATGATTGAAATGATGAACTGCTTTATATTTTTTTTATAATTTAGATAGATTTTCTGTCGATTTAGACTTTAATGTAACTAAAGTAATGTTGTCTTCGGAAATGATTACTCTCAAAAAAGAATTGTTGAATTATCTTCAAAGTGTTATTTCTGATATGACGTTTAGAATTGACGGTACCTTGAAAAATAGTATTAGATATATTGCTCAATATGGTGGAGAAAAAAAAATAAAAATAGAAATTTCTTCCAAACTCTATGACGATGTCTATGAAGTCAAAAACCTGTCTGGTATTGATGTGCAAGTTATGAAGATTGATTATATGTTTGCTCATAAATTTTGTGCTTTTTTTAGTAGATATCAACAAAAAGATAAAATAGCCAATAGAGATCTTTTTGATATTGATTTCTTGCTGTCAAAAGGATATAGAGCAAATGAAAAGATTATTCAACAAAGGTCAAAAATTATGTTTGATAAAGTGATGAAGCAATCCACATTTATTGATTATCTTATTTCTTTTTTGACCAAACACCAAGTATCTATCCAAAAAAATATTCTGGATTGATTGTGAGAATTGGTGGATGAACATAAGAAAAATGATATCAAAAAAAATCTTTTAAAAAACCTTTTTAATAAACTGGATTTTTATAGAATGGGTTTATAATTTTATGTATACTATATACTCGATGGAAGCAAAACGACAAAAATTAATACATGTGTTTTTGGAAAAAAATAAGCAAATAAACCTGAGTGCAATTAGAGATGAGCAGGGTGTTTTTGATAAACATATTCGTGATGCGTTGGAAGTAAAAAATGTGTTTGATTTTCAAGCGGGGATGGAGGTTTGTGATGTGGGTACGGGAGGATGATTTCCGTTGTTGCCTTTGGCGATCGAATATCCTGATGTTCATTTTACCGGAATGGATTCGGTAAGAAAAAAGCTTGATGCAATTTGAGATATGGCAAAACAACTTGAAATTGCTAATATTGATCTCCTTTGGAAAAGAGCTGAAGAGTGTAAAGAT
>CAZUIS010000030.1:0-10772 GCA_964620295.1 uncultured Candidatus Peribacteria bacterium
TTGTCACTCCGAATGCAATGAAAAGTATAGAACTACCCCATATCTTCGTTGATACACTTGTCGACTGAGTAAGGCGAGAAAACAGGCTCAAGTTATTATAAAAAACACCTTGTGATAATATTTTTTCACTAGAAGAAAAAATGTTATTCATCGCAACAAAAAAAGAATTATCGGGAGTTCAGTAATCGTTATTACACAGATAAACAACGAGAAAAAAACAAGAAAAAGCATAATATCTTAGTTATGTAATGAATTATTTTATAATTCTCCTTTGTACTGTCTAATGAGTCAACTCAAAGACGCGTAGTTTTTTCCGCAAAGCATACCGCCAGCAAAGGCAGGATTTTGAGAAACTTCAGCAAGGCAGAATGTCGGAATTGAAAATGATTCCATAGTTTGAAGATCTGGAAATTCGACATCCATAAGGATGAGGCCGTCGAGGTTGTCTTGAAAAAGGTCTATTTCCAGGACGAGTCATTCGTAAGGAACGTAATATCTTAGTTTGCGAATATATTTGTTGGGAAGCTGGGCAAGAGCGTCGTATTCCTGTTTGTTTAAGTCTATAGTTTGTTCTTTTTGGACACAGCAATCTCCTTCCTGGACCAATGTTTTTTTGGTGATTTCGAAGAGATTTCCGCGTTTGCGAAGCCTGAGTTTTGGGTGTTCTGATTCCACGGGAATATAGTGATCAACCAATTCTTTGTGCGGATATTTTTCCAAATCAAAAGGAATTGTCTTGAGAAGAAATGTTTTTTCGAATTCTAACATGGAAAGAAAGTTAATATGTAAAAAGATTTGAAATCTGATTTTTTTTATTTATAATTAAATTAACTTAAGCGGTTTATTTTAAATAAATGCGCTTTTCCGAGGCCCAAAAGGCCGTTTTTTTTATAATAAATTTTTCATTTTGTTTATTATTTCTTCAAAAATTATTGTTGATATTTTTTTATTCTCTATGTAAATTTTTCTCACCAATCTTTTTTTACTAATAACCTTTATTTGATTTAACATCAAAAAACTAGATATACTAGATTTTATTGGTAATTTATAAAAAACCTTTTCAAAATTTGGTTTATATTTTGTCGTTATAGGTATTATAACTATTAAGTCTCCTATAAAATAATTATTTATAATTAAACAAGGTCTTATATATGGTGAATTTTTGCTTATTTCATTTCATACATTAACTCATACATAATAAAGTCGGATTTCTCTTTTGTTTACCCATAAGTGTTTTTTTGATAAATCCTTATCAATTTTCTTTTTTTCGTTATTCCAGCCATCAAAATCTTTCTCTTTCATACTATTTTTTTATGCTAAAACTTTTTGAGGGATTCTAGAGGGGTCGACTTGATCTATGGCTTGTTGGAGAAGGCGGGCAACTTCTTGGCTATTTTGTTTTTTGATCGCATCAAATAAGGAAACCTTATTTTCACTAGAAGGATATGGGGAAACGAGACCATCAGGACTCACAAAAATATCATTTTCCTGTGGTGCGATAACATGTTCTTCTTGACCTGTTGCTCAACAAGAAATTTTAGTTAAAACAATAATGCGTTTCCCTCTTCCATAGATAACTTGTCTTGGTTTTTCTTGATATTTTTCGAAACCAAGATCCTCCAGGATTGGTTTGATTGTTTGGATATAGTTCGACAAACTTAATAGAAAGACTGTATTGTTCTGCTAAATCAACCAATGTGGCAATATCTTCTTTGTTGTCGTTGCGTCATTTAACAACAGTAGCATTTATCCTTATTAGAAGATTTGGATACAATTTTCTCATCAGTTGTATATTTGAAATAATATGGTCCAATCTGGTTCTTGTTTGAGTAATATCTCTATATTGTCATTGATTTAATGTATGAAGTGAGAGATTTATTCTATGAACCCACTTTCCGACCTCATGATGCATATTGAGCAAAGATCCGTTGGTAACCAAAGTAATTTTTGCTCAGCGATCATATAAAAGTTTACATAGACTCTCAATTTTTTGGTACATTAATGGTTCTCATCAAGTCAGACTAACATCTTGGATGTTTTGTTGTTGTTTAACAGTGTCGTACAAAAACAGATAATCCTCGTTGTTGAGTGTCTGGAAAATATCGTGTACGACACCTTCATGATGACAAAATGTACAACGATAATTACATTTTTCAGTAAGAATAAGTCTAAGATCTCTTTCGTTCATGGGGGATTTTTAGAGAGTAAAAACGATATCTCTTGATATCGCCCTGAATTATAAAAATCCCCCTATAAGAAAAAAACTGACAAAAGTAGGACAAATTTTTGATCAGTTATTGTCTGGTTTTTTTCTTGTAAAATTTCTTAATCTATCATTTTTGAAATTTTTTCTGCGTATTTAATTGCTACAAATCTTCTTTTGTAAAGTTTGAGCGGAAAAAGAAAATGAAGCCTTGCTCAAATTGCTGCTGTTGTAGACTTTAATAGACAGAGAGATTCTTGCAAAGAATGCTTGGTCCAATCATACATTTCTAGATCTGGAATATCTTGTTGAAGATCATAAAAACAATAAGTATCATCATTCATATCACAGGGAAAAAATATTTTTTTATGGTCGATGTGGGTTTTACAGAAATCAACAATATCTTGTTTTGTTTTAGCGTTTCGCGATTTAAGATTACAATTAATAAGGACATAAGAGCCAGATTCTTTTGATTTTTCGCAATCAATTTTTTGGATGATATGTTCACTAAAATCTTGATGAATACTTACCAATCAATTTCGTTTGAGGGCAGTTTTATACGAGGTCTGCTCTCTTGTTATTATTCCTTTTGCCCTAGGAATAATTAGGTTATAGAGAAGCTTTGTCCTTTTTTTCTTGGGACTTCCTATTCCTCCAAGAAGCATAAATTTTGATTTCCTTACTGTTGAGAAAAAAAGAAGAGGAATATTTCGTCCATCATGAGGAAAGGGTCTTTCATCACTGAGTACCTCTCCTCATCCAAAAAACTTAAAATACGATCTATATTTTCAAAATCCAAGAAGACTTATTACATGAGTCAATCGTTTTCGGCGATGTTGTTTGATTTCAACAAAGGAAATTTTTTTGTATCTATCTTTTGAAAGATGTTCTTGATAATTTTTTTTCACCCAATATTCCATCCGTGTTTTGTTTCCAACCTCTACAACAAGCTCTTCAATTTCTGGATAATGAGAAAAAATTCGATCAACTACCCCAAAAAAAAGGAGCTCATCTCAAAAATTTTTATAACCATAATATCACTTGAGGTAGGCTTGTTTCATGTGATTTTAAGTTTTAAATTTAATATGTTTTTTTAGTTAGATTATTAAACTCTGCTCGCAATGACTCAGTTAAACTCCTAATCGTTGTAAAAAAACTTTTCGCCAAGGATTTTTGTCTTGGGATTGTTTTCAAGATAATCATTGATAAGCTGTTGTCAATTGAATTTGACTTGAAAGCGTTTCCTTATTTAAATAAATCACTATGAGATCCAATCCTGATAAAACGAATTATTTTTTGTTCGTCATCTATTTCATATATCAATAAGACATCTGGAAATATGTGACATTCTCTTATTCATAAAAAATCTCCTTTTAACTCGTGATCTTTGTTTTTTGCTGGTAAGCTAATCCTAAGACAAATCATATTTATTATCTTTTCTAACTCTTCTAATACTCTCTTGTTGTTTCTATATGATTTCAAATCTGTTTTGAATCTGGATCAAGCTACCTTCTTGTACATTTAGAAATTTAACTATCTAAAAGATCTTGGACAGAATCAAAAGATGTTCAATTTCCCCTTGAATCGTCCAAAGCTGATTTCATTATATTTTTTTTGCTTGGGGTAAATCAATTTTCATCTAGTCAAATCTCTATTCTTTTTTCCAAAACAAACTTTCTAAGCAAAAGAGACATTACTGCAGATAATGATAAACCCATTTGATTGGCTATTTCAAATGCTTGCTCTTTCAGTGCGCTTTCTATTCTAAGATTTGCTATTACTTTTGTTGAAGACATTTGTATACAATTAATATATAAACTATATACATATAGTATACAAATTAAACACAATAAATCAAGAGCATTTTATAATCAAAGTCGAAGTAAAAACCTTTTTCGTAAGGTTTTCTCGTTTATTATTAATTCTTCTGATTTGTCATTATTCGTTGTCAACTGGATTTGACCTGAAAGATCATAGGAGTTGAATTGTTGGCCGCTGATGAAAACAGTTTGATTGAATTTGGAAACGCTTGATTTTGCTTGTTTAAATGTGTCGAAGTAGGTTTTGATATCTGTGTTGTAATAAAGCGTAGACCAATCTTTCATCAAATAATTTTGGAACAAACTGAAATATGTTTTGTAGAGTTTATTTTCGTTTTTGAGCTTGATGGAAGTTTTGGATGCTGGTAGACTGCGGCAAGTAAGAAATTGATCGTAGTAGCTAACGCAGATTTTGGAACCAGTGACAGTAAATCAGACTTTTTGTAAAATATTAAAATCTGACTTTTGTATTGTTTGTAATATAAAATTTCAGGTACCGAAATATTCATCTTCTTTTGGGTTAGGATAACAAAAACGGTCGAGTTGGTGTTCTTTATATCGTAATTCGACACAGTGTGCTTTGTTGAGAAGTCCTAGGGACCCTTTAAAAATCGTACCTGTATTGGCTTCGAGTAATCAACTAAAATAAGTCTTTTTGGTGTCGTTGAGAAGGTAGAGAGATTTTGGTGGTAATGGTAAATTTGATCCGGTAATAGATAATCCCAGATGGATTACTTCGCTGTTATTCGTAACTCATGTTAAAGCAGATCCTTTGGTAACTGGTTCGATTTCTGGGGTTCGGAAAAGAGAAATAAATTCTTGATCATCTTTTCATTTGGGGTTTGGAAGAAGTCATTGGATATGAATATTGGGAATATTTTGAATAATGGATCCTGTTTCATTTTCGACATTTTCCTTTCCTTTTTCGAAATATTGTCCTTCTTGGGGTTGGGGGTAACAGTAACTATCCAAAAGCGTTGTCTTATATCGAAGTTCTGCACAAGTTGGTTTATTAACCAAACCCAATGATCCAATGAAAGTTTTTTCTTGATTGGATGAAAGCGTGCCGGTGAGATATTTTTTGGTGGTATTGATTTTGAGGTAAAGGGCTCTATCTTCTAATGTTAAATTTTTAATGGGAAATATTAAATTTGATCAGGAATTAAGAGTTCGGAGGAGGTGGACTTCTTCTTTGTCGTCTTTGCCAACGGGATTAGGGAGAAGTCAGACAATGATTATGTTGGGAATAGATTCTGATTCATCTTCAAGTTCTGGTTTTTGTTCTTGGATAATTTGTTGTGGTAGAGCGGATCCATAACATCGTTGATCTACTTGTCCTGTTTGATAAAAAAGCCCTATACAACTTCCGGCATCCAAAAATCATCGTGTTTTGGAAATTATTGTAGATTGGCCCGAAGAAAGTGTTCCCGTAAGATATTTTTTGGTAGATTTTCGATCGCCTGTAAGCGTTTCTTTGGTTAAAAGATATCGATCTTTTTTTGAAAGGTCTATAGTGAAATTAAGATTTGATTTGATAGTGAGAGATTCTGGGGTGAGGTGGCTGAGGGCAGTGATCTGAAGATTTTTTCGGAAAAATTGGTATCCAGAGGAGGTTGTTCAGGACAAATCTTGTCAATTTTGAGGAAAATCAGTGGACAGCCCTCAGGAGCCTGTTTGGTCAGAAAATCAGGTATTTTGGTTGTTTTGTCAGGTAATATAAGCATTTATTATCTTAGAATAGACAAGAAACTGTTCATCAAATCAAGGTGAAAAATCGTCGATTTCTGAGAAAGTGTCGATATCTCAATTTGATAAATCTCAGTTATAATTTGACTTATTTCATGAGGTTGACAAAATCTGAATCATGTCGAAAACCTGTCCACTTTGTCCAAGTAGTTGAAGAAATCAAGAATTGTTTAGTTCTAAACTAGTATTTTCAGTCTTTTTTTGACTTGATAACCATCAGTTATCAAAGTAGACAACAATAATTCTTTCTTGGTCTTTCAGAGATAAATCTAGGTTTAAACCTGTTTTTAATAATGATCCTGAAAGGAAGACCTTGCCACTGAAAGATTGGAGAGCTTGAATCTCTATAAAATCTGATAAAAGTCAGTTACTTTGGTAGATTTCTGTGATTGAGAGGGTGTTGGGCTGGGGGGAGGAAGGTGTCGGGGTGTCGACAATTCCGGACATTCCGCCTCCCCCCAGATCTGATCAACTAGAAGATCAAGAATCTCCTGTAAAAATATTTTCTGATCATCCTGTTCCCTGATTTTGATCCCCTGATGAAAAATTTAATGTGTTTTCAAAAAATCCCGGGCTCGCAAGATAAGGAAGTGTGACATTAATAGCAGATAGTGACCCTGAAACATTCCAGACTTGATTTATATTTTCTTTGATAAGAGATGTTTTCTTATCATTATATTTAAGAACCAATCCTGTCTCTGCTTGAAAAGTATCAATCAATTGTCCGCTTCGCTTTAACTGAATAAAAATAGCTTTGGTATCAGTAAAACTAAAGGATAATGGAAGTGATTGTTTGACAACTAACGGAGATATTCGGCTATATAATTGTGAGGATTTTGTCAAAATAATTGATTGATTCTGCTGGAGAGAAACTGAAAAAAAATTAGTCTGTGATGCCTCTAATTCCACCTCTCCAGAAAAATTCGACCCTAAGTTGGTGATTTCTATCCACTCTTCTGTTCCATCATAGTAAACTTCAGAGATAATTATCTGTGGTTGGATGTTTATTTGTTCTATTTCTCAGGTAATACCTGTTTCAAAATTATTCTCAGAAAGATACCGATCCGTCTGTGGTCAATGTATCGATCCAGAAGAAATTTCTTCAATTTTAATATCTTGGCCAGTATCGTTGATAGCATTTTCTTGCGTAATTTCTGATACATTTTCTGAGGTTATTTCTGGTCAATAATTATTCTCTTGGACATTTTGTTGTTCTCCTGTAGCTTGTTGCTCTGACTGTACGGGAATAATGATAAAAAAGTAGGTTAGTGTTATTAAAAAGATAATTCGAAGACGTTTTGCCATAAGAAAAATTTTTAGAAGATAAAAATTTAAGAACTTAGTTTGTTGATATTTTCTACATTCTGATTTTGAATCAATGATTTCATTTGGCTTATTGCTGTTTGGTTGAGTATTTGAAGACGTTTGGGCTGATCTATTCACATTTTAATAAATTCTGCATTTATGCTTTCTAGATTTGCTAAGACTATAAGTTGTTCTATATTTGCATAATCTCTCATATTTCCTTCTTTTTTAAGATTTTGATCTTTTCGCTGTTTTGATGTTTGTCCAAATAATGCTTTATTTAATACATCTGCTTCATCAGCGTAAATGTGATTTATTTCGTCTTGGGATAGTTCCTTGGGAATCAAGTTGTCTTTGATAGCGTCTGTATGGATTCTATAGTTCATTTTTGTGAGAAATCTTTTGACGTCTCGGTCCAATGATTTAACTTCTTGTTCTTTGAGTCTTTGAAACTCTTTGATTAAGTATAATCTAAACTCAATAGAAATCCAACTAGCAAATTCTATGGCTATATCTTTGTGTCCAAAAGTTCATCATCAATATCTTCATGATTTTGTTATTAATCATATTGCTTGCGTCTTTTCTATCCATTTTTGAGGAGATAAAACAAAATAATTATTTCCTGCTTCATTTTTAAACTGGTCGAATTCGACCCCTTTAAAATCTTTGTTATTTATATACTCCCATAATCATAAAAAATCTATAGTACTTTTAAGCCTTAACCAATTTTTAATAACATCTGCTGGTTGATATTGGTTCTTATACCTAGCTATATCGGTCAAACTGATATAACTCTCTTTATTGGTCTCTACTATACCAATAGCTACTCATTGAACATTGATTGCTGTGGTTTTTTTCATACTTTTGGGAGATAAAAAATAAATCCCCCGAATTGTAAAAATCCCCCTATAAGAAAAAAACTGACAAAAGTAGGACAAAAGTTTTATCAGCTCACAAGTCAATTTTTATAAAAAAATACCACACAACGTGGTATTCTCTTTTTTATGATAATTAATCTACAATATGTTCCCAAATTTCCTCTTTGGCCTTGGAAATAGTTGCCAACCTATCTTGAAGAATCAGAACTTTTTTGAAGTCTTTGTGTTTTTTGATCTCAAGAATAAGTCTATTTAAGAATCCTTCATCTTTTTGGTCGATAAGAATATCTCAATAATTATCTTGATATCGATTTGCGTTGTCATACTGATCGTGAGTCCAAGCGATAGGGACAATAAAAAGTTTCATATTATAAAGTTTTTGTTCTGCTAATGAGGTCGTCCCAGCACGAGTAATAGCTATATCACAGTGGTAACATAACATTCCCATCTCTTTTTGAGTAACAAAATCAAAACAAACAACATTGGGAAACCTTTCAAATTGGGGTCTTAAATCTTTATTAAGAAGCCCAAGAACAACTAGAAACTGAACATCTGTTTGAAGGGTTTTGTCTGATTCCAATGCTTTAACAATTGATTGATAGAGCCTCTGTGATCATTGAGAACCTCCAACAACCAAAATCCAAGGTTTATCTTTTTTTAGTTCTGGATACTGTTTAAGAAACATTTTTGCTTCTTTTTCATCTACAATAATCTCTTCTGAAAGAATCTGACCAACTGTTTTTGCTTTAGGCAGAACACCATCAAATCAAGTAAAGGTCGTCCATGCAAATTTAGAGGCAATTTTATTTACCAATCATGAGTGAGTATCTGATTCGTGGACAATTATTTTTCTACGTAAGATCCAAGCAGCAATAACAACAGGAAGAGCAATATATCATCATTTACAGAAAATCACATCTATTTTATGGTAAATCAATCGAAATAATGACTGAATAATTCCTATTCCAAAAAGGAAAAGATCTCTAATGTTCTTTACTCTAGATTTGAGAAATGTTTCTCTACGGTATTTTCCTGAATATATGGGAATAAAATTAAGTGTATATCATTTTTTTTGTGAATTATGAGCGTTTTTGATACCTTGAAAAACTGTCTTCTCTAAAGATCTTTTGTCTCAAAACCAATAAATAGAATCTATATGTGAAGAAAATTGTTTGTGTTGTTCTACATATTCTAAGAGGCTTTTGATAGGAAAAACATGTCATCCCGTTCCTCACCCTGCCATAGCTATTTTTAATTTCTTTTGTTTCATTTTATGTTAGCGAAATAGATAAATGGTGATATAGATAAATAGTTTTTTTCTCTACATTTCTATATATCTTTGGCTCTATTATACGATATTTCTATGTAACTAAAATTTTGAAAACACTTGATGTTTATTCATTTGGTTTTTTCTTTTTTTGATATCATCGATTTTTTTCTTATCCAATTTCATTTTTGCAATACTATAATCATAATCATTTTGTAGTTTTATCCAGACTCCTTCTTCTTGATCAAAAACAATAGCGAGTAAAATGTCTCGCTGAATAGTTATATTTCTTTTTCCATTAATTAATTCATTTACTTCACTTACTTTTTTTCCCAAAAGATCCGCAAATTGTTTTTGCGTTCGACTATATTCTTTGAGTTTGTTTGCTAAATGTCGTCCTGGGTGAATCATTTTATGAAATAACTGTTAAATATTCTTGTCTAACTTTTTCGCAATAAAAAATAAATAAAATTCTTTCATCATCAAGGCAGTGTTTTATTTCGATTTATAGTCTAGTTATAATTGTATCGCTGCTTTTTGGCTACAGATGATATTGATTTAGTGATGATTTCCTTCTTTTATTTATTATTTTTATTGCTCAATATATAAAGATATCTTAATTTCACTATTTCACTTATATAGTGAATATTTATTTTTATTTATTCAAAAATCAAGATCAATTTTTTACCATTTCACTATATCTGTTAAAAAACTAATTAGAACCAATATCTTATATCAACATCTTTTTATTATTCACTTATACAGCAAACCCCCTTTCACTGTTTCTATGAATATATAAAACCATTATAGTTATATTTAAATATCTAATTAAACCCATTTCATTATTTCATAGAACTAGTGAATTTATATAAAAATTTTCCGGCTACGGTATATTTTTCTTGTTTTTTTCTTATTTTTCACTTATTCATAGAAATAGGTATTTATTATTTTTTATTTCAAAAAATATTCTTTTATAGTATAATTTCACTATTTCACTTAACTAGTGAATTTTTGTTTTTTTGTTTTATCTTTTGCAATTTTAAAAAAAATTTATAGACTTATTTTTTATTAAAAAAATATTGATCTATGATTTATCACAAACAAGAACAAGAACGATCTTGTTGACCCGCTTGTATTAAAATGATTTTGTGAAAATTAGGAACAAACGTTTCTGAAGATTTTTTGATAAAAAAATTAAAAACTAATCATAAATTAGGAACTTCTACAAAAAACATTATAAATTTTTTAAAAAAAGAATGAATTAATTTTACCTATTTTGTAAATTGAAGCATCAAAAAAATGGATGAATATTTAGAAAATCATCTAATATTAATTAGATATTATCTCCCAAAAGAAAAAATCGATCATTATGCAATTTATATGTGAATAAAAGATAATAGAATTCATCTTTGGGATCCTCGATATGGAAAAAATCATACCTATTCATGTAATTATTTTAATAAACACCGAAAATCAACTCGAGAAGGATATGAAAAATGATTTATAGCTGTGAAAAAATAATTGGTTTTATTTCATTCCGATTGATCGGAGAT
>CAZUIS010000031.1:0-10075 GCA_964620295.1 uncultured Candidatus Peribacteria bacterium
TACCGTTAATTATACGTTATTTCAAATTTTCAATCAATTCGTTAAAAGAACTATTTACAAAAAAACAAAATCTGATTTCTTTGGTTGTCTATCTCTTGTGGTTCTCTGCAATCATTTTAACACTCTCTAGATCTGCTCTATTAGGAACACTTATTGTATTGGTTTTGATAAACATCAATCGATGGAAACGTCATTGGAAAATTGGAATTTGAATTTGAATTACTGCAATTTTGGGAATTTTGGGACTTAGTTTTCTCAAAGAAACTTCGACCTTGGCACATATAACAGCAAAATTTTCAAGCATAGGATATGTATTACAACAACCATTATGATATGGTCTTGGTAGCTCTGGACCTGCAATTCATCACAATGGCAATATTTTACCAGAAAATTATTTTATTCAATTATTGATAGATATTGGTTTGATTGGATTTTTTCTTTTTGTTACTCGATATATTGTTCTTGGGAAAAAAATTAAAAAACTTTTTTCTTTCGAATATTGATGGAATTATATCCATGCTTTGAGCATAGGGCGAACTGCCTTGTTATTTATGTGAATATTTTTGCACGTCTTTGAAGACAGTATGGTAAATTATAGTTTCTTTGTCCTTTTTGGACTCCTTTCTGGATATCTTTCAACAAAAAAGAGGGTTTGATAAATCAAACCCTCTTATACCTTACGAATATATTCCATATTATGGATATATTTTATATTTTTCTTCCAAATATCTCAGCATATTCCTTTCATATAAACGTTTTTCAGGAAGATACCCTAATTCAAAAACCTTCCTATATGCCTTCATTATTACATCTGACTTTGTTCTTTCGTCGACCCCCTGAATATTGTAAACAAGTAAGAGCGATAAAAAATACTGTGCTGTCTCTGCAAAAGATACTCCCTCATCTCTTCCCCAAAAAAGGTAAAGAAATTCCTTTTTATACGCATCATCAATCAGTTTCCTTGCCTCTTTCACATCCGGGTACACCCTGGTATTATACCAGAAAGATGAGCTAAGTTCTCGTTTAGAACACTCATTTTTTTCGTAACACGCTAACAAAAAAGATGAATATTTCTTACGTTTTAGAACAAATAATTCTTGATATTCTTTCTCATTTTCTAGGGAAAGAAGCTCCGGATAGAAATAATAATAAGAAAGAATATCTAATACGGCTTCCATCCCCTTTTTATCCTCTCGTAAGAAAGAAGAGTCAAAAAGATTAGTTAAATGAAACAAACGCTGTTTCTCATAATAATTTCTTCTTGCAAGATCTTTTTTTTTGGATCCAAACTTTTGGAGCAAAACAATACTATCACGAGGAAAAGTTTTTATCTGCACATAAAGCAAAGAATCCTTCTTTAAGATTTTCAAAGAATCTTTCCAATGTAGGTTAAGAGAGGAAAGTGTTATTTCATCTCGCAATGAAATCAAGGTATCCTTCTGCCATTTTGGCAGATAAAAGATTTTCTGAGTAGTTGGTTTTTGGATAGGCTCCAAAAACCAAGCCATTTCTTTGTAATCCTGCATGATTTTTATATTTGGTAGTTGACCAAATGAGATTACAAAAGAAAAGCCAAGCAAAAAAGTTAAAAAGATTGTCCGCATAATTTTTAGTTTTTATTTGTTTTTGGTTTTTTATTATACCCATTATATATCTGAAGTCAATCCAAAATAGCCTTTATCATTTTATTAACTTGTTTTTAGCTCTTAAATTTATATTTTGAGTGGTAGTCTATTTTATATTTTTAGTGTATTATCATGGCAGTTAAAAAAACGAATACAAAAGCTCCTGCAAAAGTAGTTACTAGCAAACCAACCGTTACTGTAGAAACAAAAAAGATCTCTTCTTCAGACGCTTGTTGCTCAACAAATTCTTGTTGCGTTTTTACAAAACATTTCTTTATGATTGTTTTGTTGGTTGTAAATACTATTTTACTTGCTCTTGTTCTTGTTAATCAATCTAGAATGGAATCATTGAGAGCTGGAGGAAAAGAAAATTATGCATTATTAAAACAAGTTTTTGAAACTGAAGGATATAAAATGCAACAAAGACAACAATTGGAACAAGCTCTTCAAATTCTTTCTCAACCTCAACAAGAAACTCCTGTTGCAGAAATGCCTACAGTAGGAGCACCTACAGAAGCAGCTCAACCACAACAATAATTTTACATTCTCTTATAATTGATACATGAAACATCTTAAAAATTTGGAACTTATTGTTGCTATCGTTCTTTTTTTGAATGTGGTTTTTCTTTCTTATGTTGCTTTCTTCAAAAAAGATGCAATGTGGTTGGAAACACTTAAAGCTGGTGGTACTGAAAACTTTTCATTAGTACAAGAACTTTATACTAGCGATTCTTACAAAGCACAGCAATCTGATGCTATTCAACAAGGATTGGAATCATTTGGTATAAAATAACCTCTTTATCTTATTATTTTTTTCATCTATGAACAAAACACATCATTCACCAATATCTGGAGATTCTTTGAAAATAGTTGTTGCTGTACTTTTGGCAGTAAATCTCCTTCTTTCTGTTTACGTTGCTTTCTTTAAAAGAGACGCTGTTTGGTTAGAAACACTTAAAGCTGGTGGTACTGAAAACTTCTCGTTAGTACAACAATTATACACTAGCGATTCTTACAAAGCACAACAAACACAAACACTTAACCAGATTCTTTGATCAATGGGAGAAACTCCTACAGAGAATCAAGATGCAGGAACTTCTGCCGAAAAAGTTCTTGATCAAGCAACTATGGATAGTATTTTAAAAAGTACTTTTATCAAAGGACAACAAGAAGCAAGATTCTTAATATTTGAATATTCTGACTTATTATGTCCTTTCTGTCAAAGACATCATAATGATAAAACACTTCTTAAAGTTCAAGAAAAATATCCAAACGATGTAGCTCTTGTTTTCAAAAATATGCCTTTGGCTCAACTTCATCCTACTGCACCTAAATGAGCAGAAGCTGCTGAGTGTGCTGGTAAAATTGGAGGAAGTGATGCTTTTTACAAGTTTGTAGACAAAGCATTTACTCAAAGCAGTTTTGATGACACTATTATTACTAATATCGCAAAAGAAATTGGTGTTAATGCTTCAAAACTTACTGCTTGTGTAAACAATGGAGAATTCAAAAGCAAAATCGATGGAATCATCAACGAAGCTAGCACTATCTTTGGTATCAATGGAACTCCAGGAAACGTTATCTTAGATAAAGAAACAGGAAAATACACTATTATCAATGGAGCATATCCATTTGAAAAATTTGATGAAGAAATTCAGAATTTGATGAAATAATTCCTTTCTACGACAAACAAAAACGTATATAAAAAGACCCGCCTTACAGCGGGTTTTTTGTTTATATTTTAATTACATAGGTTTCTTTGGATTCTGATCTGCAGGCTTTGGGTTTGAACACTTTGATTGCTTTTCATCCAAAATGAGTTTTCAGATCAGCCACAAATTCCTCAAATCCTGGTCCCATAAATACTTTGATAACAAACTTCCCATTTGGTTTCAAAAGTTCTTTGTACATCCACAAAGTATCTTGAATTAGCCCCATCGATCTCATTGCATCCAAATCTTTGATTCCTGTGGTATTGGGAGCCATGTCTGATTGAATAAGATCCACTTGCTGGATCCCCTGCTCTCCCAAAAGTTCTTTTACTTTTTGTTGATGAGTAACATCCTGTTGGTAAGTAACCAATCCCGGAAGATTGAGCGTAACCGGTTTGATATCAAATCAGATTATTTTATAGTCTTTGATATTATGTTTTTGAGCCTGAGATATTGCGTATTGTAACCAACTTCATGGCGCACAACCAATATCAATAACATGTTTGGTAGTTTTATCAAATAAGTGAAATTTTTCTTGAATTTCGTCTAATTTAAAAGCACTACGTGCCTTATATCACTCTTTTTTCGCTTGTTTGAAATAAAAATCATAAGGATTATACATTCTCAAATTTTAAATGATAAATGTTAAGTTTTAAATTATATTATTTTAATATATAGCTTCTGAGTTCTTTTCTTAGAATTTTATAGTTTGGACAATAGATTTCAACTAAATTTCGAAAACGAGGGCTATGGTTTTTGATTTTGAGATGACAAGCTTCATGAATTATTACATATATAATCAATCTGGTTGGCAAATGTACAAGACTTGTATTCAGCATAATTCTTTGGTCACTTGTACAACTTCACCATTTGGCTGTTACTTTTCTTATTTTTAATTCTTTGTAAGAAATTCATAATTTTTGACTATATTCATCTAGAATTGGTTTTGCGTAATCATAGAGCGTATGTTTTAATTCTATAGTGCGTTTAGTAGCTGTTGGCGCTAACTCTTGCAGAGGAACTTGTTCTCAAAAAAGAAGGATATATTCTTCTGTCTCTATTTTTATATGATTTTTTTTGTTATAACGAGCAAGTAATTTTTTTCACCTTTCCAAAAGATCTTCTTGGAATTTCTGATTACCACGTAAACGAGAAGGAATACAAAGCTGTAAATTTCCTTCTTTGGTGATTTTGGCATAGCCGTGTCTGATGGGTTTATAGATTATTTCTGGTTGCATAAAAGAGACTATAAGAATTTTCTTTTTAAAAAACATCTCAAAATTTTGCGTTATTTAAAAAAATAAGTAGAATTTGTATGTTTATCGTTTTATTTTTCAATCAATATGGAAACTTTGTGATTTCACTCTGAACAAAACTATCGTTCAATAATATTGGACAATTTAACTAAAAATATTAAAAACACTCTTAATAAAACTAAGGAGATATCTGATCTTACATGAAATACTCTCATTGAAAACCTTTCTAATAATATTGCTAATGAAGAGAAGACAATTGCTAGTTCAATTAATGGAGAATATATTTTATCTCAAATAGAAGCTTTTGAAAGAGATAATAATTATTATGATCAATGACATTCTGCAAGAATATTTTTAGTAGAAGTATTTATTGGCGGCCTTCAAAAGAAACTATTAATCATAAAAGATCTATTGAAAAAAGATAAAAATTCTAATAAGAAAATACTTAATGAATATTTAGAGTATTTAGAATCTCATAAAATATTATCTACCGATTGAAATAAATTTATCAGAGTCCCAAAAACTCATTGAGTTCTCAATGATCATGAATGAAATACTATTTTATTATTAGATTTTATTCCATGAATGACAATATTTAGTTTTAAAGTATCATCTATATTACCTATTTTATATTCAATTTTAAAGAAAGATATTTGAGAAGAAAAAACTGTAAATCTTCTATGAAAATCAGAACAATATAACAATCTTAGAACAGATAAAGAAAACAAAAATGCTTTATTAAAAATACTGCAGACATTTCGCTTTTATAATCCTTGACAGTTTTATAATACCCATCTTAGTTTTTATGACAAATATTCTTCATCAGATGCTTATAAATGAACTCGAGCAGAATCTCAAATGGCAAAAATATTTGATTCTCTCGCTGATGAATACAACCTAGGTACATTACCAAATGAACACATATCTTTAATAAAAGATTCATTTATTGAAAACATCAAAATTTTACATAAACACAATATTTATCACAATGATATGAATCAAAGAAATATTATTCTATGAGAAGATTGATATATTTATATTATAGATTTTGACAAAGCAGCAAACTCTCCTAAAAAGACTAATCTTAATATGGATCCAAAATATCTTCCAGAATATAAGTGAATATTTATAGAATGAGATTTTAAAGTAATAAACCATTTTAACTCTTTTGAAAAAAAACAGGCTGATTAAAACCTGTTTTTCCTATTAAATCTAAATTATTTTCCATATTTAGCATTTCCTCCCAATTTTTCTTCAATTCTCATCAACTGATTATACTTAGCAATTCTATCAGTTCTTGAAGCGGAACCTGTTTTGATAAATCCTGTATTCATAGCTACAGCTAAATCTGCGATAAATGTATCTTCGGTTTCTCCTGATCTGTGAGATGAGATACTTCTCATTCCCGCATTGTGAGCCATAGTAATAGCATCAACGGTTTCAGAAACAGATCCAATTTGATTTAATTTAATAAGAATTGCATTTGCCATATGTTGATCAATTCCCATTTGAAGTCTTGAAATATTTGTTACAAACAAATCATCTCCAACGAGCATAATTTGATTTCCTATTTTTTCAGTTAATAATTTCCATCCATCAAAATCGTCTTCAGCCATACCATCTTCGATAGAAATGATTGGATATTTAGCAACCCAAGAAGCGTAAAGATCAACCAATTCTTGTGAAGTTAATGATTTTCCTTCGCCTTCAAGTACATATTTTCCTTCTTTGTAGAATTCTGATGAAGCCACATCAAGAGCCAGTTTGATTTGTTCTGTAGTATATCCCGCTTTGCTAATTGCTTCAAGAATAACTTGAATAGCTTCTTCATTTGATCCTAGATTTGGAGCATATCCTCCTTCATCTCCTACAGAAGTAGCCATTCCTTTTCCTTTCAAAATCTTTTTCAAATTATGGAATACTTCAGCTCCCATTCTTACCGCTTCATGAATATTAGCAGCTCCTACAGGAACGATCATAAATTCTTGAATATCTACATTATTATCTGCATGAGATCCTCCATTGATAATATTCATCATTGGGTAAGGAAGAACATGTCCTTTCCCTTCTCCAAGATATTCATATACCCATTTCCCTTCTGATTGTGAAGCTGCAACTACGAAAGCCATAGAAACTCCCAAAATTGCATTTGCTCCTAATTTAGATTTGTTTGGTGTCCCATCTAAAGCAATCATTGCTTCATCTAAAGCTCTATAATTAGCAAATTCTTTTCCTACGATAGCTGATTTAATTGTTGTATTTACATTTTCAACAGCCTTAAGAACGCCTTTTCCTAGGTATCTTGTATTATCTCCATCTCTAAGTTCCAAAGCTTCATGAACTCCTGTAGATGCTCCTGATGGAACAATAGATCTTCCCATATGTCCTGATGACAACGTAAGTTCAACTTCAACCGTAGGATTTCCTCTTGAATCCAATACTTCACGTGCAAAAACATTTTGAATTGTGTACATATCTCTTTGATAAAAAATAAAATCTGTCTTTTTACAATAGCGTTTAGGAGTACTTTTTCAATATAGATTTTCTTTTATTTTCTCTTGCTATTTACATTTCTTTTTTTATGATTTGATCTAATTTACGTATCTACGAATATCATATGATAACCCAATTATGAGAAACACCTTTGGATAAAGATACAGACTCAACCATCACTATAGCTACCTGTGATGTCCCTAAACAACCCACCAATGGAGAAAAACAAGTAGAGGGAGGAGAACTTCCTTACGAAATTTCTAGTATAAAGGAGCAACTTTTTCATGTTATTTTTTTACATCCAGAAAATTTTCACGCAAATATCTCAGAAATTATTGAACAAGCAGAAAAAAGCATCACTGAAGATGTTTTTACTCAAGTTAAAAACAAGCCTAAACTATTGTATAATATTATGGTTGAGATTTTGGATAATATAAAAAAATATACCGTTATCAATGAAGACAACAAGTCATGGTATAAAGAACCAGAATTTTCTCTTGAAAAGTGATCATCCGAATATACAATAACAATACATAATACCTGTGAAGATACACACTACAAAAAATTACAAGATTTTGCAGAAAAACTAAATTCTTCCACTTATCAAGAAATTAAAAGTGCGTACAAAAAGCAACATATAGAATGAACTATATCAGAACAATGATGAGCTTGACTATGAATGCTAACTGTAGCAAAATTAGTAAAAGAATATCATGGAGAAAAAACATTTACCTTTATGACGGTTAAACCAGAAGGACAAAAAGTTATAATGCAACCAATAATAAAAGAAGTGACTGATATGGCAGGAGAAAAAAGAACAATTACTGTCCCTTGAGAAAAAGAGATCATTGATACAGTTATTACTATTCATATGCCTTTTCCTGAGCAAACAAGTATCAAAGACGACAATCATATTGATGAGGAATCTTCTTTACACAAAAGTGCTTAGATAATTTATTCGTTATCTCTAACAATTTATTTTCCATACGCTTATCAAAAACATGAAATTCAAGCAGCAGAGCTTGAATTTTTTGTAAAAATTCATCGGAGAATGACTCAAGGATTTCATACTCCATTCCTTCGACATCGAGTTTTAGGAGGTCAATGTGGGAGATGTTTTGCTGCACGCAATATTCCTCTATATTTTGCATTTGTACTATTCTTTGCTCTCCCGTTGGGTTAAGAAATGTTTGATTAAATATACTGCTTTGCATCGTTTTTTGTGAATTGAAATATATGCGTTGTTGTTTTGTTTGTGCGGATATTCCAACGTTATTCAAAACAATATTCTGATTTTTTAATTGTTCTTTTGCTTGATTATATAGCTCGGGTATTGGTTCAAAATAATGAATTCCACATCACGGATTCAACAATCTAGAATACTTGCTAAACAATCCGATATGTCCTCCAATATCAAAAATAATCTTTGCTTGTTTAATTACTTCATCTGCAAAGCCATACTCCTTTTTGATAAATATTTCATATTCTAGCGCTTTATTGTACTTTTCCATTGGAATTTTGGAGAGTTAAAGATTCTTCATGAATACGATTTCGAAGATCTTTAATGAAGATTGGAGAAAGTCAGATTTGTTTTGCTTGCTCTTGACGATTATAAAGGACTTGTTCTCGTCTTTCTGACTGAAAAACGGGAAGATTATTTTGCTGTTTATACAAGCCTATTTTTTGTGATATTTCGGCTCTTTGCGATAATAATTTAATAATTTCTGTATCAATAGCATCGATTTCTTGTCTGTAGGTTTCAAGCATATCTTATAAAAGGAGGTAAAACAAAGCAATTCTGATAATTAAATATTGTTCTTTAAAAAATTATTTATTAGTATTTCCCAACTTGCTTTTCTACATGTCTCATACAAATTCTGTGTTATATAATCTATTTTTTTTAAACTATGAGAAAATTTTCATCTAGTTTTATTTAAATCCTTACAAAACACATCTTTATCAACAGTTAAATTAAAATCAGTATATATTTTTTCTCTAATTCATGTAGCTGTTAAAGCAACAATATTTTTATTTATCCATTGAATTATTTCGTATTTGTTAACAGACTCTTTACCTATAAACAATTCTTCTATAATTTTTTTTGTGGGAATATTATAATCATTTATTAATTCTTTTTCTTCTGTTTCAATTATCTTATAAAAACTATTAAATGCTTCTGAAAAAAAACCAGCATTTTCTAAATTTATTCATAATACAAAAGAATCTATCAGCCAAGATAGTTTTTCATTTTTGGTCGTTAATATTTTTTCCATAAGATTAATTATATCCACATTTTGATTCCTATAAATATTCTGAGGAACTCCATACATTCAAGTTTCATTGATGTTTGACAATCTAAATTTGTATGGATATTGGTTTTTATAATCTTCTATATTTCTATTCTTTCAATGAGAATGTCGATATAAATTATTTTCTGTATTGTAATTCCTAAGAATAAATGGTTCTATATTGTCAATATTGTTTTTTATTACCTCAATAGAACTTTTAATTCGGGTTACAAAAGTTTTTTGAAAAACAATTGAGAGCGTTAGTAATATAGTTTCTAAATTATCTTGTAAAACACATCATAACGGTCATATTCAATTCCATCTCTTTTGATCAACAGCAATTTTTTCTTCTCAGGAGAAATAAAAATAAAATTTATAATAAAAGAGATTTTTAACAACTCAATTAAAAGGCAAACCATTTCATATATGTGAAACATACAAACCGGGAAATATTTTATGCAAAACTTTATTATCTGTCATAGGAGTAATAAGTTCATGATTAGTATATAACTCTCACCATATATATTTCATCTATGTATGTATAAAAAAATAAATATATTTTCATATATATACTTATCTTGTTGAATAATCAAGAAGTTATCGAAAGATACTTTTTGAACAAGGGAATACTAACTTTCTTCAATTTAAAAAAATTCCACTTTCGCGGAATCCAATTTTCATGGGGTGGCTGACGGGGATCG
>CAZUIS010000032.1:0-718 GCA_964620295.1 uncultured Candidatus Peribacteria bacterium
TTTCATTTATTTTTACAAATTTGTTTGTATTCTTCGATATTTTCACGAACTTTTTTGAGATCTATCATTTTTATAAATAAGTAATAAAATAATTAGCGTATTATCTGAAAAAAATTTTCCTATATATCATTTCTAATCCTAATTTTATACTATTAGAATTCTTTTGTCTATGAGCTTTTGTGGTGCTGTATTCTGTATAACGGATAGTAATAGGTACTTCTACATATTTCATTTTATATCTATGAATTTGTTCGTTGAGTTCATTGGCATAATGCATACCATCTGCTGTTAATTCAATTTTTCTTAGAGCTGGTAGACTAATAACCCTATATCCAATATGAGGGTCAGAAACTTGTGAACCATAGAATATTTTGGTTACTAATTTTGAAATCCAAAGAATTATTTTTCTTGTTGATGATATGTTTTCTGCTTTTGCTCATTTGATAAATCTCGAGCCAATATAAAGATCAACTTTATGCTCTTTCATTGTTTTTAAGAAAGTATTCATATCGTTTATTTCCATTTGTCCATCTGCATCATATCCTACAAACCGCTTTATTTTTAATTCATCCCCGTATTTTTTTATGAAATTATATCCTGTTTGATTAGCGGCACCTCCTCCTCTATTAATATCATGTGAAGCTAAGAGGATTAACTTATTAGCATATTTCTTTTGTTTTTCTAATTTCATCAGCTCTTTTTTCAAGATTCTGATTAT
>CAZUIS010000032.1:728-10019 GCA_964620295.1 uncultured Candidatus Peribacteria bacterium
CAAATATTTTGGAAAAACCAGCATTTACTATTTCATCTATAACAGATCCAACCACTTTCCCTTCATTATACACCCTTAAATTAAAAATAAATTCATCTTTTTCATTTGTATTTTGAAATTGATGTATACGATCTTTTTCTTTGGTATATGTCTCGCGGATAGCTCTTCGAGAAATAAGTCTTGTTAGTTGATATTTGTTTTTAGTATGTTGATTAAGAAGTTCTATGTAAAAATAGAATAATAAAATTATTGCGCCATATACTAATACATCAGCTCCTCTTGCTAGTCCAAAAAACTTTCCGAAATTATTTAAAAGATTTTGGTTAAAGGCAAACAATATAACAGCAGCACTTCCTCCCAGAAAGACAATAAAATGGAGAATGTTCATTTTTTTACGTTTATAGAGATCTATTCCGAAAATAATAAATACTATTGCAGCTATAATTATTACGAACTGGAGAAGAGACATTGCTCAGCAAAAATAAATAATTAAAAAACAATACTTGCTAATTATTTTTTAGACTATAGGAAGTTCTTGCGGAAAATCAATAAATATTTCTATTTTATCGAGGTTTTTTCTTCTAAAGTATCAAAATAAATACTCGTTACACGTTCTTCAGTTCATTCATAATAATAAAGATTGTATGCAGGATTAATATATATTTTTTTCTTATCAGGACTGGCATAAATCATATATCATTCATTATATTTTTTAATCATTTCTTGTTTGCTTGTTATATTTTGTTGTATTTTTTTATTATTTACTAATTCGTAATAAAAAATTTCAATTTTTTCTTTTGGATCATTAATTTTTGAATTATGATATTGGGTTGCTTCTCGTGTGTTCTCCCTAAAATATGAAAAAATTGTTTTTCCTTTTTCTGGAATAATATATGGTTCTCCTAGAGATTCTTGATTTGTTGATACATAAGAAAACGCTCCATAAAGTAATTGAATATCAGAGTTTTCTATTGTTTGATTTTTGTTCTTTTTGTAATTTTTTGGGTCTTCCCACCATATTTGAGCTTCTCTTACTTGGCTATTGAAAATATCTCTAATAACTTGGGGAGACGCTTTTTTCCCTAATTTTTCTGCTTCTTCCAAAAGAAGATATTCTATCGGTTTAATTTCTTGGTCATAGGTAAATACATTGTTATTCATTGCAGCAAAAAAGGTAGCATAACTAATTGCTTTATTTACAACAGGAATAGCATATCTATCTAGGTTTTTTTGAGATCAATTATATCTTCCTAATCCTAGTAATTCTCCTCCTTCTTTATAATTTTTTTCTTCGAGTAGTATACGATAAATAACTATCAACATATTTTTTTCTTTTTCTTTTTGTGTTGTTCCATGAAACTCTATATGACCATCTTTTAGATAAAAGTATTGGCTATAGATTTCAGGTTTTCTTTTTAATAAATCTTCTGCAGTAGGGTAATGTAGCTGCCCATATCCTTTGGAGTCTCCTTCAGGATTGATAACATCTCTAATTCCTGTTTCTTGTGAAAGAAGTCCACAAATTATACTTAATGTTGGAGCATCTTTTCCATATTTCAAAAAATATTCATAATTGATTTCTGATAATTGATATGCAAGACTAATACTTGGAAAATAATGAATATTTCTAAATTTTGTAATAATATTTACTTTTTTTTTATTTTCTGTGATACAAATAGCTTCAGTTGGTACTCTCATAGATTCCGGAATATGTAATGAATCTAATCTTTTTTCCCAATAGATAATATCTGTAAAAGCTTTTGTTTTTTCATCAAAAGATAATTTATCAAAATTTACTATTTTAAGGAGTTTTTGTTCGTATATTTTATCTTTATTATCTAAAAAATTTACTTTGAAAAGATCTTTTATATTTGATTGAAATGACTGAGCATCTGAAATATTTGCTATTAGTGAAAAAAAAAGAACTAGTCACATATCTTTTATCAAAGAGCGTGTTTTTGTATTGAGTTCTTTTTTGTTGATATATTTTGAATGATTATTTATTGCTTTTTTCATATCTTTCTTATAATTATTTAATATTAAATGTCAACATTTTTTGTCTATTTGTCAATAAAAAATCCCAGAGCTTTCTGAGATTTCTTTCTATTGTGTAGACGTATATTTTTCTTTTAAATTTTGTGAGTTTTTTCGGTTCCTTCTTTCATGTTTTTGATCTTATAGATTCCTTCATTTTTTTCTCCTTCTCCTAGGATTACTACGTAAGGAATCCCCTTTTTATCTGCATAGGTAAACTGTTTACCGAGTTTATCTGGTGATGGATAAAGTTCACAGCATGTTCATTTTTGTAGATACGTATTCATGAGATTAGCTGTTTCTGATATTGTTTCTTTAAAATTTACAAAGAGATATTCTGTTTTTGTTAAAAGCTCTGGTTTGCTTTTTTCCAGGATAAGAAAGATAATTCTTGATAATCAAATACTTCACCCTACGCCTGAATAATGACTTTTTTTCGGATTGATATATCCAGTAAGATTTTCATATCTTCCACCAGAACTAATACTTCAAAGTGCCATATCATCATCAAAAAATGTTTCATACACCGTTCCTGTATAATAATCTAATCCTCTAATAATATATGGATCAAATACTAATTTATATTTAGCATCTGGATTCAAAGCTTTGATATATCAAAATACTTCTTGTAATTCTTTTACGCCTCTCTTGAAATTATCATTTTCTAATCAGTATAAAGATAGATTTTCTATATTACAAGCTACAAAATCTAATAATTTTTTACTATCTTTTCAAAGCAATGTTTCTACTTCTTTGACAAATTGTTCGTTGTTTATTTTGTAATATTTATCCAAAAGAGAATATATCATTGGACGTTTTTCTTCGTCGAATTGTTCCATTACTCATGCGAGAAGATATCTGTTATTGATATGGAGAGTAAATGTTTGTCATTTAAGAAATTGTTCAACAATTTGATGTAATGTTTTTGCTATGACAATCATCATTTCTGCATCATAATAGAGGTTTTTTCCTATTTGAGGCTTTTCCATTTCTTGCCAAATTATATCTACATCTGCTTGCCAAAGTTCTTTAAATCTTCCTCTTTGGCTTCTCTCCCCTCTCCAAACGGGTTGCACCTGGAAACGTTTGAAGGGAAAGGTGAGTTCATTTTCCCAGTCAAGGATATATCTTGCAAAAGGAACAGTAAGGTCAAAGTGTAAAGAATAATCTTTACTATCTTCTGCTCCTTGAGCTAATCCATATAATCAGAAAATTTGTTTTCCTGCATCTTCTCCATTTTTGGAAAGAAGTACAGAATTTGCTTCTACTGCAGGTGTTTGGATGTGTGTGTATCCATGTTGTTCATATATTTGTTCGATAATTGTTTTTACTTGGTCGAATACTAGCTGTTCTGCTGGGCTATATTCTGGGAATCCTCCTGGACGAAGCATAGTTATATTTGTAAATTATAAAATTTATTTAATTTTATATTGATTTATATAAGGAAATATATATATTACATTGGGCCGTGTAGCTACAGTTGGTAGAGCATTTGACGGATCTTTTGTTTTTTTATGATAAGGTATCAGCTAGCAACTACCGTATTGTAAGTAAAGTTGAAATCAAAGGGTCGCCTGTTCGAGTCAGGTCACGGCCACTATGATCTGGAAATTTATTGATTTCCAGATCTTTTTTTAAATATTCTCAACTCTTTCTCAATACAATTTAAAAGGAACTGCCTTAGTGATTTTTACATGAATAAAATCTCATACATTAGTATTAGAATCTGAATTTTTTATTGTTATTTGTTTCATATTATCGGTATATCCATAGATATTTTCTTCATCTATCGTATCAACAATTACTTTTCTTATTTGTCCTATTTCTTTCTGATTATTTTCGGCTGATGTTTTTTTGAGGAGTTCATTTAAACGATCTCGTCTATTTCGTTTGGTTTTGCGATCGATGTTATCAGGATGATTTTTGTGAGCATAAGTACCTGGTCTTGGAGAATAAATTCATATGTAAATCATATCAAATTTTCCATATTCTACAAGATCCAATGTCGCTTGAAAATCTTCTTCAGTTTCATCAGGATATCCCACAATAATATCGGTAGTGATACTAATATCTCTTTTGAGAGATCTAATATTATCGATAAATTCTTTTGCTTGTTGGGCTGTATATCCACGACGCATAGATTTGAGAACCGTGTCTGAGCCAGATTGAAAAGGGATATGAATATGAGGGCACAGTTTACTTTCGGTTTCGTGTAACTTAAGAAGCTCTGGACTATAGAAATTAGGATATGGTGAAGTATATCTTAATCGTTCTAATCATTCTAATTTCACTACTTCTTTAACAATATCAACAAATTCTGGATGCTTATTGACGATTTGTCCTAAGAGGACGATTTCTTTACAACCAGCGGCGAGATGACGTTTTGCTTCTTCGATGATTTGATCTTTTGGGTAGTGCTTTTCTAATCATCTCGCATAAGGAACGATACAATAACTACAAAACTGATTACATCCGGTTGAAATAGGAATATAGGCTGTTTTTTTGTGATGATTCATAGAAGTATTGAAACCATCTGGTATGATTTTGAGGTATTCGTTGATGAGTTCTTGATCATAATTTACGTCATAGCCAATTTTTTTGAGAATCAATGGGAGAAATCCTGTATCATCTATTCTAAAAAATAATTCGATATTTTGTCGTTTTTGGGTAAGTTTATGAAAAAGTGGATTAAAAGTATGATTAATTCACACTGTTTTTTGTGTTGAATGTTGAGTCTTGAGTTCATTTACTTCTTCAGAGGTACATCAAATTACTTCTGGATTTGTAGTTTGGAGAGCCCCCAAAAAATTACCTCTTTTGAGGTTTTCTGGGAGAGATTTATCCGTTATTTTTTGGTTTCTAAGATTATGCTGAATCATACATCCTGTGATCCAAACTTTCTGATCTGGTCTAATTTCTTTGAGTTTTCCGGTAATTTTATCTTCTGATTTTTGGCGTACTGAACAGGTGTCAAATATGATAATATCTGCTTCTTCAACTTTTTCTGTATACAAAAATCAGCAATTTGTCAGGACTGCTTTTATTCTTGCACTGTCAGCGTAATTCATCTGACATCCTAAAATTATGATGTGGAATTTTTTCATGTTTTTATAAACAAAAAGCAAAATTTTGAGGCTTTGCTTTGATAAGGATTTGCTTTTTAGAATCAAGAACTATTAGATAAATAGGTTTATATATTCTCTTGTTTTATTGGTAAAAAATGCTACTATTCCTCTGTTTTACTCTATGTTTCATATTATGATATTTTTTCTTCTCTGATGATATATTTTCCTTGGTGTTTGACTCTTCTCTTATTTTTTCCCGCATTATTATTTTTCTGAGCTTTTTTTGAGTTTTTTACCGTATCATATCGTTTTATTGGTAATAGGAGTTATTTTATCTTTCTTTTTGTTTCGTTTTTATTCCAAAAATCAGCTTTTTGTGAAAAGATTATTTACAGGAATTTTATTTCTATGATTTACTTTTCTTTTTTTCTTTTTTTCTAGAAAGTTTACTTTATTTTATCAATTTCCTGTAGAACAAATAAATCAAGAAATGACGTGAGGAATAAAAGTTTTATATGCAAATATTTATAAAAATAACCAAGAATACTTAGAAATAGAAAGCCTTATTGAAAAGGAGGATCCAGATCTTATTTTCTTTGTAGAATTTGCGGATCATCATTATCAACAACTAAAAGATATTTTAGAAGAAAAATATCCGTATAGTAATAGTACTATTCGATCTCAAAAATATGTAGGGAATATGGTTTTTAGTAAAAAACAAATAGATAATCGAGCAGATGACTTTCCTCAATGAGCATGGAGATATTGATATTTTTCTATTTCTTATAATGATAAACCACTTTATTTTTATCTTGTTCATACAAGTTCTCCTAGTAGTCCGAAATATTTCTCTATGAGAAACCAACAAATAACAACTTTCTTTGAGGATTTTGATATGCACAAAATTCAACATAGAGAACAACATGATAAAGTTATCGTTGTAGGTGATTTTAACACGACTCCTTGGTCTCAATATTATTGGAATTTTGCGCAATGATTCTCTGGAGAATTTATAAATATTACGAGATCTTTTCCATTATTATTTACTCGAAAGTTAACTAGTATTCCTCTTTTTTGGGCTCATATTGATCATATTTTTGCTAATAAACTTGTTTCTATAAAAGATATTCATCTTGTTGATATTCCTGGTAGTGATCATAAAGGATTTAGTTTTTTAATTAAATAATTTCTATATTTTTACAAAAATGTCAATCTTTTTCTCTTAAGAAATGTAGCAACATTTTGAAAAAAGATTTTTCTGAGTATAATAAGAGTGTATAGTAACTTAGCTCTTAACGAATATTATTATCCATGTGAACTTTAGAAAAATCAATACTAGAATTACAAGATATTCAGGCTCTTAAGCCAGATTTTGTGCAACTCAAAATAATGCCAAAAGCTACTGCAGAAAAAATACAGGTGCTTGTTTTTGCTAAAGAGAAGAACAAGCTTAAATTACTTACTACAAATAATTTTCCAGAACAAGTACAAAAAGTAGTTAAAATGCTTGAAGACAAAAACTTTTTATCAGAAATATTTTATACATCTGTAGAAGGATTTACCTATGCGCTTGGTTGGTATGATCAAATGCAAGCTGACGAAGATGCTGCTGCAGAGTCCATGAAAAAACAAAAACAAGCAGAATGAACTGGAGCTATTGCTATGATTAAGAGTTTGTTTGAAAAAAGAGATACTATGGAACCTGGTGACTTTATTATGGAAATAGTAAGATTATCTTTTCAAACAGGCGCTTCTGATTTACATTTTCAACCACAAGAATCTGGAGTTGTGATGAGATTGAGAATTGATTGAGTATTACAAGAAATTCTAGAATTTACCCATCAAGATTTTCTTAAATATCTTCAAAAATTAAAATTTATTGCAGGAACAAAAATGAATGTTGATTATGTTCCTCAAGATGGAAGATTTAGTTTTGAATCTGTAAATAGACATGGAGAAACAAAACAAGTAGATGTCAGAATTAATTTTATGCCTTGAGTTTGATCAGAAAGTACAGTTATCAGATTTTTAGATCCAGGGAAATGATTTACTTCTTTTGCGGATATTTGATTTAAAGGGAGAACTTACGATATTCTCAAAAAAAATTTAGAGAAAAACGTTGGTATTACGATTATTACTGGTCCAACATGATCCGGAAAAACAACGACTCTCTACTCTATTCTTCATACACTAAATACCTGAGAAGATAAAATTATTACTTTGGAAGATCCTATTGAATATCAACTTGCAGGAATTCAGCAATCTCAAATAAATTATGCGAAAGGATACGATTTTGAAACTGGTCTCAAAGCTTGTCTTAGACATGATCCTGATATAATTCTTGTTTGAGAAACAAGAACATCCGAAACAGCAGATGCCAGTATCAATGCTGCATTGACAGGACACTTGGTATTTACTACCTTACATACGAATTCTGCGATAGAATCTATTACGAGATTATTGAATATGGGAGTGAAACCTTATATGTTAGCTCCAGCTTTAAATCTTATCGTTGCTCAAAGATTAGTGAGAAAACTTTGTCCTCATTGTTCAACCAAAAGAGATCCTCAATATGGGGAAAAGGTAGAAGTAGAAGAAACTATTAAAAAAATTACTGATGCTAATCCAACTATGAAAGTTCAGCGAGATGGAAAAATTCCTCAATCAGTAGGATGTGATAAATGTAATGGAAATGGATATATTTGAAGAATCTGACTTATTGAAACATTTGAAATTACTGATGATATTAAAACAATGATTATCGATGGTGCCTCTACGTTGATGATGTATTCTAAAGCAAGAGAAACTGGTTATTTAACAATGAAAGAAGACGGAATTCTAAAAATGCTTGATGGAATTACTACACTGGAAGAAATTAGGAGAGTTGTTTAACTTTATCTTTCTTATTTATTTTTATGGATATTGAATCAAAGAAAAAAGAATGATTACCCACTCATACTACATTTTCATGATATACAGAAGAAAATCTTTGTAAACTTTATCGTGTACTCAAATGAAGAAGCTTATATCCCCATTGATATGAAACCAATAAATATAAAACAGTTTTATTTGAAATGATGAAAGATATTGAAACAATCTTACACAAGAAAAACACTAAACAACAATCAATTAGCTAATTAATTGATGAAGTAATTGTAAGGCTAAATTCTGATCAAGAAAATAGGGCGAAGTAGCAATAGTGACTATCTTCGCTTTTTTTATTAATTCTTTTGTAATCTGAATGATTTTTTCAAATTGCTCAATACTCATGTCTGGATGTCGAAAATCAAGGTCTATATCGAGGATATAGTTAGATAGATTAATGGTTGAATAGTCGAAATGAAGAAGTGAATATTCGGTGTTGATTTGCGTAGCAGAAGGAATGAATCATGTATCGAGTGCATAGCGAAGAAAGTTTCCGACATTTACGCCTTCAGGGCCTACAGGACGAAGGTCGGTATGCTGATCAATATGAATTACAGGTAGGCCCTGCTCTCGAAATTCTAGCACACGATCATGATTATCTACGACTACTCTATTAGGTTTAATTTTCACGATGTATTCCAATCCTGTACATTGATAAAGTATCCCTTTTTCGTCAGTTTCCTCAAAAACGATGTGAGATCCAAGTTTCACATCTTCGAGTGTTCATGATTTGATGGGGGTGAGATATTGTTTGTGCATTTTAGGACAGTATTCGTAAACAATCTAAACTATCAGCCAATATATGAATCAAAAGTCAGATTCCAATTATTCTTGTTTTTTTTGGGAAACAAAGGAATCAGTACAATAGTATTGGTAGTAATGTATGAAGAGGATGAAATCATATGCTGCATCTTGTAGGATCAAATATAGGTGTTACAAAAAGATGATCTAGATCTATTATCATTATAGTAATCATAATAAATCGTGCCTTTTTTCGATTTTGGCGAAAAAATAGATAAGCAATTATACCTGGAACTAGAAAATGAATTCAGTAGTGAATAATTTGTTGGATCATAATTTTAGATTAAATTTACCATCTTCTCCAGGTTGGGCAAGCTTGGTTAACGTGAATATGTGAAAATCCTTGGTGTTGAATTGCTCATTTTATGGCTTCTGTAAGACCTTTGATATCTTTATCGATAGCATCGACAACATTTCTACATCCTGCTGCTTTAACTAATTCTATTGGATTAAATGGCGTAATAGT
>CAZUIS010000033.1:0-6234 GCA_964620295.1 uncultured Candidatus Peribacteria bacterium
CCTTTTCTTACTGGAGCCGTATAAATATCAACATCTCCTTTTCCAGTACCCATAGGCATTTCCAATCCTTTCTTAGTAAATGGAACATCAGGAAATATTCTAATCCAGATTTTACCTACTTTTTTGATAGATCTTACAATAACCTTTCTTGCAGCCTCTATTTGTTTGTTTGAAATATATCCACTTGTTGTAGCTTTCAAACCAAAATCTCAAAAAGCAACCGTTGTTCATCTAGCACTTTTCCCTGTCAACGATCTGATTATTGGTTTTCTATATTTCCATCTTTTTGGAGTTAATAACATTTTTATACATCCACACTAAATAAAATTATAACGCTATTTTTTTTGCAGTAGTTGAATTTTTAGTATTTAACACTCATTTTTGGATCCATACTCTTACTCACAATACTCCATATTTTGTCATAGCTTGTAAGTGACAATAGTCAATATCTGATCTAAAAGTTTGCAAAGAAACTCTTCCATCAATAAATTTTTCTGTTCTTGCTATATCAGTCCCTCAAAGTCTTCCTCCAATCTGAATTTTTGCTCCAGCAGCTCATTTTTCAATAATTTTTTGAAGAACATTTTTTGCAACTTTTCTGTATGGCATTCTGGCTTCTAACTGAGCAGCAATAAATTCGGCCATAATTTTTGCAGATAGTTCTGGATTTTTAACTTCTTTTACAACCACTTTGAAGTCTTTTCCAAACTTCTTTTTTAACATATCTTCAAATTCTTTAATTTTAGCTCCTTGTTTTCCCATAAGAACACCAACTTTTGATGTGAAGATGATAATTTCTCCTTCTTTATTTGTTTTTCTAATAACAACCTTTGATACACCTGTTCTAGGAAATTCTTTTTCGATAAATCTTCTTATTTTTATATCTTCAACAAAAAAATCAGATCCTACAGCCTTTGTTTTTCCAAACCATTCACATGGCCAAGACTTTACTATACCAACTCTCATTCCAACTGGATTTACTTTTTGTCACATATCAAAGATTATTTACTATTTAAAACAACTCTCACAAAAGATCTATATTTAGCGTAATGACTAATTCTTGATCTTGATGTGAATCTTATTCTTTTTAATTTTGGAGCTCCTCAAACATCAATAGTTTGTACATACAAATTGTTTATATCTTGATTTGCATTTTTTACTGCATTATTTGCTGCTGATTTTATAACCTTATATAGGGTTTTCGCAGATTTTTTTGGCAAAAATTGCAATGCATCCAAAGCATCCTGTACTTTCTTTCCTCTTACTAACTTCGCCATTAGTTCCATCTTTATATGAGAAACCAGTGCATATTTCAATGTTGCTGACATACTATTACTCATTATTACTCAGTTTAGATTTAAAACAAATATCCACTAGAATGGATGACCTCTAAATGTTCTTGTTGGAACAAATTCTCCCAATCTATGACCCATCATATCTTCCGTGATATATACACTTACAAACTGTTTTCCATTATGAACAGCAAAAGTGAATCATAACATATCTGGAGTAATTTGACATGCTCTATCCCAGGTTTTTACTACCTTTTTGTCTCAAGAAGCAACCATATCTTTTACTTTCTTCTCTATTTTTGCATTGACATAAAAACCTTTTTTGAGTGATCTTACCATTGTTAACTAATAACTAAAACTAAAAACTATTAATTTTTTGTTCTTTTAGACACGATAAATCTCGTAGACCATTTTTTGCTTTTTCTGGTTTTAATTCCTGAAGAAACATTTTTTCCACTAAATGATTTTGGTCATCTCTTTGAACCGATTGGAGAGTGCCCTTCTCATCATCCATGCGGATGATCTACTGGGTTCATATTTTTACCAAGAACTCTTGGCTTTTTCCCCATCCATCTTTGTCTACCAGCTTTTCCAATAACTATATTCTGATGTTGATCATTTCCTATTTCTCCAATAGTAGCCCAACAATTTTCATCAAATTTTCTTACTTCTCATGAAGGCATTTTAATGAACACTTTTTTTTGTTGTTCATCTCTACCAACAATACTAGCGTATGATCCTGCTGTTTTAATCAATTTTCCTTTTGAAAAAGGAGTAACTTCCAAAGCAAAAACATTCATTCCTTCTGGAATATCTTTTAATTGCTTTCTGTTTCCAGCTTTAATAGCAGAATTTTTTCCAGCCATAATTTCTTCTCAAACAGTAGCCCCTTTCCATGCCAATACATATCTTTTTTCTCCATCAGCATAATTAAGCAATACTATTCTTGCAGTTCTATATGGATCATATTCAATAGATGCTACTTTAGCAGGAATATCTGCCTTATCGTATCCTCTAAAGTCTACTATTCTATAAAGTCTTTTGTGTCAACCTCACATCCACCTAGAAGTTACTCTTCCTTGGTTGTTTCTTCATCCAGTTCTTCATAAAGAAACTACCAAAGATTTCTCTGGTTTTTTAGATGTTAATTCGCTAAAATCATATCCGACCATAAAACGTCTAGAAGGCGTATACGGCTTGTACTTTTTTATTGCCATTGTGAAATACTAATCAAAACATAAATATATTATCTTATAATCCTATTTCTATCTTGTCTTTTTTAGACAAAGTGATTACCGCTTTTTTATAAGCTTTTCTAACCAAACCTCTCTGTGTTCTGTTTTTTGAAACAACATTTACAATGTTTACAGACTCTGGAGTAACTTTATATAAGTATTGGATAGCCGCTTTAACATCGTTTTTATTAGCACCTTTGTGCACTTTAAAACAATACTTGTTTGCAGTATCTTGAAACTTATAAGTTTTTTCTGTTACTATAGGAGCCAAAATAACATCATATATTGAGAACTTTTTTATAATTTTGCTCTCAACGTTTTTCTTAGCTCTTTGTTGTAATTTTTTCGTAAATACCATGCTTATTTTCGTAAGATCAAATAAACTATTTTGAATTAATTTTTTCTAAAGCCGTTTCAAAGAAAACAACTTTATTTGCAGCCATTATATCCAATGGATTGAGATATCCAATGGTAATATATTTTACATTTACAATATTTCTCAAAGATTTTTCTATGTTTTCATTTTTAGCATCCAAAACAAATAATGTTTTTTTTCATTCTAATCCAATGTTTTTAATAACATCTATTAGATCTTTTGTCTTTGGCTCTGCTAAATCAAAACTTTTCAATCCTAACACATCACTATCTTTTACCTTTAATGTAATCATACCCATCAAAGCGGATCTTCTTGCTTTTTTATTCATTGCTTTTTCAAAATTTCTTTCTCCTCTTGGCCCGAAAGCAATCCCCCCACCTTTTCTTACTGGAGAATTTCTATCTCAAGATCTTGCATTTCCTGTTCCCTTTTGTTTGTATAGCTTTTTACCAGAACCCGCAATTTCTCATCTTCCTTTTGTACAAGCAATATTATTACGAGCGTTGCTTGATTGTAAAAGAACATATTCATGAATCAACGATTCATTTATGTTTGTATCTACAAAAACATCTTCGTTAAGATCAACAGTTGAAACAACTTTTCCTTTTTTGTCATATATATCTACAGAATATACCATGTTATATAAATTAAGAATTAAGAATAATATAATTAATTAAGTACAATTTTTAACATTCCATTATATGCTCCTGGCAAAGATCATTTTAAAGTAATCAATTGCTCTTTATCATTTTTAACAACATCAATTACTTTTATATCTTTCAAAGTAATACGATCCATTCCCATATGTCAAGCATGAGGATGTCCTTTAAGTGTTCTTCTTGGTTTTCTGTTTCCTTTCGAACCTCCAGTTCTTGTAAATTTATGACCATGAGTTGCTGGCATTCCTTTTACATTACATCTTTTAACCATACCTTGAAATCACTTTCCCTTAGAAACACCCGTAACATCAACCGTTTCAATTCCTTGAATCATATCCACATCAAAAACCTTTCCAACTTGATTATTTTGTACATAATCAAGATCCACTTTAAATTCTACAGAATCTTTATATACCACCTTTTTACCTTTTTTTAAATCCTTTTCCTTTTTTTCTACTCAAACAACCACGGCAGTATATCAATCTTTTTCTTCTGTTTTATATCTTACAATTTCTTGTGGAACAACTTTTACTATAGTAATAGGGACAAATTTATCATCGACCCAAACTCTTGTCATTTCTTGTTTCTTTACCACTAATCATCCTTTATTCATTGGTACAAATATTGATTAAATTAAAAAGAAAAATTCATTAAAACACCTTAACATCAACCAAAACACCTACAGGTATTGCTAGATTTTGAAGATATTCCATTGTTTTAGAACCCGTTTCTACAACATCTATCATTCTCGCATATGTTATTCTTTCAAATTGTTCTCTAGCATCTTTATATTTAAAGTTTGCTCTCAAAACAGTATATAGTTTTCTCTTTTTTGGCAAAGGTATTGGTCCTTTTATTTCTGCTCATGACTTAATAAGCAAACCAATTACTTTTCATACTGAAGATTCCAACATTTTTGCATCATAACTCTTCAATTTGATTCTCAATTTTGCCACTGTCTCTTTTTTGGTTTTAACTGATTTTGATTTCTCTGACATATCAACAAACAAATAAATAAAAAACTTAATATTTAGGTCCTAGCTTCGCTAGAAACGAAACTAGGCACTAAATAATAAATTAATCAGCAATTTTTGTAACTACTCCAGCCCCAACAGTTCTTCCTCCTTCTCTAATTGCAAATCTCAATCCATCTTCCATAGCAACTGGATAGATAAGTTCAACATCTATTTTTGCATTATCTCCAGGCATAATCATTTCAACACCTGCTTTTAATGTAATATTTCCTGTAACATCAGTTGTTCTCATATAGAATTGTGGTCTGTATCCAGTCATAAATGGAGTATGTCTTCCTCCTTCTTCCTTTTTCAATACGTATACTTCAGCTTCAAATTTTTTGTGAGCTTTAACTGTTCCTGGTTTACAAAGAACTTGTCCTCTTTCTATATTATCTTTATCAACACCTCTAAGAAGAAGTCCAACATTCATACCAGCTTCAGCTGTATCAAATTGTTTGTGGAACATTTCTACTCCAGTAATAACTGTTTTTTGTGGTTCAGCTCCCAATCCAAGAATTTCAACTTCATCATTCATTTTAATAACACCTCTTTCAATTCTTCCTGTAGCAACTGTTCCTCTACCTTTAATAGAGAATACATCTTCTACTGGCATCAAGAATGGTTTTTCATTATCTCTTACAGGAACTGGAATATATGTATCAAGAGCATTTAATAATTCCCAGATAGGTTTTGCAGCCCCTTCTGCATCAGTAGCATTTTCTACTGCTTTAAGAGCAGATCCTCTAATAATAGGTACTGGTGAATCTATTCCATATCCTTGTTTTTTTAACAAATCTCTAATTTCTTCTTCAACTAGATCCAACATATCAGGATCATCAACCATGTCACATTTATTCAAAAATACTACAACCTTTGGCACATTAACTTGTTTAGCCAAAAGAATGTGTTCTCTAGTTTGAGGCATTGGACCATCAGTTCCAGCCACAACAAGAATAGCTCCATCCATTTGTGCAGCACCAACGATCATGTTTTTAACGTAATCGGCATGTCCTGGACAATCGATATGAGCATAATGTCTTGTTTCAGTTTCATATTCAACGTGTCTTGTGTTGATAGTAATTCCTCTTGCTTTTTCTTCTGGAGCGTTGTCGATTGCATCATAAGCAGTAGCTTGTGCGAATCCTTTTGTAGCAGCAACTGTTGTAATTGCAGCTGTTAATGTAGTTTTACCGTGATCAACGTGACCAATAGTTCCTACATTTACGTGTACTTTTGCCATAACAAAATGTATTTAAAAATTAAAATAAGATACTTTGTCAATCTGTCTTTGTTTATTGATTTGCTTCCATATTGCAAGTCTTTTTTGTAAAAAAAAGTTTTGTCTCGTAACCTATGGTTGCTCCTTGATTTTGAGCATACCATTGTTTTCGAAACACGTGTCGTTTGTAATTAATCCGCAAAGCAGATCATTGTACTAACGAGATTGCAACAATAGACAAACGTAGACATTTCGGGGATGCGGGACTCGAACTCGCGACCTCCTGGTCCCAAACCAGGCACTCTAGCCATCTGAGCTAATCCCCGAGAAATATGTGGTGCCAGGGGGCAGAATTGAACTGCCGACACAAGGCTTTTCAGGCCTCTGCTCTACCACTGAGCTACCCTGGCATAAACTGGTGGGCATAGGTGGACTCG
>CAZUIS010000033.1:6244-9922 GCA_964620295.1 uncultured Candidatus Peribacteria bacterium
TGTTGTTGTGCTTTTATTTTCTCGTTCAATTTTATTAAATTCAGTGTTTGTGTGCTTCCTGCGACTCTCCTAATCAGCTGCGCTCTAACCAACTGAGCTATATGCCCGCTTTTTACAAATTTTACTACTGCAAAAAATATTGCGGCGGAACATTATATATAAATATACTCAAAAAATGCAAGAGAATTTTGCAACAATTATGTAGAATTTTTATTTTGTACGAATATCTTTGATTATTTTGTCGTATCCAACAGCTTGCAACGATTCATTTACTTTATTTAATAAAGCTTGTTTTTCTTGAAAAATTTTGATTTTGATGTGTTGTTGGGTTGTTTTTATAAAAAGAATATCAAACCTCAATGAACCATCAAGTAACAAAGGGTTTTTTGTAAATCAAAAATATTCTCTAACTGCGTTGAGAGCAATCACTCCTGTCATATTTTTGGTGAGATGCTTCTTGGCTATTACTTGGCGAAGTTTGTCTTTTAAAAGTCGCATAGATAAATAGTGACAAGTTAAATAGTTTTTATAGTGACATAGTTAAATAGGCTTATTTTACTATTTTTCTTTATTTCTATGATTCCATTTTTCTTTGTTTCTGTATTTCTACTTATCTATATTTCTATTCTATTTGCAATAAAAACTAAAATATGTATACACAACGAAATTAAAAATCTGATTTTATTTTTCTACCTTATATATATGAAGAAAATATTCTGACTTTTAATAGTGTTGGGATTGTTTATTTTTCAAGGAATTAATAATATAACTTTTGCTGATGCAAAGAGCGATTGTGAAAATAATTTTGGGGAACGAATAAACGGACAATGCGATACTACAAGCGTTGGTTCAATGAAAACATGTTTAAATAACTGATGAATTCGAGATAATCTTAAAAAAACTTGTGATTATTGAGCAGCTGGATGACCAACTGTTCAATGAATCAGAATGAACGACAAGTGCCTTCTTAACGGACAGTGCGGATTTAATATCTATCAATTCTTGGGTCTCAGGCAAAGTATTTCTGACAATAATTCTCCAGAACTTTTTGTTCAAGATATTTTATTGTCTGCTACTTTTTTCATAGGAACTATTGTGACTATTGCTTTTATTGTCTCATGATTGATGTTTATTTTTGCTGGAGCAACTGGAAAGGATCCTAGCAAAGCAAAAGCTGGTATCAAAAACTCATTAATTGGACTTTTGATCGTCGTATCTTCGTATTCTATTATTAGAATAGTACAATATATTGCAAAAGGACTTTAATTAAAATTTTAAATTCTAAATGTTAAGTTTTAAATTCTAGATTATTTAACATTTACCATCTAACACTTATAACTACTATGAAAATAACCTATATCTCTATTTTTCCTGAAATATTCAAAAGCTTTTTGACAACTTCTTTGGTAAAAAAAGCCCAAGAAAAAAAACTGCTTTCTTTTGAAACAGTAAATCCAAGAACTTTTTGTACAGACAAACACAAGCAAGTAGATGATGAAATTTATGGTTGATGAACTGGACTTTTAATGAAAGCTCAGCCGTTGATAGATGCAGTTGAATCCATACTAAAAACAAATAAGCTCAATAAAAGAAGTAAAAAATGGAAAATAATTTTTCTCTCTCCAAGCAAAGATGTTTTTTGCCAAAAACATGCCCATGAACTTTCAACAATAAAACATATTATCTTTGTTTGTGCAAGATATGAAGGAATTGATTTCCGTTTTGAACAATATATGATAGATAATTATCCAAATCATTTTGTAAAAATTTCACTAGGAAAGTTTATTACCCTAGGTGGTGAAGTCCCAGCCATGACTATGACCGAAGCGATTGTAAGACTAATTCCAAATGTCATCAAAGAAGAAAATAGTCGAAAAGATGAAAGCTATAACATGGAAAAAAACATGAATAACCTAGAATATCCTCAATACACAAGACCAGAAATCGTAGAATGATACAAAGTCCCAGAAATTCTTTTGAGCGGACATACAAAGAAAATTGAAGAATGGAAAAGGAATAATACAATATCTTTATAAACTTTATAAACCATACGATGAAAGGGTTCCTCTACTTTGGAAGATTAGAGAAAGAAAAATGATTTGATGCGATTCTAGGGATGATTCGTATGTTTTTGTACAGAGGTGATCTACCCTTTTCTTTGTTTGTTTTTGGATCAGGAAGTTATGAAAAAGAACTTTTGGAGTTATCTGCAAAATGTAAAAATATTCATTTTTTTTGATGGAAAACATTACCGGAAATTAAAAGATATGTAGAAAATTGCGAATATTGTTTGATGCCTTCGACCTTTTTAGAGACCTTTTGATTGACAGCATTGACCGCTATCTCTCGAGGATTACCTGTTATATGATACAAAAAAGGAGGACTTATTCCCTTTATAGAAGAAGATTTGAATTTAGAAAATTACGAAGGACTTTGTACCGATGAAAAATTATTTAATTGCGTAACAAAATCATTGGAAGAATCAACAATAAAAAGAAAACCAATCGTTGATATAGAAAACTACAGTAAAGAGAATCGGATTATTAAATTACTTCCTTTAATAGGAAAGCATAAAAAAATACTTCTTGCAAGTGATTTTATCAATAAAGTTTGAGGTATCGAAACGTATATTCACGATGTAAAAGAACTTTTGGAAAATCATGGATATGAAGTAAAAATTCGATGATGATATTTACCTAAATGATGGAGGTGAACATTAAAAAAACTTTTTGGAATCTGACGATGATCTTTTAATTTTATAGATGCGATTCGTTTAGCAAGAGCGTGTAGAAGACGAAAACCTGATATCATTCGATATCATAGTACTCTGAGATGGCTAGGTTGGATGCCTATTTGGGTAGGAAAATTTTTTGCGAAAGAAAGATGGATGATGTACCATGATTTGGGATATTTCTTCCCATTTCCAAAAAAGCTTTTGTATGAACAACAAGTCAAAACACCTCTAACTGTTTTTAGTTTCCTTTCAATGGTTCAATCTAAACATCCTGTAATTTTTTTGGCTGCCTTTGGAAAATATGTTTCTTTGGCTCATCTGAGAAGAGCTCTTTCTACGGTTGATAAACATCTCGTTCCTTCTCCTTTTTTGGTAGATATTCTCCATAATTCGCATAATCTTCCCAAGAAAAAGATTTTTTGTTTAGAACATTTTTTACAAGAATAAGAAAAACCTCTCATCTGAGAGGCTTCTTTTTTATTCTATAATAGATCATATTGGAATATTTTTTAGTAATTCGACATCTTTTTCTTTTATTTCATTTTGAAATACAATATATCCAGGCAACATTGATCATTCACCAGGAAACCCTACTTGTTGTAAAGATATCTTAACATAAGGCCAACCTTCTGCTTTCAATTGGAAAGTAACATAGGTAATGTCATATCCATCTACTGGAAGATTTTTTTGGGCTAATACAGGTCATAACGACAAATCTTCACTTGGAATTGCGGGTCATACTGTTTTATTCCAACCACCTACTTTAGCTTTTTTTTCTCTAAATAATTCACAAGAAACAATCTTATTATCTTTCAATATTTGCACTATTTGTTTTGCAGGAAGTTTTTTATTGTTTTCTATAAACCAGTCTATAACAGCTTTATCTGTTTTTCAATCAACAAAAAAATCATTTTCTCACATAGGAAGTCCTTGTTCTCCATCAA
>CAZUIS010000034.1:0-9821 GCA_964620295.1 uncultured Candidatus Peribacteria bacterium
CATCTCATCGAACATATCGCCAAAGAAAGAATCAAAGATGAAATCGTAAAAGTTTTTGGGAAAGGAGATCCTTTTGGCTTTGTTGCACTACTTGATGAATCTCGTATGCTGCAAATAATTTTTCCCGCTCTCTATGCAACAAAATATGTTCATCAACCGGTAAGATTTCATCCTTTTGATGTTTATACGCACACACTTTTGACTTTATATGAATTACAAAAAATCAACTGTGACTATTTAGTTAGGCTGGCTATGCTTTACCATGATGTAGGGAAAGTTGCACAATTTTCAGCCTATAAAGATGAATTAAGTAAAGAAGAAATAAGAGCAATTCTCTCTGGACCATTGAATCATAGAAAATGATGACCAGAATTAGTAAAAAAAGATTTTTCTGCGCTTGGTTTTTCTAATAAAGAAATAGATTTAATCGCATGGTATGTTGCTAATCATCACAAACCAGAAGAAATTTTGGATGGTGACGATTTTGATCAGCGTAAAAAGAAACTTAGAAAATTTCTATCAGAAAGTTGATATCAACAAGTTGAACATATATTGGATATCACTATGGCTGATAGACGTGGACAATACAATCCCTTGCAAAACAATTCAGATCTCAAAGATGTAATTACATTAAGAGACCTTCTCAAACAAATTCACAAAGAAGAAGGACAATTTACTATGAAGCAACTAGCTGTTGATGGAGCAATGCTTATGAGACACTTTTCTCTCGAACCATCAAAACTTATCGGAGAACTTTTACAACAAGCATTTGATCGGGTACTCAACGATATAAAAACAAGAAATCAAAAAAAACTTATTTTGGAGTATCTCAATGGGTATTTGAGTAATAGAAAAGGAAAACAAGAAAAAACCTAGCAAATTGCTAGGTTTTTAAAAATAAATCGTAAGGTATTCACTAGTTTGAAGACTTCTAATAAATACCTTCTTTTTGGTTCCATCTTTTTGTTCAGCTTCAGTTGGGATATCGAAGCCAAAAACTTCTCCAACCATAACATCTCTTCCCTTGGTCATTACCACAATTTTTTCTTTTGAAGGAAGATCAAAAACTTTTTTCTTAAAATCAAACCAATCTCTATACCCATCTGGCTTGAACCCTTCTAGTTTAGGACAGATTTTAAAGTCATGTCCATAAGCTGTGTAATATGCTTCTGTCATATTTATTCTTTTAGGTTATACTACGTATTTATATATTTTTCATCTTATGTCAATCTTAATTTCATTTTTTTCTATAAAATAAACAAATCTTCTTTGTCAAAATTTGATTTTTAAAGAATAATAACTATACTTGTGGGGGTATTTTATTTGTTCTTTGAAACCAGCACATCTATGGATTTCCAAAATATTATTATATTCTGAGTTAGTATTCTTATCATCCTTTGAATAGGATCATTTTTTGCATATCGTTTTATTCTGACACAATTAGCATATCAACATAGAAAAAATCAAATAAAAAAATTAAAATTTCTCCAAGTAAAAATATCCAAAAACATTGTTAAAACCTCAGAAGGTGATTCTGGAGATAGTATTTGAAGCATGAAACAAAATATAGAAATTATGAATCAGATTTACAAAAATCTTTATGCCCTTTTTGACGATAGTTGGAAGCATACACATTTGGGGAACAACTATGTTTCTATGGAAATTTTTATCGAAAAAGAAGTGATCAAGTTTATCATAGCAGTTCCTACTGATTATTCTGAAACTTTTGAAAAAGTTATTTGAGGATTTTATCCTGGAGCTGTTGTAGAACCTATTGAACAACCAAAACTTCTCGAGACAGGAAAATATATGGATGGTGGAGAATTTACTCTTACCAAGGATAATATTTTTCCTATCAGAACATACGAATCTTTTGAAGCAGATCCTATGGATAGTATTTTGTCCGCTTATTCAAAAGTTTTTGTTGATGAAAAATTATCTCTTCAACTTCTTATTCAGCCTCTTCATGAGGGATTATTCAAAGGACTTAGAGAAGCCACTGATAGTGCAAAGAAAAAGAAGAAATCATGACTAAGAAAACTTTTAGATTTTTTTAAGACTGACGAAAAAGAAGAAAAAGAAGAAAAAAATTATGAATTTAGTCAAAATCAATTAGGAGATTTAGATAAAAAACTTAACGATGAAATCTTCCATGTAAAAATAAGAGCGTTTGCCACCTCTCCAGATCCTCATAGACCAAAAAAAATTCTTGATGATTTAGCAAAATCTTTTTTCCAATATACCTATACAGGACTCAACGGATTAAAATTTAAATATACCAAAGATATTGTTAGCTTTGCCAAATCATTTACTCAAAGATTATTTGATACAGAGTGATCAATGTGGTATAAAATGAAAACTTTTGATAAATTCCAAATTTTGAATATCAAAGAACTGTCTTCTATTCTTCATCTTCCTCATCCAAAATTTAATAAAAATCCTAGATTTGCTTTTCAAAATTATAAGATTGTTGCTGCGCCTGATACTCTACCTGATGAAGGAATATTATTGGGATGGAATACCTATTTTTGAACAAAAAAGGAAGTCAGATTTACTCATGAAGATAGATTTAGACATCTTTATATTATCGGACAAACAGGTACTGGTAAATCAACGTTATTAATAACCCAAGCAGTTGAAGATATGAAGGCAGGAAATGGTTTTTGTATTCTTGATCCTCATGGAGAATTATGTGACTTCGTAATGGATAGATTTCCAAAAGAGAGAATAGATGATCTGATTTATTTTGATTTATCAAATACAGAATATCCTCTAGCTTTTAATCCACTGGATGGAACAGAAACAGAAGATGAAAGAGATGTCATAACCAATGATTTGATTGAAATGTTCGTAAGTATGTATGGAGAAGAAATCTTTGGACCAAGAATTCAGGATTACTTTCGTAATGCCTGTTTCCTTCTTATGGAACAACCTGAATGATGAACCTTAGTAGATATTATGAGATTGTTTACTGATGATGCTTTTGCTGAAAGCAAAATTAGAAATGTAAAAAATCCTGTTATTGCTGCATGGTGGAATAAAACCTACAAAAAAATGGGAGATAGAGAGAAAGCTGAAATCATTCCATTTATCCAAGCAAAATTTGCTCCTTTTACTACAAGTACGTATGTAAGAAATATTATTGGACAACCGAAATCTGCATTTAATTTTGGAGAAGCCATGCAACAAAAAAAGATTATTTTATGTAAACTAGCTAAAGGTCTTGTTGGTGAAGAAAATAGCAAATTAATTGGGAAAATGGTTGCTATGCAGATTAAACAAGCTGCTCTCAAAAGAGCTTCTATGGAACCAAAAGATAGAGTTCCATTCTTCCTGTATGTAGATGAATTTCAAAACTATGTATCTCAATCTTTTGAAAGTATTTTGTCTGAAGCAAGAAAATATAAACTAGGAATGACTATTGCTCATCAATATATGGATCAATTAAAACAAAAGTGATTATGAGGAGAACTCGATCTTTCCAAAACTATTTTGGGTAACGTTGGATCAATTTTAACATTTAAAATAGGACCAAACGATGCTGAAGTATTGGAAAATGTTTTTGCTCCAGATTTTTCAAAGGCAGATCTTATGAACTCTGAAATATTTAAATGAGCAATGAAGCTCTGTATTAAATGAACAACGTCAAAACCTTTTAGTATTACGTGTAAAATCCCTTATACTGATCCCGTAGTAAATACCCCAGAAAAAGTTGCTATTATGAAGCAAATTTCCGCCCTAAAATGGGGAACCAAAAGAGAACTCGTTGATAAAGAAATTTATTTTAGAGTTGGTGTTTAATAATTCTTATTACACGTTTTATCTTTAAACTTCCAAGGTATATAACTTATGGAAGTTTTTTTCTATTTGTTGAGAAAATTGAGGAAGTGAAAGTGATAGGTGGGCAGAGGCGAATTCGTAGATATACTGGACGAAGGCAGGATGATTGGTCTGCCCTCTGACTACTTGCGGAGCAAGATACGGAGCATCTGTTTCCATAATTATTTGATTTTTATCTACAATAGCCAATGTATCTCTAAGTGGTTGTGCATTTTTGTAGGTTACATTTCCACAAAATCCAATATACAAATTTGGAAACATATCATGTAATATACGGTACTCCTCTGGTCCGTATCCCCAACAATGAAAATAAATAGTCTGATTTTTATATTGTTGTAAAACATCTATTGTTTGTTTGAATTCATCTCTCGAATGGATTACTATCGGCAAATTGATCTCCTGGGCAAAATCACATTGCAGTGCAAAAAGTTCTTTCTGAAGACCCAAAGTCTCTTGCCCATTAGGAAAATGAACATCTATTCAAATTTCCCCTATAGCTACAATATGTTCTTTATTAGTAAGATATTGTTGTTTGAGATCTTGTACTTTCTGGAGATAATTTTCTTTGGTAATAATATTTTCTACACATTCCAACGGATGTCGTCCAATAGTTGCTTTGACTCGAAGATTGGGATATTTTTTTAGAGATTCTTTTGCTATCTCAATCCCCTTCTCATTATAAAATTCGCTGGCTCCAGAATTAATTAATCATTTGCCTCCTGCTTTGAAAAAAAGATCCATATAATTTTGCCATTGAGAGAAGATATCTTCATTATTGAGATGCGTATGTGCGTCGTACATTATTAATTTTAATGTTTTAAATGATAAATGGTAAGTGTTAAATAGTACTAAGATTTTAAGAGAAAATAGCAAGAAAAAAATTATTTAGCTATTGATTTGAGTAATTATTTTTATATTCTTGCTACGTTTTATTTTTAATTGTTTTGATATGTGATTGATTATAGGAATTTTGATGTTTATGGGATTGGTATTAATCCATGAATTAGGACATTTTATCGCTGCCAAAAGAAGTGGCGTAAAAGTACTAGAATTTGGAATCTGAATACCACCAAAAATATGTAAAGTACGAACTGACAAAAGTGGAACAGAATATACGTTAAATTTAATCCCTTTGTGAGGTTTTGTTAGACTCAAAGGAGAAGATCCAAAACATGAAGATGAATTTCATGCAAAAGATAGCTTCATCAAAGCACGTATAGGAAGAAAATTTCTTATCCTTATTTGAGGAGTTACTGCGAATTTTCTTGCTGCTTGGGCAATTTTTACTTTTGTTTTTACTATTGGAACAAAACCAATTTCTTTGGTTTCTGAAAATATGACAACTACCCCTATCAAAAGTTATCTTATGCCGACAAAATCATTTCTTTATCAAGAAGGTTTTATCAGTAAAGAAAACAAAAACACGATAGAAAATATTCCTGTAAAAGTATTTGAAGTAATTTCAGGATGACTTTGAGCACAATTAGGTATTGCCTCTGGTGATATTATCAAAAGTGTTAATAATGTAAGTATCAATGCATGGAATATAGAACAAGTGCTCAAAGAAAATATTGGTGGTAATATCTCGATTTATTATACAAGAAATGGGGTATCTCATAATGTAGAATGAATTTGTGAAGATGAGAGTTGTCTTTTGTGAATAGCATTTATGTATTCTGGATTTACCAATGAAAATCTTTTTGCATTACAAAATACAACAATACAATTTCCTTTCTTTACCGCTGCATGAATTGCTCTCAAAGAAATAAAAGCACAAACACAACTTACGTTTCAAGCGCTCTGAAGTTTGGGAAAAAATCTCTTTTCTTTTGATAAAACAAAAATCAATAGTGCTTTAAATAAATTAAGTGGACCTGTCGGTGCGGTTAAGTTTGGAGACATGTTATTGGAAAGTTGATGATGGAAACAATTCTTGGCTTTTGCAGGACTTATTTCACTAGCATTAGCTCTTTTCAATATTCTTCCTATTCCGGCACTTGATGGAGGAAGACTTTTGAGTGTTATTATCCAACGAATTTGAAGATTGCAACCAGAAAAATATTTTACCATAGAAGGAGTTATTAATTTTGTTTTCTTTGTACTTTTGATGTGACTTGGAATATATATTATTTTCAAAGATTTAGTAAAATTCTGGGGAATAAAAATTCCTTTTATTGGATAATCTATAATGACTATTAAAAATCTGGTTTTCTTTTTTGAAGCCAGATTTTTTTATATTATCAATATTATCCAAGACTAATATATAAATTTCTTACTAATCATAACACAGGAAATTTTCCATAAGTTATGATTTCATCGTAAGTAAATGTTGTATTTCCAATGGGAATATCTTTTTTAATAGTTGTTGCTATACTAGAATCATAAGCATAAAAGATTCTTTCTTTTTCGTTGTATCCCCAAATACTAATATAATGATGATACCATAGTGCTCTCAACAAATGGAATCTTGTTTTTTCGTTGTAAGCATGAGCAATCATTAATATTACTGGTCATGCTTGAAGCTTATGTTGTAACTGTTCTATTTTATGTTTCTTTTTTCCTTTCAAAAGTCCTATTTTTGGATGAAATCCATATTTTTTTAATAATTTCAAAATCTGCCAAGGCATCATTCCTCCTAAATATTTTTGTAACAATGTATCCGTATAAAAACTTGTATGTTTATAATGAGATTTTCCGTTTGCCTCTACAATAATTTTGATTTGTTCTGGTCAACAATACCCTATTTTGGTTTGTAGTGGATAATATGTTGGTGATTTTAGCACGGTAAAAATATCTTGAAAAAGTGTCATTTTTTATGCTATCATATAAAAATCTGACTTTTTTGTTATAGAGAATAACATTTGCATTGCAATTGAAAACTACTTTTGTAAATACAATAGTGATATTTTTATTGTTGTTATTTTTTCGTATGCATCAAAAAGAACTCCTAGCAAAAATTACTGAATATTGGAAAACCCATAATATTTTCCAAAAAACATTGGATCAAAGATCAGATTTATTCCAATCAAGTACCTATGATGGACCTCCTTTTGCATCAGGAACTCCTCACTTTTGACATGGATTAACCTCTTCGATGAAGGATACCATTTTGAGATACAAAACAATGAAAGGATATAAAGTCAACAGAGAACGATGATGGGATTGTCATGGATTACCTGTAGAAAAGGCTGTTGAAAAATTTCTGGGAATTGATGGAAAGAAAGATATCGAAGAAAAAATTGGAATTGATACTTTTATCGAAGAATGTAGAAAATATGTAAGCTCTACCAGCGATGAATGGAGGATCTTTGTTGATAGTATAGGAAGATGGGCTGATATGGATCATGCCTATTATACTATGGATTTATGATTTATGGAATCAGTTCTTTGGGCTTTTAAAAATATGTATGATCAAAACTTAGTCTATAAGGGATTTAAAGTTCAACGATACTGCCCTAGTTGTGCAACATCCTTATCAAATGCTGAAGTAAATGAGGGATACCAAGAAAGACAAGATCCTGCTATCACTATAAAATTTAAAATAAATTGAACCCCATTATGGAAAGATAAACATCATGAGCTTACTGACGATGGATTTGTTGATGTAGTAGCTGGAATTATCAAAAAAGATAATCAATTTTTTGTTATTCATCATCAAAAAGAAAATCTTTGGTTTTTCCCTGGAGGAAAAGTTGATACAGGAGAAAATTTAGAACAAGCTCTAATAAGAGAATTAAAAGAAGAACTCAATATTGGATTTTCTACTGCAGAAAAAATTGGTGCTGTCAAAATTATTCATCAGAACAAACCGCGAAGAGTTCATTATTTTATGGTAGAAACTTCAGACACTCCTGTAATTCAGGAAAATGAAAAACATACAACAGCAAGATGGCTTTCTAAAGTAGAATTTGAAAATAGTCTTGGATATGCACTCAAAATTGATGATATCCTTATCGAAACAGAAGCAGAACTTCAAAGAGAATTTATTGATTTTTATCTTTTGGAAAAAAATATTCTCACGCAAGAATGAATAGAAAACGCTCCTATGTATTTTCTTGCTTGGACAACTACGCCATGGACGTTGCCAGGGAACAGCTTCTTAGCTGTAGGAAATCACATTACCTATGTTATTGTTTATGACCTTTGATCTAAAGAATATTATATCTTAGCAGAAAGTTTGTTAAAATCGTATTATAAATCCGCTGAAGATTATGTTCTTATTTATAAACTCCCTGGTAAAGAACTCTCTTGAATCTTTTATGATCCAATTCTTCCTTATATTAAACAAGCATTACCGGATCAATATAAGGAAAAATTTTGTAAAGTTATTGAAGCAGAATTTGTAAGTACAGAAGATGGTACTGGAATTGTTCATATTGCACCAAGTTTTGGAGTTGAAGATTTTGAAGCTGTTGCTGCTTTTCTTCCTAGAGAAGATGCAAAGAATTGGCTTTTCTTACCTGTAAATGATTATGGAGAATTTGATAATCAAGTACCTGAATATCAAGGAACAAGAGTATATGATGCTAATAAAGATATTATTGCAAGATTAAAGTCAGAAGGAAAATTAGTTCTCCAAAAATCGTATAGTCACTCCTATCCTCATTGTCGAAGATGTGATACTCCTCTTATCTCTAAAGCACTTACGAGTTGGTTTATTAAAGAACCAGAATTAACTAAAACTACTGTTCCTAATGCTGAAAAAATTTGATTTGTACCAGAAACTATAAAAAATAGATTTTCTGATGTACTAGCTTCTGCGCCAGATTGGAATTTAGCAAGAAATAGATATCGATGATCACCTATCCCTGTTTGGGAAAATGAAAAAAATCCAGAAGATAAAGTAGTTATTGGTACTTTGGATGAACTCTACACTCATACCCTCACTGGATCTAAAAATATTACCAGAAACATCTTTTTGAGGCATGGAAAAACTGATTATAATGAGCAAAAACTTTGTGATAGTTTTGGTAAACCTGTGCTTTCTGAAATAGGACAAAAACAAGCTCAAGAATTACCTAAAAAATTAGCAAACTATACAAATAATAAAGATAATCTCGTATTTGTGTTATCTCCTCTTCAAAGAACTTTCTTAACTATAGAACCAACACTCACTGAACTTTATGGCAAAGGAGGTATTGAAGAAATAAAGAAAAATTATTACAAACAAATAGAACACTACCAACAATTATGGAATGAATGAAACATTATAGACTATATACACAACCAAAAAAATCAGACTATTTTTGATTGTTGAAATAATGTATTTATAGACTATCGTATTACTGATCATATTTCTCCTGATATTCAAGATAAGTTTTGTACATGTGATACATTGAACCGATATGACTGGGAAAAATCTATTTCTGGAGAAGGCGAAACAGTTCCTTATATGTTAGAAAGAACTCAATTATGTGTGACTGATTGGAACCAGAAATATCCAACCAAAACATTAATCTATGTAGCACACAATGACACACTTGCTATGTGTAGAAATGCTTTTGTCCAAAAAGATTATCATCTTCATAGAAAACAATTATTACTCGAAAATGCTGAATTTGGAATCCATTATTGGGATACTACCTATAATAAACAAGTAGATTTACATAAGCCATATGTAGATAATTATTGGTTTGAAATCGATGGAAATGTCTATAAAAGAATTCCAGAAGTTATGGATTGTTGGTTTGAATCTGGAGCTATGCCTTTTGGACAAGCTAATTACCTTGGGGATCAAACATATACAACAAAATGATCTAAACAATTTGTTTATCCTGCAGATTTTATTATCGAGGGATTGGATCAGACAAGAGGTTGGTTTAGAACTATGCATGTAGTAGGAAATGCTGTTATGAAGCAAAACTCATTTAATAATGTGATTATCAATGGATTGGTTCTCGCTGAAGATGGTCGTAAAATGTCAAAGAAATTAAAAAATTATCCAGAACCACAAACTATCTTTGAAAAATATGGATCTGATG
>CAZUIS010000035.1:0-5418 GCA_964620295.1 uncultured Candidatus Peribacteria bacterium
TATTCTAAAATGAGGTAAAGTCATACTTTACCTCATTTTAGAATAGGAGCAAGAAGATCAATAACTTTGATTCCTGTTTCCAAAGGTTCAGCAGTAATAGCTAGGCTAGTAAATTCAGGTGCTTTTCTATGAATAGGAAGTTGGTGTTTAGTTTTTATTTTCTTTGTTCCATCAATAGGTTCTCCAAGAACATTAAAAATATGTCCCAAAACTTCATCTCCAACAGGAACTGTAATAGGTGCTCCGGTGTTGATAACTTCATCACCTCTTTTGAGTCCATCAGTTGAATTCATAGCAATACCTCTTACAATTCCATTTTCAAGAATTTGTAATGTCTCAATTACTACTTTATCGTCATTGCTGTTGTTGTTTTCAACAATAAGTGCATCATAAATATTAGGTGGAGATTGTTCAAATTGAACTTCTACAACAACTCATTTGATGGCAACAATTTTTCCTTTCATAAGCATAATTTAAAGAGTAAATAATATATACGTTTGGAATAAAGAACTAATTATTTTCAATAGCAATCTTTGCACTAACAATTTCTGAGATTTCTTGAGTAATTTTTTGTTGACGAGTTTTGTTATAGACAAGATTCAGACTATCAATTACTTCAGTACAGTTATCTTTTGCATTTTTCATAGCAACCATACGTGCAGCATGTTCACCGGCTTTATTATTAAGCGCAGCTGTATAAATAATATATTGAACAATTTCTTCTATTAATTTCTGTTTAAACGTGGAGACGGTTGGTTCAATCATCATATATTGATTTTTTTTGAGATGAGGAACAGAAGAGAGTTCTATATCAAGATCTTTGAGAAAAGCATCAAAAGTATCATGGTCAAGAGGATATATTTTAAATCTCAAAGGAATTTGACTAACAGTATTTTTAAAGAAATTAAAATATACTTTAATTTTGGAATATGTTTTTTCTTGAACAGCTTTTTTGATATAGGCATAGACAACTTTTAAGTCTTCTTGTTCAAAGTTATCTTTTAAATCTACTGTTCCAACAACATTTCGTCCATCTCTTACAAAAAATTCTAATCACTTTTTTCAGATACAAAAGATATCTGCTTTATGCTTCCAATCTTTATATTTTGTACTAATATGTTTTAAAAGTTTTGAATTTATTCAACCACACAACCCTTTATCTGAGGTTATTACGACAAGAAGTCTTCTTCCATTTGGATCTCGAGCAGATTTATCAAAATCAAAGATATTTACCTGTTGTTGCACAATGCTGAGAATATTTAAAAAATCGACAAAAAAATGCTTTAGTGTAATAGTTTTTTGCCTAAGCTTTTGTAATTTTATCGTAGAAATAACTTCAAGAGCTTTAATAATTTTCTTGAGATTTCCCACTGATTTTATTTTGGTCCTGATAAGTTTCGTATTTGCCATACATAGTTCTCAAAGATAAAACTAATGTTTTTTGAGTTTCAATAATTTTAAATCTGATGTTAATTTTTGAAGAGAGAGATATGCTTTTTCAATTTCTTCAATATCTCATTTGACTTTAATTTCTGCTATTTTTTCTTCTAATTGTTTTTTCATATCTTCAAGGCTTTGTTTATCTGTTTTTGGATTGGTTGTTGCACTAGAAACCAACATAAGAATAGTGCTTCCATCAAGATAGACAATACCTTGTCCCAATGAAATATTTATTTCATCTTGCTCAAAAAGAAATTCTGCTGAACTAAGGACTTCACTTCACTTCTTTTCTGTGGGAAGGATTTTTGTAATCCCAGGAATAACAATACTAGAAAAAGGCGTATGATTAGGAGAAATTCCAATAAGCCCAATTTCAGTAGGAATTTGTACCTTTTCAACATTTCCTTCAAAAATAATCCCTTGAGGTGAAACAATTTTGAGCAACATAGGTAGAAAAGTAATTAATTAAATTCTTCAAGCGTTTCCATAATAAGTTTTTTTATTCCTTCTTCAATTGACTCAGAGAGAGCTTTTTCACTAAGAATAGACTCATTGAGCTTTTTATATTTTGTTTCCAATTTTTCGTAAAGTGTTTTTTCAAAATCAATAATTTTTGTAATATCCAATTTTTCTAAATATCATTTGATACCAGCATAAATAAGAATAACTTGTTTATTGAAAGGAATAGGTGAATTATTGGATTGTTTAAGTATTTCAATAAGACTTTTTCCTTTTTCTATTTTCTTTTGCGTAGAGGCATCAAGATCAGAAGCAAATTGAGCAAAACTTGCCAATTCTCTAAATTCTGCAAGTTCTAGTCTTAGGGTTCCTGCTACTTTTTTCATAATTTTTGTTTGTGCAGATCCTCCTACACGAGAAACAGAAAGTCCTACATTTATGGCAGGTCTAATACCAGAATTAAAAAGCTCTGTTTCCAAGAAAATCTGACCGTCAGTAATTGAAATAACATTGGTTGGAATATATGCAGATACATCAGAATCTAATGTTTCAATAATCGGAAGAGCTGTTAAACTTCAACCACCAAATTGTTCATCCAATCTTGCTGCTCTTTCCAAAAGTTTAGAATGAAGATAAAAAACATCTCCAGGATATGCTTCTCTTCCAGGCGGTCTTCTCAAAAGGAGAGAAACTTCTCTATATGCTACAGCATGTTTTGTTAAATCATCATAAATAATAAGAGCGTCTTTTCCTTGATCCATAAAATATTCTCAAAATGCACATCCAATATAAGGAGCGATATATTGAAGAACAGAAGGGGAGTTTGCTGGTGCGTTAACAACAATAGTATACTCCATAGCTCATTTTTCTTTAAGCATTTCAACAATTCTTCTTACTTTACTTTCTTTTTGTCAAATCGCAACATAGATACAGAGAACATCTTTCCCTTTTTGATGAAGAATGGTATCTGTAGCAATAGTTGTTTTTCCTGTTTGTCTATTCCCGATAATTAATTCTCTTTGTCCTCTTCCAATAGGTACCATAGAGTCAATAGCCTTGATTCCTGTTTCCAAAGGAACATTTACTGATTTTCTTGTAATAACCCCCGGAGCAATTTTTTCTACTACTCAGAAATGTTTTGGTTTGATTGGTTTACCTCCATCTATAATGTTTCCAAGACCATCAACAACTCTTCCAAGATATTCTTCACCAACACCAATACGTAAAATATTTCCTGTTGAAGAAACAATATCACCTTGTTTTAAAGAAGAATATTCTCAAAGAACAAGCACTCCAACACTATCATAAGAAAGATCAAGAACAAGACCTTTAGTTCCATTTTCGAATTCAACAACTTCAGAAAACATTACATTATCCAATCAAACAACAGTCGCCACTCCATCTCTCAATTCTAAAATTTCTCCTTTTTTAGAAAATTCATCTTTGAGATTTGTATTTTCAATAGATTTTTCTATTTTTTTGAGGATGTCATCAGTAAACGTCATGGGTACACATAATAAGGAATAAAAGATTATGCCAATAATTTATCTAAATCCAAGGAAAGAGATCTTTTATATACATATCAATCTCCTTTGATTTTAAGTTCTAATTCTGGGGTAGAAACTGTTTCTATTTCACAATTTCCAATTTTCTTGAGTAAATCTTTTTGAAGATTTTTGGTATCTAATTGTGTTGAGCTAGAAACAATTAACTGTTTTTTATAATTTTCTTCATTTTTTTTGAGCAGAGAAAGAAATTGTTTTGTTGTTCTGAGAGAAAGTTTATTATAGGTTGTAAGTAATGTGAGAAAATTTCCCAAAGAAGAATCAATAGAGTCAATAGCCCTCAATACTTTTTGCGATGATAATTTTTTCCCATAACGAACCAGTAATTTTTGCGTTATCTCAAAAAGAGAAATTAGTCATGCTGTATCAGATTGATGACTTTGAAGCTTCTCAAGAAAATTTGTATGAGATATATACATTTCAATAAGCGATAAAATAAAACTATTTTACTTCTTTAATGAGTGTATCAAGATACGCTTCTTGAAGTTTTGTCTCTTTTTGAAGAAGTTTGGTAACAACAAGTTTTGTTGTAGATTTTACGGAAGATTCTCGTTCTTTATAAATTTCTTTTTGAAGATGCTCAGCCTTTTGTTCCGCATTTTTGGTAATTTGACTAGCTTCTTTTTGAGCAAGACTGAGAATGTCTAATTTTGCTTCTTCAGCAGATTTTTTTGCTTTTGAGAGAAGTTGCTCTTTCTTTTTTTGTGTGTCTTGAAGAAGTGTATCAGCTTCTTCTTTTGCTGAGTTAATTATATTTTGATATTCTTGATCTGCTTTTTTTAATCTTTTAATCAACAGTCTTCTTTCTTCTACAAGAGTAATTATTTTATCTCAAAGAAATTTCTTAAACAAGAAAAAAATAATTAAGAAATTGATTATTTGAGCAACCAAAATATCTACTTGAATATCCATAAGTATACACAGTAAATTAGGTAAAATTATTTAGCAAGAATTTGAAGTGCAATGATAAGTCCATAAATAGCTGAAGATTCAACAAGAGCGATGAAAAGAATCATAAATACCATAATTTTGTTTTTGATATCAGGATTTCTCAAAATAGCATCCATTGCATATCCAGCAACCCATCCTTCACCGATTCCTACAGCAAGTCCTGGTAATCCTACAGCAAGTCCAGCTGCTATAGCCGCAATACCACTAACATCAGAGCTACCAACAATTTGTAGGGCTACGATAAGTCCATAGATGGCTGAAGATTCTGTAAGAGCAATACCAAGAATGGTTACCACCAAAAGAGTTCCTTGTAATTCTGGATTTTTTCCGAGAACACTAATAGATCTTCTTGCTACAAATCCTTCTCAAATAGCTACTCAAAATCCAGCTAATCCAATTGCAAGTCCTGCTCCAACATACGCTAATGTTACATCTGTCATGATTCAATAATATAATAATATAAAAAAGATACATTTTAATCAGAGGTTCCTATGCTTGATTTAATAAAAATACTGACAAGTAATGAGAAAACAAATGCTTGTACAAAAGCAACTAATAATCCCTGTACATACAGTATAAGAGGTAACCCTATAGGAAATTCTAATCATCAAAGAAGTTTTGCTGACATAGCAGCAACACCTGGAACCAAAAGTCCCAAGAGAATAGATCAAGAAATCATATTTCCATACAATCTAAAAGAGAGAGATATTATTTTGGCAATAGTTCAGATAATATCTAAGACTCCTAGAAACAAAGAAATACAAATATCAAATATTTTAGCAACAAATTTGATTGGATAGTAAACAAATCTAGGCAAAGAACCTCTTTCTATAGGAATAATATCTTTTCCTAATACAGGAATATACTCATGGATAAATTTGAATATTCCTAGATGCTTCGCTTGGATAAATAACATCAATAAAACACTAACCCCCGCCATAGCGAAATTAAAGGTAACATTTGATGTCGGATTAGTTATTTTTCCTTCTAGAAAAGGAAAGGG
>CAZUIS010000035.1:5475-5904 GCA_964620295.1 uncultured Candidatus Peribacteria bacterium
AATAACAAAAAAAAGATTTACAACATATGATTTAATCCATGATTTCATTTTTTCTCCCAATATTTCTTCAAAAAAATCATACATAGATTCAAAAAAATATCATAACACAATAGTAGTTTTACTATTTTCTCTTTTTTTTCTCGAGACGATATAGAAAATGATAATAATAAGAATAATGACAATCTCAAAAACAACTCCCCAAAATTCAGGGCTTTGTATAAAAGAAATCCAGAATTCTCTTGTAAGTAGATTCATCAATGCGTCCATACCAATGATGATCAAAATAAAAAGCAGCGAAAAAATGTATAGCAAAAAGAAAAAGCATTTCAAGAGCTAAGAAAAGATTTTTTGGATAAAAATAATTTGCAATCAAACCTATGATAATTACATTTATATGATTTATTTTGTTTATCAATCATGAAAACACTC
>CAZUIS010000035.1:5914-8565 GCA_964620295.1 uncultured Candidatus Peribacteria bacterium
TTTTGGTTCAGACAAGATCTAAGAATTCAAGATAATCATGGATTGACAGCTGCGCTCAAAAATAGTAGCAAAATTTTGCCTGTTTTTATTATAGATACCAAACTTTTGCAACAGTTTTGATGATTACAAGATCCAAGGCTTGGGTTTATCAAAGATGCGCTTATCAATTTACAACAACAATTACAAACAATCAATCTGGATTTATTGATTTTGATTGGCGACCCAGAAGAATGTATTCTTTCTCTTGTACGTGAGCATTCCATTAGGCAAGTTTATGTTAATAAAGCGTATGATACATATGGGGTAGGGAGAGATTTAAGAGTGCGTCTGGCGCTGAGGGAAATGGGCGTACAGATGCACGTGGAAAATGATTATGTATTGGTTGCGCCAGAAGTTTTGAAACCGTATCAGATCTTTTCTCCCTATGCGAGAGCTTGGGAAAAGGTAGTTGTTTCAGGCACCTATCAGTTACCCCACGACTCCGTCGCCCTCCTTTTCCCAAGTCGCGACATCGCTCAAACTACTCAAAAATCACTCGATCAACTTCCATCTTCTCATCCTTATCGATCATTTCAAGATCCACTACATATACTCAAGAAGTTCAATTTCAAAAATTACGATGAGAAGAGAAATTTGCTCAGTGCTGGCGGGACTAGTAAAATTTCGCCATATCTCAGATTCTGAGTTATCTCCTCCCGCCAGCTCTATCATTTCGCTCATCAAGCAAATAACCAAACTTTTAAAAAAGAACTGGCCCGAAGAGAATTTCGATATCAACTTTCCTACCATTTCCCAGAAAGTCTAGTCCAATCCTTCCAGGCAAAGAGAAGAGGAATCCAGCGAGACAACGACATCAAACTTTTTGATGCTTTTTGCCAAGGAAAAACCTGATACCCAATTATAGATGCTGCGATTCAGCAACTCAAAACCGAAAACCGAATGCACGGCCGCGCCAGAATGATCGTCGCTTCATTCCTCACCAAAGATTTGCTGATTGATCGAAACCGAGGGGAACAATTTTTTAAGCAATATCTTCTCGATTACGACCAAATAGTCAACATCGGTAATCGACAACGATCTGCTTCTGTTGGTGCAGATCCAAGGCCCCTAAGAATCTTCAGCCCCATCCTCCAATCCCAAAGATTTGACTCAGATGCCACATATATCAAAACATATCTCCCAGAACTCAAAAATATACCAGCAGAGCAATTACATGATCCATTAACTTATAATTTAGATTATATCCAACCAATCGTCGATCATAGACTTGCCATCAAAAAAACAAAAATCGTCTATGATCAAGCCAAAAGTGAATATTATGCAGAATTTTATTAAATATATATGTAATGTTTATGCTTGATTATCAATAGGAAGCTCCTATACTATACAATATTGTTTTTTACACTTTATCAACAACGAATGTTATTTAGCGAATGCGGACTCAAAGCAGGATTACTGAGATCATTAGAGAGTATTGGATACAAAGAAGCAACACCTATCCAGGAAAAAGTACTTAAAATTGCCTTGCAATGACATAATATAGTCGGTCAATCTCAAACAGGAACAGGAAAAACTGCTGCATTTTTACTTCCTGTGTTGCAAAAAGTTGATACCAATAAAAAGCAACTTCAAGCGCTGATTTTGGCACCAACAAGAGAGTTAGTGACTCAAATCGGGGATGAAATTAAAAATCTTACCAAATTTTATGGAGTAAGTTATGCATGTTTGTATGGAGGAGCTAGTCCACTTATTCAAAAAAATATTCTCAAAAAAAACCCAGCAATTGTTGTAGCAACGCCAGGAAGATTAATGGATTTTATGAATCAAAAAGTAATTGATATTAGAGGAGTAGAATATTTTATTCTAGATGAAGTAGATAGAATGCTGGATATGGGGTTTGTTCGTGATATCCAAAAAATTCGATCACATCTCAAAAACGTAAAACAAACCTATACTTTTTCTGCGACAATGAATAATGATATGAAAACAATTATCAAAGAACATGTTTCTACGTATGAATTCATTAAAATTGGAGAAGAAGTAACAGTGGATAAAATCGACCATAAATATATTCCTTTGGAACACGAACAAAAACTCTACAATGTAATCAAGTTGATCGAATCTCACCCCAATGAGAAAATTATTATTTTCACTCATACCAAAAGAAATACCAAAACTATTCATCAGGTGCTTACCGTAGATGAATTTAATGTGGGATTGCTCAATGGGGATATGACTCAAGGCAAAAGACAATCTACACTCAATGATTTTAAATCAAACAAAATTCAGATTTTAGTCACAACAGATGTTGCTGCTAGAGGATTAAATATGGAAAACGTAGGACTTGTTATCAATTTTGATGTACCTATAGACGCCAAAAGTTATATTCATAGAATAGGTCGTACAGGAAGAGCTGGAGCAAAAGGGAAAGCAATTATGCTAGTATCTCCGCTCGAAAGACCATTGGTGCAAGATATAGAAAAAATGCATAGAATTAGAATCCAACAATCAGAACATCGTGCTGAACAAGACAGAAAAGGTGCTTATGGAAATCTTCGTCTTGATAGATCAACCGATAAAAAATGAGGGAAATGAGTACAAAAAAAGAAACGTTTGACTGCTACCCAAAAATATGGGAAACTTCCTCATTT
>CAZUIS010000036.1:0-943 GCA_964620295.1 uncultured Candidatus Peribacteria bacterium
GAAAAAAAATTTTAATTATAACTGAAAATGGTGTTTATTTTAAAGATGAAACCAAAACTGTTTTTGAAAAAATTAAATTTGATGCTAAAAATATCCGTGTAAATTATGTATCTTTTGAAAAATATGGCCAAATTTTTATTTCTTCTTATAATGATTGAGGAAATCAAAAAAGTTCTTATACATTTTGGATTGATTGAGAAATTTTTCTTATGCCAATAGAAAAATTATCGATGAATTTTGGAGATAATACTTGTGATGTACAAATTAGAGAAAATAAAATTTATGCACATTGGGGAATAAGTTCAGATTTTTATGTGTATACTATTAATAAACAACCTAACAAGTTGATTTTAGATTCAAAATATAGTGCGTTAACAAATAATTCTTCGTTATTCCTTCTTGATAATAATTCTTTTTTTGAAAGATATGAAAAAGATAATAAAATGTGAATTAAAATAAACAATAATTATTGGAATAATAAAATATCTGAATATTGATCATGAATGGGTAATAATTGAAAAGATGTATGGCTTTGGAATAACGAAGAAATTGTTATTAATGATAAAAAATATCCATTATGAAATAGAAAGTGAGAAATTAAAAGTGTACAATTTTCAAAAGATGGTCAGCAAGTTATGATTTCTTACGATTACGATAGAGTTAATTCTGATAGAAAATGATATCATATTTTGTTGGGTAATGCCCAGTGAATTCAGAAAGAAATCCCTAATACTTTCGGATGGGTATTAACTATGGTTGTACAAAATGAAAATTCTTTTGCGTATATAACAAAAGATAACCAAAACAATTTTCATTTGATTGTTAATTCCTGACAATCAACCGTTGACAATCGGATGCCGGCGACAGATAACTGCTATTGTAAATGATTTCAAAAATAGGCTAAGTATGAAAAGGAAACTGCGGTGGATTATCGATAGTCAAA
>CAZUIS010000036.1:953-8453 GCA_964620295.1 uncultured Candidatus Peribacteria bacterium
GGTTCTATTAAAGAATTCTCTTTTGTTGATGATAGTACTGTTAATATCAAATATATAGATGTTCAAAATAATTTGGTACATAAACATATTTCTTTAGATACTCATGCTGAAGAAATACAAAAAAAACAAGAACAAGTAGAACAAGAAAAAAAATCAGAATTTGAAATGATGAATTGGTTAAAAGAACATAATATTTCTTCTAAAGAACAACTTCAAAAACTGTTTGAAAATGCCGATAAGGCAGATAGGTATTCTCAAAATCTCCAAGAAGAACAAAAGTCTTCTTATGAAAAAACATTGGAAATAGAACAATTAAAAAGCGAAAAAACAAAATTAAGCAATGAGAATTCTAGTCTTACTTTTAAGCTTCAAGAATTGGAATTAAATATGAAAACGTTAAAAGATTGAATTAGTTCTGGTACTTTGTGATATAAATTATCATCAGATGCTAAAAGAATATTAGGGAAATAAACTTCCCAATAAACCTATAAAATGTCAAATTAAAACGCAAGAGATCTGTCAGATTTCTTGTTTTTTTTATGATTGTTCTGTATAATTTTTGTGTAAACGTGTTTTTATTCTTTTATAACATATTCTATGAACTTACAAGAACTTATCACAACATTAAATCCGCATCAAGCGGCATATGTAAATCTTGATCTCAAAGATCCAAGAAATGGGGATTATATGTTGGCTGTATTTCATTTGATTCCTGGTGGAAAATTAAATATTTTGCAAGCTGCGTGTGAAGTAGCTGCAGAATCAAGTACAGGAACAAATTTTTTGGTAAATACAGAAACGCCTTATTCAAGGTTAATGAATGCTTTGGTGTATCAAGTAGATTTGGAAAAAAACTTGGTATGGATTGCATATCCATGGAGACTTTTTGATAGAAAAGGAAATGTACAAAATATTTTGACCTATATTGCTGGAAATATCTTTGGTATGAAAGAAATTCAAGCATTGAAACTTTTGGATGTTTGGTTTCCACCTGCAATGATAGAACAATATGACGGACCAAGTTATACACTAGATGATATGAGAAAATATTTGAATGTGTATAATAGACCAATTTTGGGAACTATTGTAAAACCAAAAATGGGTCTTACTTCTGCTGAATATGCTGAAGTTGCTTATGATTTCCGAGTTGGAGGAGGAGATTTTGTAAAAAATGATGAACCACAAGCAGATCAAGATTTTTGTCCGTATGATAAAATGGTCGCTCATATCAAAGAAGCTATGGATAAAGCAGTGAAAGAAACAGGAAAGAAAAAGGTCCATTCATTTAATGTATCGGCTGCTGATTATGATACCATGATTGAAAGATGTGAAATGATTAGAAATGCTTGATTTGAACCAGGATCATATGCATTTTTGATTGATGGAACAACAGCTGGATGGATGGCAGTACAAACACTGAGAAGAAAATATCCTGATGTGTTTATTCATTTCCATAGAGCAGGGCATGGAGCATTTACAAGACCAGAAAATCCAATTGGATATAGTGTATTAGTGCTTTCTAAATTTGCTAGATTGGCAGGAACATCTGGAATTCATACAGGTACTGCAGGAGTAGGAAAAATGGCTGGAACGCCTGAAGAAGATGTTACCGCCGCTCATAATATTTTTGGACTTGATGCTCCAGGGCATATCTTCCAACAATCACGAGGAACTATTCCAGAAAATGATCAAGATTGGTTAGATAAGGTTCAAGAAGATCATCACCAACATTTGGTTAATGAAGATGATAGTTGGAGAAATCTCAAAAAATGTTGTCCAATTATTTCGGGAGGACTTAATCCAACACTTTTGAAGCCATTTATTGATGTGATGGGTGATGTGGATTTTATTACGACTATGGGTGCTGGTTGTCATGCTCATCCAAGAGGAACAAAGGTGGGAGCAACAGCGTTAGTACAAGCATGTGAAGCTTATCAAAAAGGAATTGATATTGCTGAATATGCAAAAGATCATATTGAATTGGCAGAGGCTATTGAATTCTTTACCAAAAAGGAAAATAAAGAATTGAGACATGCTGAGAGAAGAGAATCTAATTAGCATTTAGCTTATGATATATAAAAGGTCAGATATAAAATTCTGACTTTTTATTTTTGTTACAATTATATTGACATTTTGTGTAAATGTTCTTGATTTTTGGCTGAAAATTTGTATATACTGAATGTAAACAAATACTAACCACTATGAAAAAAATTTTTTTATTTGTAACTTTTTCGTTGTTTCTTGCTTCTTTTGCAGGGGCGAATACTCCTGATAGAAATGTCCGACATCTTGGATGTAAAGGTGTTTCTGTAAAAAAGATAAAAAAACAAAAAAATTTTTATAAGAATCGAGTGCAGAAAATGCATGAACGTTCTTTGGAGCGACAGCGAAAAACCTACAATAAGGCGCTCTCTACTGGAGATGCTACCTTTCGATATTAGTTGTTTAAGCTCGGTACTCCGAGCTTTTCTATTATCCGTTGATTTTTTTTGAAGAATATTTATCGTTGGTGTTCCTAAAAAAACCTAAAAATATGAAAAAAAGTTTGCAAATGATTTTTATAATCATTGTTTTGTTTGGAATATCTTCGTGTGTTTCGTCTTATGTTTGTCCGGCTATGTATCAAGAGCCAAATAGTGTAAAAGCTATTCCTTCAAAATATGAAAAGTTGGAAGTATCCAAAATAGCAGAGAGAAGTAGAAAACTTCAACAAAAAACTTCTAAAAATGCTTCCAAAAAGGGAAAAAGAAAAGCTTTTTCCCAAAGATCTCGATAATTTTTTATCGAGATTTTTTGTTTTTTGGATTGTAACTTGGAAGTAAAATACTACAAGTAAAAAATCAGATTTAATTGTTATGTATGTATATGTATCTTTATGGATTTACGACTTTTGCAGGGATAGATAAAGTAATGAAAGTGGATCGTACTGATCCGTGATTTTCTATTTGAGATCTCTTACAATCTGATGATGAATATTTTTTGGTATTGGGAGATGATGTTTCGTTTACTGAACAATATACAGCTTGTTTTCCTAAAGGCCGTGAACTTCTTTTGGTGTATAAATGATTTGTTTCACAAAAATATGTTGATCGAATTCATTGGATGGTTACTCAGTACTATAGTACGTATAAAAATGTTATGAGATATTTTTTGAGTCAGGATATTGAGTTGTTGTTAAAAAAAGAAATTAGTAAAAAATTGCCTTGATTACGTAAGTTTCAGATTGATCCAAAACTTTTTTGAGTGAATGCTATAGCTGAAAAAGGGCAGACGTTGATTGTATATCCTGATTTGTGGACGATGCAGATGATGATCGATTCTTCGGTAAAAAATTCTCCTGGGGTTTTGGTGGTAAGCTCGTCAGATACGCAAGCGAAGAAGGATAAAGCTTTTTGGCAGGTTAAAAAGGGGCTTGTAAAATATGTTTTGGTAACTCATGCCGAGTTGTTTCAAGATTTTTATGATCTTCAAGCTGTTGTTTTGGTGCATCCGTATAAGCGGTACTACGCTAATCAACAAGATCCTCGCTACAAAACCCCAGAAGTTCTCTCGTATTTAGCTGATAAATATAATATAGAAATAAAAGAAATTATTTAATGTTGAATGTTAATTTATAACTTAGCATTTAGAATTTAAGATTAAAATAAAACGTCTTGAAATCATTTATCCATTGCATATACTTGACTCGTAATATTTATTTTTTCAATAATTCACATGCTTTTTGATTTTCAAGCATTTATAGAAGAACTTAGAGAAAAACCAGAAAAAAAACAAATCGTTGAAAAATATGAACAACTTGTTGGACCAATTCAAGGAGATATAAAAGATCAGGAATGGTATACAGAATATTTGGTGAAATTTTCACCTATTTCTTATCATGTTCCTGAAGAACTAAAAGATGATTTTGATTGGGATTTACTTGAACAATTGGTATTAGGATCTTTTAGTAGTGATTATGAACTTAAAAAAGAAAAAGAAGATGAAGATAAGGAACTTTATATAGCAGTAAAAAGTGGAGAACAAAGTGTAGTAAAAACCGTTTCTGAACTTCGATCATTCCAAATTCTCAGATTATATGAAATCTATATAGAAGAACAAATGAATTTGCATACTCTTCGTAAAGAAGAAGAAAATGAACAAGTGGCTATTGATGGAGAAAGAGATTCAAGAATCAAAAGATGGAAGGCTGTTCTTGATACCATGGATAAAGAAGAATTAGCAGAAAAAGCAAAAAAAGAACAAGAATCAAAATTGGGAGATTTGATGTGACAACTATAATGTTATTCCTACAGAAAAATAGAGCGTATGCTCTATTTTTTTATTATTCCTCAATACTACTTTCAATGAGATATGATGGTATTGGTTGTTGGTAGGTACTTTCTAAGCCTATTTTTTTTGTTCCAGCGTATCAAAAACTTGAAATAACGGTTTTTGGTAATGGTAATTTTTCATTTTCTGGAAGCGTTAAACAAAACTGTATTTCTTGAGATCCTTTATTTGCTATTATAAGATAATTTTGGAGTGCTGGTTCTTCTCTTCGATTCATAAGTATGGTATCATTTGTTGTATTGAATTTTTGTTGGACTTTGTCTGAAAATACTTCAAAAAAAGAATCTCCTTGGAATATTTCACTAGAGAAATACATTCCTAATTCTGATATTGCTCCTCAAGAAGATATAATAAGTCCAATGTTTATTGTGTTTGTGTTTTGTAGTCCAGAGATTGTTAATGAAGATAATAGATTAGACTTGTTTGTGTAAAAATGATCAAGAGAAAAATGTGTAAATAATTCTTTTGGTGGTGTGTCAATAAATAAAGGGAGTATGTATGACTCGTCTTTGTCTATTGTTAAAGGATCTGTACATAGTTTATTTTCGGGATGTCCTTGGGAGATAATATTTGAGGCACCATGTATTGTCAGAGAAAATGCACTTCCTGATGAAATGTTTTTTTGTACAAAAGGATCATTTTGTAAAATTGCTAATTCATATCAAACGCCATGAAATTTCATTAAACTAAGACCTATTTCACTTCAACCTTTTGCTAAATAATATGCTTTGTAATAATTATAAATTTGGCTTGTTTGTGTAGCCATATGTCTTGTATATTGTATAGCAATAATTCCTAGTAGGGAACAAGCTACTAAGATAAATAATACTAATAAACTTATGTTTCCTTTTTTGTGCATTATTGTGCTTGTAGATTAAAAAATTGTTGAAAGAAGAGAGAACTTGTTTGTGTCCAATTGCTTTTGTTATAAAGAGGAGTGTATAGTTTGAATGTTATTTGGAATCCTGGTTGTTGGATAAAAAGAAATGGAATAGAAATCTGATTATTTTCTAAGATGGTTTCTTTGTTTTTGGTTGGGATTATTGTGAAATTTGGTTTGGATATAATAACTTCAGTTGGTGTTGTTATAGGAATTGTTTTTCAATCTTGATTGATGATGATAAGCTGACAGGGATTTTCTTTTTGTTCTTGAGTAAATCAGGTAAGTGCTGGGGAATCACTTATACAGACTCCCGTACTTGTAATACTCACGTTTCCCCCTTCCCCAGAAAGAAACAACACTGCTTTATTCTGTTGGTCGTTGTATTTTTCAAAGTCTATGGTGTTTTTATCTGCTATGTTTTGTAGCGTTTGAGCTATTCGTATCATTTCTTGTTGAATATTTTTTTCTTGTTGAATACGAAAAGTTACTTGGGAAATAGTATTATATGCCCTGAATAAAATAACTACTAATATTCAAATAATACTTATTGATATTAGGAGTTCTATAAGTGTAAATCAGAATTTTTTTGTTTTCATTGTTAGTAATTTCAAATAAATCCTTCTAATACTACTTCTCCTGTTTTTCATCATCTTTGGTAGTGTACATGAGATTCTATTTTGAGAATATGTCCGGTTTCAATTATTTTTTCATTATCTTGCACTCCTGTAAAAACGAGGTATCTGGAAAAGATGGTCTTCTTTTCTGTTGTTGTATGAGTGTAAGTTCCTTGGTCTGTGGAAAATAGCTGTGCATTATTTTTTTCATCTATTGGTATCCAAGTTATTGTTTCATTTTTTATTTCCAAGGCTCGTAATCAATTATTATTTAGAAAATGGTATGCACAAACGTTGGTTTCTATGTTTCCATCATATTGTTTATTAACAATACAGTCTCGTGGTAAAGATGCTAAACGATTGCTATCTCTTGTGTTGTATGCTAGTTCTATACCTTCTTTTGCCAAAAGGGTTGCGGTTGTTTTTGCATCTAATTCGCTCATGGTGTTCATATTATACAAAATGAGTTTTAGAACGGCTAGTACTCCAATAGAAAAAACAAGTAAAACGATCATAATTTCTATTAGGGTAAATCATTTTTTTTTCATATTTCGAGGATAGATTATAAACAAGGAATAAATTCTCCTTTACATAGACTACTTGTTATTTTGAAACAATACTTTCTATATTTTGATTGCGTTTCGATAATTGCTTCGCTATAGTTTTGTGTTTGGTTGCTTATTGTGCATCCAATACTATATGGCGTTAACTTGATAGATAGTTCTTTTATTTGTTCTTGATTTGCGGTTATCTTTGTTATTGTTTGTTTGTTTTCCGTAAATCATACATGGCTACTATGTATTCATTCTTCATTACCAAGGGTATAGGAAAATCAGTGATTTCCTGATTGAAACAGTATATTGAGTTTTGTATATCTTAGTCCATTATAATAATTGGAGCTCATGTTGCTCAAAAGAAGTTCTTCATACTTATTTTTTAGTTCGTCTTTGTTTGTTTGTGCTTGTAATTCATCTATTTGGGAAGAGCTAAATCTCATAGTAAATCCCATAATAGCTATAATTACGCCTAAGACGATCATAATTTCCAATAAGGTATATCAGTTTTTTTTTGATTTCATCAAAAAAGAAGGAAATAAATTCCTTCTGCTTATAGTTATTTTTTCTAAGGATGCAACTTTATTTGGTTTATCTTTAGGTTATATTCTACGTGGGAGCTTATTTACAATAAAAAACAATTTTATTTCGAATTTCTTATAATCCAGCACCTGCCATAATTTGTAAAATAAGTCCAAAAACCGCATAAGCAATAACGACAACAATTCCTCAGATTCAAATTAACATTATTGGTTCTATGATTTTTGAAAGACGATTGATGGAAACATTAAGCTCTCCTTCATACATGGTTAGTATATTATTAAGAGATTGATCTAAATTTGCAGTTTGTTCTCCTACTTTGATCATCACAGATACATCAGCAGGAAGCAGTTGTGTTTCGTATCTTATTGATGAATAAATATCTTTACCTTCTTTTAATCAAATAATAATGTTTTCTATCATTTCTTGATACATGGGTATTCCCAATATTTCTTTTAAAAGTTCGAATGTTTGAAGATAATTCATTCCTGCTGAATTCATAAGTTTCATATATCTACAAAATTTAACTATGTAATAATATTGAGTCATTTTTCCAATAAGAGGAACTTGGAGAAGGAGA
>CAZUIS010000037.1:0-3602 GCA_964620295.1 uncultured Candidatus Peribacteria bacterium
TTTTTACAGCGACTTGTAGCAAAAGTGATTTAAAGAAGCTTCAAAATTGAGTAATAGCTGCTTTAGAAAAGCATATGAAAAGATTAGATACAGAAAAAATATTTACTCTATTAGAGTGGGCTCTTCCTTATATATTTCAAGGAGTTGGTATTGATTTTAATTTACCAGAAATTTTTCGTCCTGAATATCTACAGCATATATCTATTTATAGTCTCACATTAGAATGATTTACGGATCAAGTCCAAACTCAAGGAGAAAAATTATGATGGACTAAGGAAATACAAGACAAACTCATAGAACAATTTAAAAAATTCTGACAAAATGAAGAAGGGAAAATCTGATTTTGACAATGAAGTGAACAATTATGGATGCGACAACGTATTACTGAATGTGTAAATCAAGAAAATCTTACCCATTACCTTTATGAAGAAGATTTGGGAACAGATAAAATTCCCGTTCCTAGAATATTGGAAAACAATCGAGATGATAAAAAAGATGACTTAATAAAAGCATTAGAATAATTTCTTGTTTTGCTTTATTGGATGATTATAGAATAAGAGAGATACTCCTCTCTTATTTTTTTGAAGAAAAAATACTAATAAACTTTTATCTCTCCCATTTTCTTATGAAAACTTTTTCTCTTTCAAATATAATAAATGGCTGTTTTTGAGCAATTGTGGTTGTTATTTGAATTATTAATATATTTTGGGGGAATGATCCTGGTTTCGGAGTTTTTTTGATACTACTGTCTTTCCTTTATTTTCCATTATTTTCATCATGGATTACAAAAAGAATCTGACCTTCTTTTGGGAATATATTGAAAATACTCTTGGCTATATGTATTCTTTGGGCAGCTTTGGGGGTTGGAGAATTGTGAAATAAAATAGATCTTATGCTATGATATTTTCATCATTTTATCTAGTTAGTATTCTACGCTAATGAAACAAAAAAAACGACTCATTATTTCGACACTATCAGTTCTTTTCTTTTTTGGAGAATTTTTTTCATTTTTCTCTTTGGGAAAGATTATACATACTATTTTTCCTTGTATGCAAGATCTTGCTAATTCATTCCCTTGTTTTGCGATATACGACATATACGCTATGATATTTTTAGCAATAGTTTTTTTGTGATCTCTTATTGTTTTTTTTGTTCGTAAGCATACAACACATATATAAATTTTTTATTTCTTTTTCTTTTCACTGTGAGATACAACAAACTCGTTAGAGATAACATTCCTGAAATTATTGAAAGTAAATGAGAACAAGCAATCACTCATATTGCTGATGAGCAAGAATATCGAAAAAAACTTGGAGAAAAACTTCATGAAGAAGCTGATGAACTTTTTGATGGAACTAATATTATTGAAGAACTTGCTGATATACAAGAAGTAATCTATGCGATAGCTGAATATAAATGAATTTCAAAAGATGAAATTGAAAAAATCAGACTTGAAAAATTGGAAAAAAGATGAGGATTTAATAAAAGAATTATCTTGGAAGAAACGAAATAATTTTTATAAAAAGATTTCTTTATACATATGGAATATTCTAAACCGTTTCTCAATCAAAGAATTAAGGTAAAAATAGATAGACCGTTTGGAGCAAGACATCCTAAACATGGTTTTGTTTATTGATTAAATTATTGATATATTCCAGATACTCTAGCACCAGATTGAGAAGAAATTGATGCATATGTCTTGGGAGTTTTTGAGCCAGTAGATGAATTCGAATGATGCTGTATTGCAATCATCCATAGAACAAACGATGATGACGATAAACTCATAGTAGTCCCTCAATGAAAAAATTATAGTGATGAACAAATAATAGCGTTGACTGAATTTCAAGAAAGATTTTTTCAATCGGTAATAATTAGAATTTAATAATTTATTTTCTTTATCTAACTGATGAAAGCGCTTATTATCTGCCAATCTATTCACCATGGAAACACCATGAAAGTTGCCAAAGTTATAGCAAAGGTTTTGGGAGCTACTATAAAAAGTCCTGCTGATGTCAAAGAAAAAGATTTTACTGATTATGATATTATAGGCTTTGGTTCATGAATATATAATGGGAAACATCATATAAGTCTTTTTAAATTAATTGAAAACATAAAACCACAAAAAAACAAAAAAGCATTTCTCTTTTCAACAGCTACTGTTTGTTATAAAAAAATGCACGATCCGTTTAAACAACTCCTTATCAAAAAATGATTTACTGTTGTAGATGAATTTATGTGCAAAGGATTTATCGATTATGGATTTCTTAAATACTTTTTTGGCTGAATAAATAAGAATAGACCAAATGCCCAGGATCTTGATAATGCAAAAGTATTTGCTTTGAAAATAAAGAATACTATATAGATAAAAATATTTATCCCCTTATACTATCAATGAAAACTATCGTTATTTACAGATCACTTTCTGGATTTAGTAAGAAGTATGCTGAATGGATCGCTCAGGAAACAAAAGCAGATCTTTTTGATGCAAAAGAAGTACATACTGATCTTTTGAAAAAATATGATTGTATTGTTTTTTGAGGTGGATTACATGCGGCAACTATCAATGGATTAGGTCTTATCAAAAAGAATCTAAAAGAACTTCATAATAAACATTTCATTGTTTTTGCTACAGGTGCGTGACCAGATAGACCAAATGCTTTGGATGAAGTAAAGAAAACAAATTTCACTTCAGAACAACTCAAACAAATCAGATTTTTCTATCTCAGATGAGGTTTTGATTTTAGTAAGCTTCCTTTTGGATATAAAATTTTGATGACTATTTTTAAATGGATGATCGCTTCCAAAAAGAATAAAACACCTGATGAGAAAGGAATGTTAGAATCCTATAAACATCCTACAGATTTCACCAAAAAAGAAAATATAAAAGAAATGATATCATATATTCATAGTTTGAAATAATTCTCATGTATATATTTTCATCTCGAAGTCCCTTGGGAAAAATAAGCATTATTGAATATGAAGGAAAAATCACCCATCTCTATTTTTCCAGAGAGAAAATTCCTTCAATTTTTTTATTCAAAGAAACGCCCCTCCTCAAAGAAGCATTTCATCAATTACATCAATATTTTTCTGGAACATTAAAAACATTTTCACTTCCTTTAGCTCCTATGGGAACTCCTTTTATGCAAGATGTTTGGAAAGAATTACTTGCAATACCATATTGAGCAACTGCTAGTTACAAAGATATTGCTATAGCTATAGAAAATCCAAAAGCTGTTCGTGCTGTTGGTATGGCAAATAATAGAAATCCCATTCCTATTTTTATCCCTTGTCATAGAGTAATTGGAAGCAATGGAGCTTTAGTTGGATATGGAGCATGATTACCAATCAAAAGGAAATTATTAGCGTTTGAAGGAATAGCATAGAAAAAGAAAAAAGAGCTTACGCTATCACAGCGGAGCTCTTTAAAATCAATTTACAATGTCAGTATCGTAGAAAACTACGAGAAAACGTGTGCCTTTCTTATATTATTTCTTTAAAAAAAATCAAGATTATTTTATCAAATGTAAAAATACACCTTCATATTTCTTCACATCAATCACTTCAACTTCGCTACCATCGTCTAATATAATTTTTCATTT
>CAZUIS010000037.1:3633-8376 GCA_964620295.1 uncultured Candidatus Peribacteria bacterium
ACCTCAGCTTTCTGCATAAAATGGGGTTTGATCAAAGATCAATACTCTTTGTCCATCTACCTCGAAATCTTTGATAAGACTTGGAGACTCAGAGTCTGTCTGAGTATATCCGATAAATTTTGTTGGCTTCACTCCTTCTAGATATTTGGATCGGTCGATTCCTTTTTTGAACATTTCTTTGGTTCATTGACGAGATTTTTCACGTGCTTCTTCGAGTGATTTTTCAAATCCTTGTTCGTCAAGTTTGATCCCTTTCTCACTGGCAATTTCTCTGGTAAGCTCAACGGGAAATCCATAGGTATCGTAGAGCATAAAGATATCTTTACCTGCTAGTTGAGCTGGTTTTTTTTCGATCATTTGGTGTAATAATTTGGTTCCGTTTGCTATGGTTTTTTTGAATTGAGCGAGTTCATCTTTGAGTCCCTTAAAAATAGCAGCCGGATTTGATAATGTACGTTGTGTACCTACAAAAGTAATAATTTCATTAAAGAACGATTCATATCCATCAGCCACAGAATCATTGAGTAATATCAGATTGTAATACATTCTTCTAATAATCATTCTCAGCACATATCCCGCTCCTACATTGGAAGGAATACATCCATCATTGATCAAAACTATTGCAGTTCTGAGATGATCAGCAACAATTCTCATTCTTCTTTGGTGATCTTTGTATGCAAGTTTAGTATGGTTTTCGATAGCGGTAAGTATTGGTTGAAAAAGATCTGATTCATAGACTGTTTCTTTACCTTGTAAGGTCTTGCACATTCTTTCAAATCCCATACCTGTATCTACATTTTGTTGTTTGAGCTTGGTAAGGGTTCCAGATTCGTCACGATAAAATTCCATAAATACATTATTCCAAATTTCCATCCAGTTGTCTTCATCATTTTCTACATTGCTTCCTGCAGGGGGAAAATCTCCCGCACCCACTCGATAAAAAATTTCTGTATCGGGTCCACATGGTCCAACTGGCCCTGGGCTCCATCGATTATGTTTTGCTGGCAAATATGAAATTCTGTCTTCGGTCACACCTGCGTTTTTCCAATAGGTTGCCGTTTCCTCATCTTTTGGTGTATGTTCATCTCCTTGAAATACAGTTACTGCAAGCTTTTTTGGATCGATTGCAAGGTAGTCTGGACTTGTAAGAAACTCCCAACTTCGTTCTACTGCTTCTTTTTTAAAATAATCACCAAGCGACCAGTTTCCCATCATTTCAAAAAATGTAAGATGCGAAGCATCCCCTACTTCATCTATATCGACTGTTCTAATACATCTTTGGATATTATGAACTCTTTTTCCAAGGTCATGGGGTTTCCCCATAAGATACGGAATAAGTTGTTGCATTCCTGCTACATTAAACATCGCGGTACTTTCTTTGTCTGCAATGAGAGACACTTCATTAAGATATTTGTGCTGCTTAGATTCTCGAAATTTGTCTCGTAGATTTCTAAGTTCTTGTGAAGATACTGATTTCATTATAAACAATTCAAACAATATAAAAAATCTGAATTTTATTGTTTGTTATATACTAATTTGCATAAATTTTACAAGTAAATAAGAAAAAAATCCCAAGATTCATCCCAGGATTTTCTTCTTTATTTTTTGATATTATTGTTGATTTACTTGTTTGAGAACATTGTTGTTTTTGATACTATCTACAAATTCATGAAGTTGAATTTTATTGATTCCTTGTTGAGTCAATACATAAAGTTCTGGTCTATTTCCTAATTCATCTGGTATAGCCACATCTATTACCTTATTTGTTCCCAAATCAAAAGCGAAACTAAACAAGTAATAGAGATTATAATTGGTTGCATATTGCTCATTGGTCTTTAGTGGACGAGATTCATATACCATAAATGTCTGATTTACTCTATCAAACAAATACACATATTTAGAATTTGATGGGGTTACAATTTTTACATCATCAGAGAGTTTCATTGTTTTGGTATCTCCTCCAAGAAGTTTTATTTCACGATATGCTAAGTTAAAAGATGATGCTGGGCTTCTTCGGAATTGATACAATTTACCCTGAGACCATCCTAAGAAATTTACATCAATAGTAAACGTTGAAAACCCTGAACCAAAATTCAATCCTGTCGCCAATTCTGGAGACATCATATATCTTTGTCCTTGTTGATAGATTGATTGAGAACCGAGCGTATTGCGATATCTCACTACCAATGTACTATCTGCTAAATTTGTAACATTTTTTGAAAATACATACATATTTGATTTTCCATATGTCCCGACTCCTCAGATAGACATAGGAAATCCATCTGGATCTGCGGTAGTAACAGATTCTATTCCTGTTCTTGTAATTACATAGATTTTTCCATTGAGCGTATAACAATAGAATCCATTTTTAAGAAGATTTAATGAACAATTTTCAATAGTATCATCTATATTATATCCAACCAAAGATCATCTGCTGTTTTCATTTACAACTCACAACAATGATGATTTTGTCCCAGCAACCAAAATATCTCTTGAATATTCTATTGTTTTAATATCTCCCAAAGAAGATTTTTCACTTGCGTTGAATGTGATAATTGTTGATTTTCTTCACAAAACAGGATCATCAAATTGAGCAAGACTATTAACCGTAATAATATTAAATCATTTGTAATAATCTGCTTTGAGAATTTTTTGAAGTTGTTGAATATCTTCTACCCATCTTCATTTTTGTTCGAGAATTGTTAACTTGTTTTGAATTTCTTGGTATTTCATAGCTTTTTCGTCTCCTGTTGGATCCATAGATTTAAACAAAACAATATCTTTTTTGATATCATCTATCGTTAGATCTACAGTTACTCCTTGGGAATTAACATATACCTCTCCTGATGGTTTTTTTATGAGTTGAGTTATTAAACTATATAACATAAATGCTATAAATAAACTTAATATTCCAACGGTTACTTGGTATTTGTTTTTAAAAAATTGGTCTTTCCATTGTTGAACAAATGATAGCTTTGATGTCAAAGAATCCAAGCCAAGAGAAACTTTTGTTTTTCATTTTTTCATCATACCTTGGATAGTATATCCCATCAAAAATCATAATTGTTCTGGTTCTATTCTAGCAAGCAATACTTCATCCATAAAAGAAACAATACTTCCTTCTTCTGATTGAAGAATATTTTCTATATCTTTGATATCATAAGCATCCAACACATCAGCAATTCTAGTTCCCACGTAAACTACCTCATCTCAGCTTTCTAAATCTCCTTCGATAAATTCAGAAAACAAATCTATTTTTCCTTTTACTTTTGTAGAATTTGTAAGAGTATAATAAATCTTACGATCTCTTAAAATCATAACTGTTGTATTTCCTATCATCGAAGAAATCAATGTTGTTCAGAAAACAATTTGCATATATCATTTGATAGGAAAATATTCGACATCACGAACTTTATCTGCAAATGTTTTTAATTTAGTATTTAGTTCTTGGAGGGCATTTTCACACTTTACTCTTACCTCATCGTTATCTTGAATATCTTCCATATTTTGTATGGTATCAACAAAATCAGCGATAAACTCTTGAAGTAAATCTTTTTGATATTCTACAAATTTTTCTGATTGAAATTCCACCATCAAAGAAAGTTGAATCCCATCACGCAAATGTTGCTGAATGTCTATATATCCATCTGCATCTTGATATATTTTCTTTTCTTCTAGAATGTGCATATCTTAGAAAAGTTTACTATTTAAAGTACGAAAAATCAATAAGAAAATCTCTTATCGTGGTTGTATAAAAAACTATTTCTTTTTCAATAGTAAATATGAGAAAATATACTTTATAATCAGAATTGAATCAATCACTTTTTTGTAATTTCTTTTGGGATCTGTTATTAATCTCCACAACCATTCTATTTTATAGGTTCTCCATAGTTTTGGCGCTCTCTTTTGTACTCATGCCCAAAAATCAAATGTTCATCATTGATTACAAACTAATAATTTATTTTCCTTTATTTTTTCTTGGTTACTCCAAGATCGAAGTTCTTGAATGGGATACTCTGGCGTTGTACGAGCAACAAACAAAATAGCATATGATTTTTTATTTTTTTTACGAATCTCTTTAACTTGTTCCCAATCAAAATTAGTAAATCCATCTTGTGCATATGCTATATTGAATCAACGTTCCTGAAGAAATGTTTTTGTTTTTTCCAAAATACCTGGATATGTTCCATACAAATACAACTCTACATTATCTTTGCCTTTTTCAGATTGCAACCAATCAATAAAAAACAATCAAAAATCTGTTCCATTAAGATTCTCCAGCCGTTTTTTATGTGTATTGAGTTTTTTCAATTTCCAAGCTATCCAATAAAACAATTGAAGTGCAATACCATCGGGCAATAAAATATCTGATTCTAACAAAGCTTTTTTATATGCAGGAGCAATAATAGAGGAAGATAAAATTTTATAATCATCTTTTAAAGCTTCTTGAAATACTGGTTTATCTACTGTTCATAAATATTCATCAAAAAGATGTTTTCCTGTGATGTTTGCAAAATATAAATAATTAACAATAGCCCATCACTTACGATGATATTCTTTTATAATGTGTTCATACGCTTCTGTTTTATTTCCCGTAAATAGTTTAGCCAAGATTGATTTCATTGTTGTAATAAAGTTATAAAATAGATATAAAAAGAAGTATTCTACTTTGTGAAAAAAGACGCTGATTGACCAACGTCTCTTTTTATATTATAGGGTAAAAACCTCAATTCCTTGGTAATA
>CAZUIS010000038.1:0-8363 GCA_964620295.1 uncultured Candidatus Peribacteria bacterium
ATATTCCAATCCTTTTGTAAAATTGGCTAGTGTTGGAAGATGAAAAAAATTTACTGATTGATCGTAGGTCATAGGGATAAGTTTTGGTTTTTTTATAATTTTAATTGATCATCCTTCAAAAAAAGTAGCAAAAGCTGATTTTATATTAGACTTTGTTGTTTCTGTGAGATAACTATCTTTGCTTTTGATATGGTAGGCAATAGACATAAACAAATCTGGTTTCATTTCTTTTTTTTCTTCTTTCCCTTCTTCGCTTGGTTTTGCTTTTGACGATCGGAATCGTTTGAGAACGGCTTTTATTTTATCAAAGAAGGTTTTATCTACTTTGAAAGTATAAGAAAATGTAATATCTAAACTAGATTCTGCATCAATAGTATTATAGAGTGAAAGAATAGTTGTCATAGGGTCCATATAGGTTCCGTCTCTTACAAAGTCATCTTTAGATAATACAGGAGTATCGTCTTTTGGAATAATATATTCTTGTTGCTTGTATATGTGTGGCGCTTCGACTTCTACAAGATCGGATGTAGGAAAACTTGAATAAAATGTGTTTTGAAAAAATTGTTTGAAGTCTTTGGGAAGTCAAACAAAAAATTGGATGGAACGACTATTTCCTCTAATAAGAAAAGTAAGATGTTTATTTTTGAGACTGATAAGGTTTTTACTTACGGTTTCTCGATGATTTACTCCACGATCATTGTCTTTAAACGGTTTTATTTGAAAAAAAACAGTGTTTCCTTGAGGTTGAGAAACAGGTGTGGAAGAAATTCAACCACTTGCTCCGGCAAGCATTTTACCGAGTTTTTCTGCTGATTTAAACATATATTATTTTTTTGTTTGTAAAAGCAGTGGAATACCATCGCTAAAGTGATTATATCTAATTTATCAAAAAATGCAAGTAATTTTGGCGCTTTATTGTCTTGTAATTTGATATATAAAGGTTATCAATTCTTTTGTAAAAATGTTATTCATTTTTATTTTATTTTTTTTGGAAAATGAACTTACCTTGTGGTGATAATTATGATTCAAAAAAATCAGTTTGGTGTAAAAAATTAGAGGAAAAAAATTTTAATACTCATGAATTTCACTGTGATCATTATGCAAAATGCATAGGAATGGTTGAAGATGATATTTGTGGCTGTTTATCAGGTAAATCAATGCATGTTGTCAAAACCAAAGAACCAATCAAAGAAGCGTTGATAAAAGAGTTTGAACATACTCAAGAATTTGCCAAAGCAATATAGTGTAAAATCTCATATATAACCAGAATTTTATTTTTTGTCAAATGATAAGGCAAAAAAAAATGTTTTTTTTTGCAAAAAGAAATCTATCTAGATATACTTAAGTGTATATCTTTATTTTTTTATAGAAAAACAAAATGCAAAACACAAACATCTTTCATGCCAAAACAAAATTAATTGACATCCAAGATGGAGAAGAACTTATTGTTCTCATAAATGAAGAAGATGCTTGGGAATATTGAATTAGTTCTCTTGATAAAGTTATCGTTTTTTATAAAGAACAAGAAATTATTCTCAACGCCAATCTTACCAATAAATTGGTAAAATCAGGAGAAATAGGTCTTTATAAAGATGTGTATGAAAAATATGGAATTTCTGCTGATGCTACAGTAGGGGTAAGCTTCACACAAACCAATGGAAAAGCATTGGACGCTCTCAAGAAAGCTATCAGGGGAGAAAAATTAAACTACAAAGAAACACATGCAATCATGAAAGATATTTCAGATAATCGTTTTACAGATACTTTGATTACCTATTATTCTGCAGTAGGATTTTTCAAAAAAACATCCGATTATGAATTATATGAAATGGCAAAAGCCATGGCAGAAACAGGAGAAATGTTGCATTTTGATGGAGTAGTTGCAGATAAGCATTGTATGGGAGGAGTACCAGGAAACGAAACAACAATGATTATGATCCCATTACTTTCATCTTTGGGAATCAAAATGCCAAAAACTTTTTCAAAAGCTATTACTTCACCTGCGGCAACAGGGGAATGTGTAAATGTCCTTATGAACATCTCTTTTACCAAAAAAGAAATTGAAAATTTAGTAAAAAAACAAAATTGTTGTTTAGTTCGAGGAGGAGGATTGAGCTTGGCGCCAGCTGATGAAAAACTTATTAGAGTTGCTTATCCACTATCTATGCAATCATACTCAAGAACAGTAGTTTCTATTATGGCAAAAAAATATGCTATGGGAATTACTCATTCATTGATTGATATTCCTATGGGACCAACAGCCAAAGTTCCTGATATGAAAACAGCAAAATGGCTCAAGAAAAAATATGAATACGTAGGGAAAAAACTTGGTATGAAAGTTTGTGTAGAAATTACTGATGCAAAACAACCTATTGGATCGGGAATTGGAGCTACGCTTCAAGTAAGAGAAGTTTTGAGAGTTTTGCAACAACACGAATTAAGACCAATGGATTTGCAAAATAAAGCACTTCATCTTTCTGCAAAAATTATAGAACTTGTTGGAATGGCAAAAGGGAAAAAAGCATATGAGATTGCTTACCAACAACTTAAATCAGGAGCTGCATGGAAGAAAATGCAAGAAATTATTAAAGCACAAGGAGGAAAAAATCCACATATCAAATCAGAAGATCTAGAATTGGCAAAATTCAAAAAGGAAGTAAAAGCAGAGAAGGATGGAACAATCAAAGCTATTGATATGAAGCTTATCAATCTTACTACAAGAGCATTGGGTGCTCCTATTGATGATCAAGGAGGACTATACCTTTGCAAAAAACTTGGAGACAAGGTAAAAAAGAACGATATTATTTACGTAATGTACGCCAATCAACAAAATAAAATTGATATGGCCCTCGAAAGCTTAAAAGGAAAGAAAATGTATGAAATAAAATAGTACTAAATGTTAGATGTTATATGCTAAATAATTTAAAACTTAAAACTTAGCATTTAAAACTAATTTTACGATGTAAAATTAAACATGCCAGGAATTATCACCACCTTATGACCAGCAATTACTTCACCAGAGATCTTAAAAGAACTATATGACCAATGAGTTCGTATCTTAAGAGCCAATTTTACGCATGAAACAAAAGAATCTATGTCGGTAAAGTTGGCGATTATTCATGAGGCAGAAGAATTGGTAGGTGGTAAATTTGAACTGATGATGGATATTGAATGACCAAGTATTAGAACAGGAAAATTAGACCGACCAAGGCAATACAAAAAAGGAGATATATTTAGGTTATTTGTTGTAGAAAAAGTTTTGGAAAATGATGATTTAGCCTGTGATTATCCAGGACTTATCAATATCGTGAAAATAGGGGATATTATAAGAATTGAATCAGGGTTGTTCGATACCAAAATTCTTGAAAAGGGATTGGATTATGTCACATTGGAAGCATTAAATGATTTTACGATGACCTCCAAAAGACACATTAATCTGCCAGGAGTACGTATTGACTTACCAACAATTACCGAAAAAGATAAACAAAATATTGCCTATGCTATGGAAGCAAAATTTGATTCTATTGCGATTAGTTTTTGTAGAAGTGTGGCAGATATCCAAGAAGTAAGAACATTAACAAATAATCAGATTAAATGTATCGCTAAAATAGAAAATCAAGAAGGACTCGATCATCTCGATGAGATTATTGAGGCAAGTGATATGGTTATGGTAGCAAGAGGAGATTTGGGAACAGAATTACCACTAGAAAAGATTCCAGAAATCCAGATGGATATCGTAAAAAGGTGTAAACTCAAACATACACCTGTGATTGTTGCCACCCAGATGCTCAGCTCTATGGTGACCAGTCCTGCGCCTACCAGAGCAGAAGTATCCGACGTATTCCTCGCAACCCTCGAAGGCGCAGATTATTTGATGCTTTCCGAAGAAACTACCATAGGGCAACATCCGGTTGAAGCTGTAAAAATGATGAATAAAATAATTGCGGAAGTGCAAAATGGTATATAAAAACCAAAAAATTTGACAAATAGAGCTTTTTGAAATATACTTATACAATAATTTATTTTTTATTATCAGTACTCATGAAACAACTTATCAAAAAAGTTATGGCAAGAACAAAGTCTTTTAGCATCGTAGATTACAGTGTACTCAAAGCATGTGTTTTCTTTTTTGGACTTTGGTTAGCAACTATAATGCCAGTTATTACGACTGTTAATCCATGGATTTATGGAGTTGTATGGGCAGCTTTGTATCTCTACCTAATCCGAGAATTATTTAAGAAAAAATAAAAATTTCTCTAAAAGAAAAAATCCGCATTAAGCGGATTTTTTTATATTTTTAAAACCTTTTTAATGATGATGTCCTCCACAACATGCTCCATCTTTTTTGTTTTCACAATCGTCACTTCCTCCACAACATCCATCGCTTCCATGTGCGTGATGATGATGACCGTGATGAGCTTCAGCTTCTTTCTTCATATATGCTAATGAATCAAAAAACCCTCCAATCATGGCTTCCATAATTTGGTCATTAGAAAGTTTTTGGTTTGGATAAAGTTTGTGTAATTCATCTAATAATCTGTTAAATTCAGCAAGTGTTTTTTCTGATACTTCAATATGCGTCATTGTTTACTATTATAAATTAAAAACTTTTTGCAAATCTAAGATCACCATTGGTGAAATATCTAATATCTTTGATTCCGTATCTTACTGCAGCAAGTCTGCTTAATCCCATTCCAAAAGCAAATCCTGAATATTCTTTTGGATCAACGCCAGCCATTTCCAAAACTTTTGGATGAATCATTCCAGCTCACAAAACTTCCATCCATTTGGACATTGTTTTTTCTCATGTTTTAGGATCAGTAATTTCATATCTCGCATCGATTTCAAAACCTGGCTCTACAAAGGGAAAATATGCTGGTCTCATCCTGGTTTCTACGTTTTTTTTCAAGATAGCAGAAAGTAATTTTTCTATCATATGTTTTGCGTGAGCGATGCTAATTCACTTATCAACCACAATTCATTCTAACTGGTAAAACATCGTATCATGAGTTGCATCCATATTTTCATATCTATATACTTTCCCTGGGACAACTGCTTTCAAGGGTACTCCATATTTTTTTATCATAAAATTTTGCATAGCAGAAGTCTGCGTTCTGAGAATCAATGGCTCACCACGGGTATCTGTTTCTTTGAGATAAATAGTATCTTGCATTTCTGTTGCAGGATGGCTAAGGGGGATATTTACTGATTCAAAATTTTCGAATTTAGTAACAACATCAGTCCCATATTCGATGATAAACCCCATTGATTTACATACTTCTTCAGCTTCTCTTCTTACTTGTGCCAATAATGAACGATGACCAACGGTATAAGGAGATTTTTCTAACGAAAAATCTACTAAATCTTTTTCAAGTGCTTCATTAATTTCACCAATATTCAACGCTTGTAATTTTTGTTCATATGCTTCTGTAAGTGCCGTTTTTGCTTCTGATAAGACTTTTCCAGCCTCCTTTTTTTCTTCAGGATTCAATGCTGCCATTTCTTTGAAAGCAAGTGGAAGCGTTCCTTGTTTTCCTAGGTATTTTTGAAAAAAATCTTCAAGTAATGCTAATGTGTTTATGTCTTCTAATTCCTTAATTGGTTGTTTATAGTCGAACATGTATTGTGATAATAAGGTAAAGTGATTTATGATTGTACGTATAAAATAATAACTATGAATTGAACAATAAAAAGGGCAAACAAAAGAAGGTCATATTTGTAGTCAAAGCAGGGAAATGGATTTTATTAGACTTTACATCCAACAAAAGATATTGCTTTGATAACAGATGAATGTTATTTGTTTTTTATCGCGAAAGAACTCTATTTTTTTCATTTTGGTTTTTATAGATTCTGATTTCTCTTTCAATGGAAAATAAGTTTATTATTTATTTATATTTTGTTTGCTATGTCAACTCTAAGTTTCTATTCTTTGTTATTTTCTTTTGCAGATTTGTCGTTTAGGGGTAAACTTAATTTAGTGTTAGATGTTAAATTCTAAACGTTAAATTGTTATTCTGATTAACTTTAAAACTTAACGTTTAAAACTTAAAACTAAATTTTACAATGTAAAATTACATTATGCATATCGACAATCTTATTGATGTAAGAAATCTTACCTGGGGATATCCAGAAAGCCCAATATTGTTGTTTAATCATTATAATTTTTCTCTCAAAAAGGGGGAATTTTGTGTGATTATGGGAAAATCTGGGACAGGAAAGTCGACATTAACCAAAATTATTACAGGAGAAAAAAAAGTTGGAGAAAAGATGGTATATCACAAACATGAAGATATTTCCAAATATTCAGATGATGAACTTCAAGCATACAGAAGAAAAATGTGAATAGTTTTCCAGGATTATAAATTAATTGAACATATGACAGTAAAAGAAAATATTATTTATCCTTTGGTTCTATATGGAGTAGGGGAGTCTATTATTGAAGCAAAATATAAAAAACTTCAAGAAAAATATTCAATTACTTATTTAGAAGGGCTTCCTGTAAAATTTTTGAGTGCATGAGAGAAGCAAAAAGTAGCTTTAGCAAGAGCGTTGATTCATGATCCAGAATTTATTGTAGCAGATGAACCTACAGGAAATCTTGATTGGGAACACTCTCAAGCAATTGGAGATCTTTTGGGACAATCAAATAAAAATGGTAATACAATATTGTTGATAACACATGATATCCATTTAGTGAATTACCTCAAAGAAAAATATCCTATCAGACTAGAAATGCTTGCGTAACTATCTTTTTTTATACTTCTTTACTGATTTTTATCCATGACGGAAAAACATACAATTTTAGATTCTATAATTCAAGAACTAGAAAACTTAGATATTGCATGATATCTTAAAGAAGAAATATCATCATTATTTAAACATTTGCATTATTATAAATTAAAAAATATTTCCCAAAATATTGATGCTCTTAAAGAATATCTTCATTTTCTAGATCATCATAGTACTCAACAAATTCATGCATTAGAATATGTAGAAAATGATTGTTTGCCTGACAGCGAACATGATTTATTGTATTATCTTTCTCAAAAAGGTTTAGAAGTTGTGGGTGAACAAAAAATTCGCCAAAAAATATGGGAAGATCATTATAATCTTTCATATATTATGCAGGCAGTAAAGTGATTTCTGCTCCTTACTGCTGACGAATTTTGTAATGCATCGCCTACGAGAATGTCAATAAATAGAATGTTGTGGAAAAATAGAATCTCCTGTCCAGAAAAGAAATAGGCTTGTAATGATGAAACATATATATATACTCGCACCAAGATAATGAGCTTCAAAAACAAGAGAATTAGGTTTACAATAGGTTAAAGGTTTAATTAAAGGTTATCACCATGTTAGTTTTGTTCGGTTTTTTGCTCATTATCCCCCTCGAAAATTGTTTCGAGGGGATTTTTTTAAAAAAGACTTGATTTTTGTTTGTATTTTCGTAAATTCATCCCGTAAACCAAAGACCGTAGGCAGTTGATTATATAAAAAACATAAGTTCCTACCGAGGATATTCATAAATCAAGGAAAGTATATACTTTCTTTTCTATGTAATAATCTCGATCTTGGTGATCGATTTTTTTAGTTTTAGAAGCATGTAGTAAATGGCTATTACCAAAGACAAGAAAAAAGAGCTTTTGAAGCAGTATGTTGAAGATCTGAAAAATGCAGGAAGTACGTATGTTATCAAACAAAATGCTATTCCTGTTGAGATTTCAACAAAAGTAAGAAAAGAAATGAAGTCAGCTGATGCTAAATTCAATGTTGTAAGAAAGAGAATCTTTCTTAAGGCGGTTGAAGAAGCAGGATTGGAAAAGGTTGACTTAGAATCATTGCAAGGGGCAGCAGTAGCTATCTTTGCAAAACAAGAAGATTTTACTCCGCTCAAAATTATCAGCAAGTATGGTAAGGAATTTGAGAAAACAGGAGAAAAAGCTTCGTTTGGTTTCCTTGGTTGATGGACTGAAAAGCAATGGAAAGACGGGGTATATGTTACAGAATTGGCTAATATTCCTTCAAAAGAAGAATTGCTTTCAAAATTTATGTACTTATTGAAGTATCCTGTGCAATCATTTGCATGTGCGCTCAATGAAGTTGCAAAAAAACAAAGTTAACAAAATGTTTGATGTTAAATGCTAGGTGTTAAATAGTTTAACATTTAAAACTTAACATTATAATTATTTAAATTATCCTTTATTTATATTATTATATTATTAGAATGGAATTGACACAAAACGCACAAAAAGTATTGGATCTTATATCTGAAATGAATCCAGTAGAATTAAATGGTCTTGTAAAAGCTATTGAAGAAAAATTTGGAGTTAGTGCTGCTGCTATGGTAGTTGCAGGAGGAGCTG
>CAZUIS010000039.1:0-7325 GCA_964620295.1 uncultured Candidatus Peribacteria bacterium
TTTTAACGAGTGAAATATACTCTTTTGCCAATGAAGATAATGAATAACTGCAGCCTGTCCTATAGGATAAACAAACGAGTACAAAAGAAAAAGAACAATAGTAATTCAAATAACTCGAGAAACAACATGGTTTTTGTTTATTTCTCCTATCAAAAACTCTGCTATTTTTCATATATACAAACCATTTTCATAATTATTAACAAAAAGTTTATTCGTATTGAGAATCAACACTAGAGTCACAACCAAAGAATGAAAAAAAGAGGTCAAAAAAGTAATTCTTATGATATTTGCGTCGGAAGACATATGTTGAATACTACGATGAATAATATCTTTATGCATAGCAAAGAAAAAACAATAAACAGTAGTATACTATCATAATTGGAACAAAACTTTCAAGAGAAAATTAACGATTAGATAAATGGCGTACATACTGTTTAAATAGCTGCAACTCTGTCTTTAAAGAATCTAGGGCTTCTTTTATTTGTTGACGATGTTTCTGAAATTCCAAAGGAGAACAATCGTTTGCTATTTGAATGGAAAGATTTTGAAGTTTTTCTGCCAAGGCAGTTATTTTTTTGGTGTTATACCCTATTTTCGTTGAAACTTCTACCAAAGAAAATAATTTTTTGGACGCTTCCAATGATTTCTGAGACAAGGAATTTCTAATAACTAATTTATCTCAAGTAATACAAATTAAAGCTTCTTTTTGCTTCTTCTCTCAAAAAAATAACGATCATCTTTTGACATTCAAAAATCATCCTGAAAGCTGTGATCCAGAAAATTCACCAACAGTATTATCTTTATTTTTTTTATTTAAAGAAGACTCTGCTCCAAGTTCTCTTTTAACTAACTTTTCCGGAATTTTTTTTTCCTGATACAAAAAACTTGAAGGAATTTGTGCAAAAGAAAAACCAAAGACAAGACCAACAAAAATGATAAGAAATAATCAGAATTTTTTCATAATAAAAAAGAAAAAATTAAATAAGAGCATCTAATTCAGACAAAATTTGTTCTGCTTGAACAAGAGTTGTTTCTATATTATCTATTTCTTGAGAAGATAGTGAAGGTAATAATTGTTTAGTAGGAACAGATTGGTCTTGAGAAGAAGATGTTGAATGAAAATACAAAAACGAAAAGAGGAAAAACACCCCAAGAAACAGAAAAGATGCAGAAAAAATTCTCACAAAAGAAGCTCTTTTAAGAAGTTTTTTTTGCTGCGGAAAAACATGATTCATAACAGTCTGTTTGATCTCACTAGGGACATGTACTGGTTGAGGAAAAGAATATTTCATAAGGAAGTATTTAGGATAAAAGTTCATCACGAATTCAATGAAGCAATGCTAATTCATTAAGCTTTTTTTTTGCATTAAAGACTAATGTTCAAACAGTATTTTTGGTAATTCAAAACACATCAGCAATTTCTTGATAGGACTTATTTTCTTGGTAAGCGAGGTAAAGAACTTCTCTTTGCTGATAGTCCAAATAGGTAATAAGCTTTTCAAAAAGTTCTTGTTTGAAAGACACATCAAGGCGATGTTTCTGTTCATCAACATAAGCCAAAGAATCTTGAAGATAAGATTGATCCAAAGAAATGTCCATATGTGTCTTGTTTGACCTTATCCAATCAATTGCAAGATTATGGGCAAGACGGTAGACAAAACCTTTTACATTCACCAAGGGCTGTTTTTTGATGTATTCATATAGTTTAATAAAAACATCGCTCGTTAAAGATACTGTATCATCATAGTTATAGTTCAAAAGATTCCAAAGATATGCATATATTTTCTTATGTCGTCTTTCATATAACTCCTCAAAAGCTGCTACATTTCCTCACTGCACCTCCAAAACTAACTGTTCATCAGACAGCGAAGAAAATGGCGTAGCAAAAAAGGAAAGTTTCTCCATTATCAAGAATAAAATAAAAACCTTTTTTGTTGTAACGTTTTTTCTTCAAAAATACAGACGAAAGTTATTGACGAAAATTTTGTATTTTTTTGCAATTATAAGGGAAATGATTATAATAAACAAAGATTTTACCTTTGTCTCAAAACTATGGCAAAAAAACATCCTCCAAAGAAAAATATAACAACTCCTGTGGAAGAAAATGAAAAACAAGACAAATGATTTTCCAAATCAGCAAACTTGAAAATTGAGGAATCTCTCAAAGATTTTTGAAAACTTAGCGAAAAAGAGAGAAAAGAACTGGGATCAGACGAATTTTTCGAACAATTTTGGATATTTTTCAAAGAGCAATACCCAGACCTTCTCCATGAAATAGCAACAAAAGAAAATCTGACAATTTATATCAAAAGCCTAGAAAAAGAGTGATTTTCTTTGGAAAATCTAATAAAAAACAACCAAGAACTTCACAAAGAATTCAAAGAAACCAAAAACGAAAAAGATACTATAGAATGAAGTCTAAAAGAACTCAAAAACTATTGTGAAAATCCAGAAAACAAAATGCCTGCAAACATCTTTGACAACTTTGCAAAAGAAATAAATTTAAAAACAAGTCCTGTTATAGAAATAACCAAAGCAACAAAATTAAATAAAATAGGAAATCTTAACCACGTATGGAAAGCCTATCTAGAAAATAATGGAATTAAACTAAAAGATCATCAAAAAGAAAAAACGTTTGGAATAACAAATCCTAAATATTTACCGACAGAAAGACTACTTATCAGTGCCTCTATCAAAAAAATCAAAAAAAATCTTCCAACAAAACTAATTACAGATTTTGATACCTATTTTCCACTACCAATAGACATCCATTCTCCGTTTGAATCACTCAAAGATTTTAAACAACAGTGGACTCTTTTTCTTGATGCTCATAAAGGAGAAATAGATGAGAAATTAGCAAAAGAACTAGACAAAATTATTATAACAAATGCCGACATTTACAAAGAATTTGAATTTGAAGGAGAAAATATAGAATGGAATAAATGATTTTCAGAACAAACAAGAAATTTTAGAAATATGTTTAACAAACTAGTAACTCGTCAAATTTTTGATAAAGCAAAAGAAACTGGAAGTTACATAGAAGAATATTTTACCAAAATTTGAAAAGAATTTAAAGAATTTCCTCCATACTTTAATGAATTATTTAATATATATCCATATAAACACAAAGAAGTTATAGAGAAACAACCGGAACACAAGACAGCTTACGAAAACCGCCAAAAACTTTTAGAAGAAAAAGAAGAATTACTAAACAGTCCAAAACCAGAAAACGAAAAAGACAAAACAGAAAAACAACGAAGAGATGAAATTCATCAACAAATTTTTACAATAAAAGAAGAATTAAATACAATAAAACGAAAGGCTTACGCTGCATATATTGAAACAAAGAACCCATGATTAGGTTCTATCGTAAACAGCTTGATAGATAAGAAATTTGATATGAATGCTATAAACAAATCTGATCAACAAAAGATTATGAATATTCTCGTAGAGAAAAAATTAGATGATAGTACCAAAAACCAGATTCCAAATGTACTATGAATAGATGCAAACGAATACAAAACATTTGTTAAAAACCTCTTTGATCTCAATCAAAAAGATATTGTGATACCAACACAATATGGAGATATTCCTCTTCATTTTTTGGAAAAAAACTTTCTTGGCTGACCTTTACAAGAAGGTATGGAAATAGACAGCTCAGGAAATATGATTACTGAAAAACAAAATTTACCACTAAATTTCAAAGTACAAATAACAGAACAAAACAAAGATTTTTTTGAAAAAAACATTATTTTTTGAGATTTATTTTCAGAATTTTTAAGCAAAAAATGACCAGTATTATTAAATGATAGCTATAAAGTAAGTATCAAAAATAAAGAAGGAAAAACAATTGAATGATATTTATCAGAATATCCACCAAGTGAAGAGATTCAAGAAGAAATAGACACCGGTAAATTGCAAAAATGACGATACCTTTATTCGCATCCTATTACAAGACCAGAAGACGCAAGATCAATTAAAACACGAGATGAAGAAGGGAAAAATCCAGTAGTAATAGCAAAAAACAACGAATCCGAATATGAAATAGATATTATATCTAGAGAATTAAACCTAAATGATGAAGCTATTTGAGGTCTACTTTTCGCCCATACGCTATGACAATACAATATCAAAAACGATCTAGATATTGCTCAAGAAAAAAGATTAGCAACAAAATTTTGAAAAATAGAAAAAGAAAACCTCTACCATGACACATATAATATGACACCAAATAATGAAGAAGAAAAACAAGACGAAACAAAAGAAAAAACCGAAGAAGAACTCAAAGAAAAAGATTATCAAGAATTTTTGGAGGAACGAAAAACATTGCAAGGATATCAAGAAAAAGGCGGATGAGAAGACTTTAAAAATTGATCAAGACTGCTTATTCAAACAGTAGAAAGCAATTTTCAACCAACAGGGGCTTTTATGTATATGAATGCTGAGATCACAAATATAGACAAAGAGAAATGAACATTCCAAACTATCTATACAGGAAACGAAACAACACTATGACCTTATGAAAAAAAGATAGAAACACATAAATTAACAAAACAAAGCCTCAAAAGATTTAAAGAAAGGTTTGAAGAAAACAAAATATACAAACTCCCTAACAAAGAAATTTCAAATAACATCAATGACTTACTTCCCATATTAGAAAGTACAACTATTGATAATATAAATCCTAGTGATAGTTTTAGAGAAACACATCGAGATGGAAGCAACTTCACAATAGATATAGGAGAAAACCAAGGAGAAAAGGTTACTCACTTTTGATTGGTTGAAACCGTCCCTTGAGAAGACCAAAATCAAGATAGCAAGGTCTGATATATGTACCAAATAGAACACAATCCTGCAAAAAAATCATTTACCTTAACAGCAAATGATAAATCAAAAACAAAAATACACCTAGACTATCCAAATTTTATCCTTTTTGTAGCAAGTAGAAAACTTCAACCAAAAACAGAAGAAACAGCAAAGTCTATAGAAATTCCTGAAAGTAAATGACCTCTTGTAGATCAACCAAAAAAATGGAAAGGATATAGTATTGCCAGTATTTTATGATTGATGAAAAATTTTACCAAAAAAATAGGTGATGGACTCAAAAAATATGAAGAAGAACAAGTAGAAGAATTAACTGAAAGTGTTTTTTACCAAGGAAAACTATTTGGAAAACTAGCGAGTATCATGCCAACACATAAACTCAAAGAGGCTTTTGGAAATGCTGCTGATGAGTATATGGCAGAAAGAGATAATAAAGTATGGAAAAAAATAGAAAAATATCAAAAATTTTACGAATCAGATCCAGATTTTGGTTGAGATTATATGTGGTGAGAAAACATTAAACCTTTTTTGGAAGGAAAGAAAAAATTCAAAGACAATCATCAAGCTGCTGCCATGCTTCTTGCAACCATTAATAAAGGAAAATGACCATACAGTAGAAACACAGACCGAGCAGGAAAAGGAATGCGAGTTAGAATTCTATTTGGAGAATGACATCAAAAAAGATATTTGATGATGAAAGAAAAGCTCCAAAGAGAACTAGATCAATGATACAATGTATACGGACAAATATGGGCTGATGATCTTCAAAATGAAATTCTTAAATTAGAGATGAAATACATTACTCATTGTATAGATGGAAGACAATTAAGAGTAGGAGGAGAAAATGACGACACCCCACAATTAGAAGCCATGTATTCCAAAAAATATGCAGGAGAATTAGAATGAGCAGCAAATAAATTTTTCTCTGAATCCGTAAGCGGTAGTTCAAAAGAAAAATGATACAGTTTTGAATTAGCCAGATTTGAATATTTTAGACTTTTGGCTGATAGACCACAACAAGCAATTCCATGTCTCAAGCAAATTGCAGCAAAAGCAGTAACGCCAACCCAATGGAAAGTTTTTGAAAGTGCTGTACTTACTGGAATGCTTTCAGGTGTTTTTTATAATATTACTCAAGAAGACAAAAGTTTTATCCAAAAAATATGTAGAACAATAGGGTTCTTGCCTGGTATGCGAATTAGAGATCCAAATCACCATCAAAAAGTAGAACAATTTATTAAAATTGCTACCGGAAAAGAGCCAACCTACAAAGCAAAAGATAAAGCAGGAAACGAAATAGAAACGACTTACAATAGTAATATTTTTTGATTTTGAAAATGAGTTGAATTAAGCCAATACAAAAGCATTGCTGACTATAAAAAAGGAATAAATGGACGATTAAATGGATGAGATAGACTGAAACAAATAGCTGATTTTTGAGCAATGAGTGGAAAAAATCACAAAGGAAAAACAATTATTGAGCTTATCAATGATCCCACTACCCCAAAACAAGATAGACAACTTCTTTCAGAAATAGAAGCAAGAAGTTTGGAAAAAGATGAAAGCGTGGATTCTGACATCAAAATGAATGGATATAGTTTAGAACAAAATATATTAGCAAAAAACCAAAGTCTTATAGATGAGATTACAGATTTTAATGATGGAAAATTTAAAGGAAAAGATAAGGATGAAATTCAATGAATTCAAACAGCACGAAAAAAGATTGCCAAAGAAATACCAACAAATCAATTAGAAGACAAAAATCAAGTTATCTATCTTCTCAAAAAGTTTTTTAACCGATTTGAAGGAAGATGATTTAATACAGAAGAAAAAAGATTCCTCATAAGAACATTATTAACAATAAAACAAGAAATTAATCAATGAAACAAAGAAAGTGCTAATGAAATGTTATGGTATATTATTGTGGGAAATATCGTTAAAAATTCTGGGAATGGTCAAGCTCCTGATGAACTCATAAAAGGATTAGAAGCTTTTAAAGAGTTTTTCAAAACAAACTTGAACACAATATTAGAAAAAGATATCATTAGTCAGGGCTTTGAAAATAGCGCTCTTGTGGAAGAACTAGACAAATGACCATATAAAGTTGCAGCCTGGGACGAATATGTAGATCTAGAAGAAAACAAAATATTTTTCGGAACAAAAGAAGAAAACAAAAAAAGATCTGAAAATAGAAAAAAGTATAATATAGAACAAGTATATATAAACAAAAAACTATATGCAGCAGCAAGACAAATAGAGCAAAGAAATCATATCCCAAATAAATTTAAAAATCATTTTGATATCCAAAAACAAAAAACAACCTCAGAAAAACTTCATGAAACACTTAAACAAAACGATATTCGTATCAAAAACCATGAAATCAGAGAAAAAATCAAAAGAAAACTCTCTGGACAACTATGACAAGATGATATGACAGACGAAGATATAGCAGCTATGATGTGAGGAGATGAGGACTATTATGGCTGATTAGGAATGGCAGC
>CAZUIS010000039.1:7335-8316 GCA_964620295.1 uncultured Candidatus Peribacteria bacterium
AAAATAAGCATTTCTGCTTACCTTTGATGGCAAGGGATGAGGGGATCGAACCCCCGACTGCGGTTCCGAAGACCGTCATGTTACCACTACACCAATCCCTCTTAATTCTTGACCAAAAACTTAACAACACCTGATTGAAGACGATCTAATGTTTCCTGTCTACCTTCTTCTGGAATCTGTTGATTAGACAACAAAAAAGCAACAAGTTTATCTTTCATTTCCTCAGTGAAAGCCTTTTTACTTATTTTCTCAAACTTTTCAATAGTTTCATGCCATTTTGCAAATACTTCCAACAATTCCCAATCATTGCAAGAAATTTGATAAATAATACCATTTTTTGTTTCAACAAGATCTTTTTTGCAAAAAATACCATGTTTTTGCAATTCTCCAAGTATAGTATCAAAATGTTCTTGATACGACAAATATTGTCAAAACAAAGGAATCTGAATTTTTATAGACAACAATTCCTTTCATTTTGCTTCAAATTTTCCATACAACAAGGTTAATCCATACAATAATGATAATTTTTCTTGTGTCGAAGAAAATTCTCGAGAACAAGGCGCAGGCTGGACAAAATCTAAATTGCCGCGTGCCCCTGGCCAAAAATATTGTTGTTTTCCGCTGACTTCGTCAAACCCACTAAACAACCCATACCCCTGCGCCACTACATTCTTATTTAGAACTATCATTGAACAACCGGTGTTTTTCGTATATATAAGATTCATTCCATCTCCAAAATGCTTCAAATTCAAAACCTTAAAGTCTTTTTTATGAAGAACTACCATACCTTTATCTCGATCAGAAAATTGATACCCAGCTACCTGATAAGTATATTGTTTTATCTGAGGTATTTCTGGATGTTCAACACACAAGAAACCATGCTGATCAATAGTTAGTTTCATAAGAAAGTGTATGATTTAAAACAAGAGCAACAAAAAGGATAAACAAAAGAACCAACATCATATGTAGCCAAAGCAGGAA
>CAZUIS010000040.1:0-8257 GCA_964620295.1 uncultured Candidatus Peribacteria bacterium
GTGGGTATTGTAACTGGTATTACTACCACTGTTAATCCTCTTCCAACTGCTACGTTTGGGGCTGATGCATCGATTTGTTTTGGAGCATCAATTGATTTAACTGTTAATCCAGCCGGTGGTTTAGCTCCATATTCAGTTACTTTAAATAATAATACAGGAGATTTGGTAGCACCAAATAATGTTAATCCTGTTATTAATATTGGTGCTGGTGGAACTGCTACTTTCTCTGTTCAACCTACAGCAACAGTTACTTATCATTTTACGGTAACTGATGATAGAGGTTGTTCGAGAACATATTAATGTTTGTTGTGTTAGGTTGGGGTCTTTGACCCCAACCCTTAATAAACCAAATAAATAATGTATGGAAAAGCAAAAAATTCCTAAATATTGGTTGTTAATCCTCTTTATGATGATTTCAACCTTTGGTTTGGCACAACAGACTATTACAGTTAGGCCTTTACCTGCTTTTAATGCTGGGCCAAATCTGTATATGGGCAGTGGACAAACCTATGTTATACCTACCGTAACAGGAAGTCCTACGGACTCCTATTATTGGCAAGGTCCAAACGGTTTTACATCCACGTTGATGCAGCCACAACTTTCTTCTTTGGGAACATATACTTGTACAGCTACTAATGCGTATGGGTGTTTTACAACAGATGATGTTGATGTTTTAGCATCTCTTTGGTTGCAAAATCCATTACCATCTCTTTGTATAGGGGATACATTGTTGTTGGATCTTTATATTCCTGATCCAGGAACAGGAACCTTTACAGGAACCGGTGTTGCAAATAGAATGTTTGTTGCAACAACGTCTGGAAACTTCGATATTACCTATACTTCGGGTACAGAAACAGCAATTGCAACAGCAAATGTTTATGCTGGACCGAATGTATATATATCAAGAGACACTGCGTTTAATTGTTTTGGAAACAATGTCTCTTTACAAGCAATCGGGTATGCAAATACTTTTGCTTGGTCATATCTCTCTGATCCAGGAACAAGTTTAGCTACAACAGCAAATTATTCTGTTGTTGTGGATACATTAACCAGATATTTGTTGACTGCTGGTATGACATACACAAATAAGACTTGTTATATAAGGGATACTGTTGTAGTTGTTCCTATAGAAGCAAGTTTTACCTATGTTCAAGATACTGGTCAAGGTCCATATGGACAAATATTCGGTTCAAATGTAAAATTTATTCCGAATTATAAAGCAGCTTATAGTTATCAGTGGACCTTTGGCAACAATTATGTTCCTGGAGGAGGAACTTCAACAGAAATTTCTCCAACCTATAACTATAACCCGTATTATGGTTACTTTACTGTTACTCTACGAATGAATTCATTTTGTGGAGTAAGTACAGCTTCTAAAGTTGTACGTGTAAATTATCTTATTACGGGTATAGACACTCCTATGAAAGAATCAGAGATCCAACTTTATCCAAATCCTGCAGTAGATTTTATTTATTTACAGTTTGGAGAAAATAGAGTTGTTCGCATCCAGATTTTTGATCTTACGGGGAAATTGGTGTCTAATATTCAGCTTAATGATTCTTCTTATCGACTTGATGTTTCATCATATCGATCTGGAAGTTATATTTTGAAAGCTGTTGATGAGCGTGGTAGTTCAGTGACTGCTAAGTTTATCAAACAATAATCGTATTCGAAAAAGCCCTTCGGTTTACCCGGGGGCTTTTTTATATAAGTAAAAAATTGGATTAATACTTATTTGTTTGCAATGATTTATTTTTCGAAATTAGTAAGAACACTACAAAGCTCAACTTTTCCGACACCATTCCCAATATATTCGACTATTGAACAAAAACGAAATTCTTTGGCGGAGTCTGTGGAACATCAAAGGCTTCCACCCGTAGGGCAGTTTAAGGGCTCTCCGCCAGTGGTAGATGTTTCTTTTTTGAAAATTCATTTTCCTTCAATTCTTCTAAAAAAATATCATTCTTTGCTAGAAGGAAACATACCTGGTCATGGAATCCAAGCACCACCAGTTTCGTACAAACTATAGAGTAAATTTCAAGAATTATTTAATCAATTTTCTATGATGAATGGTGTTTGAATACCACTTGCATAAAAGTATTGTTGTCCACTAATAATAGTTGTCAGAATTATATAATTTCAAGACCCTAACCAACGATCATTACTTAGACCATCTCATCATTCATCAATAGCTGGATTTTGTTTTAATCGAGTTATTTCTTTTTCTCCAGCCCATTTTTGTCGATTGGTATTTCTAATATTAATCATTTGTTCTATACCTTCTCTTGCAAGATTGATGGCGATAATTTTTTGTCTTGTTTTTTGAAGGTAAGTGTTACTATTTTTGAGAGCTTCAATAACTGTTATAAGTCAAAGTCAGATAAGAACCACAATAACCATAACTTCCATCAAAGTAAATCATTTTTTTCTTTTTTTCATCTCTTCTATTTTCTGTTTGAAAATAAAAATTACAATAGTATAGTAGTGATTGTTTTTTTACTTGCAATAGTTTTACTTTTTTGCTTTTTGGAGCATGACAGATACAGTGGTTACTTATATATTTTTTCTTTTGATAGCGATTTTGATTATTTTGGCTTTTGTTATTGGTAATGAAAAAATGATAAAAGTACTTTTGGGAAATTATATTTTGGCAACACTTTGTCTGGCTGCTAATCAATCGTTGGATGTTCTTGTTCAATTTCTTACATCAACTCCAACACTAAAAATTCTGACTTTTTCTTATAATGATATAGCTAGTTTTGTTACGTGAGGGAAAACAAGTATTGTTTTAATTTTCTATCTTTTGTTATTGTTTTTGATGTATCAGAAATCTAGGATTCGTATAAGCCTTCCTAGCGATGAAATTTTACAAAAAACATTTTCTTTGTTTTTGGTTCCTTTGACTGTTATAAGTGTTATTTTAACTTTGGAAATTGTTATTTTGGGTATGAATAGTTTAAATCCTTCGGCTTTGGATATTTTGGCTCGTAGTTTTACTACTAATTACTATATTGTTCAATTTATTGTTCTTACGCCTGTTTGGATTTTTTTGCATGGGTTGGCGACAGTTTTGATCACGACGGAAATCAAAATGAGCATTAAAACCGATATATAGTTGAATTTTTTCACAATAAAAAACAAACAAAAACCATCAATCATCAAAGCAGTATCTTTGGTCGTTAGTCAAGATTCTTGAAATTGTTGAATTCCTGCTTTGGCTACAGATGATGTTGGTTTGTTGATGATTTCTTTATTTTGTTTGTTCTTTTTATTGAGTTTTATTGCTCAATTAATAAATTGAAAAATTACATTCTTTCTAAAAAGCTCATTCCAATTAGTTCCATAGCGGTTTTCATTCTTTCTAATGTTTTTTGGAGGAGAGAAATTCTTGCTGATTTTATAGGATCTTCACTTTTGAGTATTTTGACATTTGCATAATAGCTATTTACTAATTTTGCTATATCAAGGAGGTATCTACAAATCATATGAGGGGCTAGATCATCTTTGGTTTTAACTATTATTTCATTTCGTTCTGCTATTTTTTTAATAAGTTGAAATTCTATTTCTTCAGTGAGTAATTTTGCAATATTTTCGGGAGATAAATGTTGGATTGGTTCTGGATTGTTGTCTATCAAACTCTGGATTCTTGCTCCAGTATAAAGAATATATGCTCAACTTTCTCCTTGCATATCTAATGCTTCATCAACATCAAAAACAATATCTTTGGAAATATCACTTTTTATCAAGAAAAATCTCAGAGATCCGATGGCAATTTTTTCAGAAACGTCATCTAACCATTCTGCATCTTTTTCTGGGTTGCGCTCTTTGGTTTCCCAATAAGCTTTTTCGTGAAGCATTTGTAACATTTCATCAATAGTAACCGTCCATCCTTTTCTACTTGCAAAAGGGAGTCTTTTTTCTGCTTTTTCTTCTTCAGTAAGTTGATATCAAAAATTGAGTAATGTTTTTGGTGTGAGATATACAACACCATATCCTAATGGTTTATATTCTTTATTTTTATTTAAATACCCCAATAGTTTAAGAGATGATTTTACTACTTCTTGAGGATGAAGTTGTCTATTGTCAATAACCGTGATTGCAATGTTGTAATTTCCAAATTTTTCTTTGAGTTCTCAGTTTGATTCACCAGTTGTTGTATAGATAATATTTCCACTTGGTTCGTGAGCAAACGTTTTGTATAAAAAATCTTTGGTAAGATATCCTAATTTCCACAAAGCAAAAGCAATGTCTTTTGCAGTATAGGTTGCAACACCATCAGATTTAATTAATATTTGATATTTTTTTTCTTCTTTTTCGTATTCTGGTAGACTAGAAAGATCTATTATTCGACATCCCATAGCTTCCCCTTCATCAATATATTTTACATATCCTTTTTCTTTGAGAAGTTCTATGGCCTCGGCAAAAAATTTCATATGGAGAATATCTGTTTCCCAATTTATTATATCAAAAGAAGCATTCATTCTTCGACACGTTTTGATTTGTTCTGAAGCACATTTTTTGGTATATTCTTGATGTATTTTGTAAACATCAGGATCTTTTCCCTCTTCTATTTTGATAAGAGTTTCTGATAATAATTTTTTAAATTCTGGATCTTCGTCCTTTTCTCTCATTTTTGTGTAAATTTCTCCACAATAATGGTCAAACTTTTTATCTGTTTCTATGGGTAATCCATAGTGCATATGTCCAACAATATTATATCCAACATTTACTCAACTATCATCTCCATAGTTTGATGCATGGGTTTGGTACCCTAAATAATGAAAAACTTTTTTAACACTATCTCCTATACAAATATTTCTTGCTTGTCCTATGTGAAGTGGTTTGTTTGGGTTTGCACTCATATATTCTATAAGAACTTTGGTGTCTTGATTTTCTCGATCTGCTGGTGTGGGGTCTGGAGTAGAACAAACATCTTTAATAAAATATTCTTTATTGATATATGCGTTTATATAAGGACCAATAGCTTCAAATTTTTCAAAAAGGACAGATTGTAAATCTTTAACGAAATCTTGAGCAACCATATTTGGTGCTTTTTTTAGTGTTTTTGAAAGCTGAAAACACGGGAAAGCTAAATCTCATCATATATTTTCAGGAGGAATTTCTATAAGGCCGATAATTTCTTCAAAGGAAAGATTTGTTTTATGTCTTATAATTTCTGCAAAATGATTCATATATTTTTCTAGCATATTTTTTGTAGAGAATAGAATTAAAAATTTCCTAATTGGCTTTTCATTTTAATAACTTGCTTTTTGTTATCAAGATTTATTTTCTTTGCAGTATTTTTTTAGTTTTTTTTAACAACATTTGTTTGTTCTAGTCCCTTTTCAACTTGATTATATAATGACTTTCGTAAAAAATTGTCGTTTTCATATGTTGGTTTTGGAATATCTTTTCGTTCCAAAAGTTCTTTATATGAGTTGTAATTTTCTATATTTGTTTTGTAAATATTTGGTCGTAGAGAAAAACAAAGTTCAAGAACTTTTTTAGAAAATTTTTGGTAGAAAGGCTGCATTATTATTTGTCCCCCACCTTGATTTATTATATATTTTTTTTGTGCTTCTTCATAGTTTTGGAGAAGGTATCAAAAATCAATAGTAGATTTTTCTTTTTTTTGATCAAAATTATCTGTCTCTATATTTGTTATTTTCGTTGAAGGTTGATAATATTCACTTTTCCCTTTAAATTTTTTGATGGTATAGTTGTTTCCTGCTCTTTGTCGTAATATTTCAGATCCTGGGAGGAGAATATAGAGTGAATTATCCGGAAAATGAAATAATAATCTATTTTTTTCTTTTGGGTTATCTATGATTTCCTCTAGAGAAACTGTTCTTGAAGAGGTTTCTTTGAATAAAAGTTTTTGATAGGGTTCTTTTGGTTGTATTTTTTGACTTGTATTTTCTGATTTTTCTTTTATTTCAACATTTGTGGGATTTCCAGAAAAAAATATTTCCATTTGTTGGGTTGTATAAAACAGATTTTCATTTGGATTGTTTTTATATAAAGGTATATTTCCTATAATTAAAAGTCAAATAGTTCCCATTAAAAAGGGAATACTTAGAAATTTTGCTATATTTCTTTGTAAAAACAATAGATTTATTCAAATACTTCGAAATCAAACATATCGATATATTTGTTGTTGTTCTAATATCCTGTTTTTAAAAATAATATATGTACTTATTATTCATATACTATTTATGATTATTAAAAAAAACTTTTTGTTCGTATACATTTTCTTTATCATTATTTAAAAATCTGTTTATTTTTTTGTTATTATATGTAAAAATAAATCATTTTCAAACAACTTTCTTCCTTTATTTTTTAAATATTTTTTTTGATTTTGGTGGTTTTTTTATCAAAACCGGCTTTAAAACTATTTTTTAAAACAACCATTTTTTTTAAAAAATTGCTTGATTTTAGATTTTTTTTTACTATATATTGGACTCAGCGTGTTTTTTGTGCAGAAAGAATCTTTGATGAAATACGCGGATATGATGTAATTGGTGTAGCATAGCAGACTTCAGCTCTGTTCGTACGGGTTCGAGTCCCGTTATCCGCTACGAATATGTATCTTTTGTCTATGTTCTTTATTATTTGTTTGAAGACATGGTAAAACAAATCTTGGTTTGATTGATTGTTGTTGCTTTGGGTGGTGTTTTGATGTATTATTCTCAAGGTGTCGCAGATTTGTTTTGAAGAGTAGAATGGTTTGAGCGTCATATGAGTTCAACAAGAAATGGTTATGTTATTGTAGGATTTCTTATTGTTATCATAGGATTTCTTATCTTGTTTGGAGTATTTCCTGTTTCTCAGCCAATTACGGAAACAACAGGAATATAGTTTTATGGGGAGATGGCAGAGCGGTCAATTGCATCAGACTGTAAATCTGACGCCTCACGGCTACGTAGGTTCAAATCCTACTCTCCCCAACTTATTAATATTTTGTTGTTAAATTATTTAACACTTAGGATTTGAAATTTGGAATTATTTACCTGGGCCCTTAGCTCATTTGGCTAGAGCGCCTGCTTTGCACGCAGGAGGTGAGGGGTTCGACTCCCCTAGGGTCCACCATTATTTCCCGCTCCCGTAGTTCAATGGATAGAATAGAAGCCTTCTAAGCTTTAGATCCAAGTTCGATTCTTGGCGGGAGTAAGTTTAATTAATAATTAACAATTGATAATTTATAATAAAATTATTTCTTAATTATTAATTCTTAGTTATTAGTTGCTTCTTCTTGGTGGAAGAACATTCGCGTATTCTTAGATGCTCTCGTAGTCTAGTGGTCTAGGACGTCACCCTCTCACGGTGAAGATCGCGGGTTCGAACCCCGCCGGGAGTGAAATCTCTTGTAATGAATAATTACTTATCATAATAATTAGTCATTTATTCTTCATGTATTAATGTCACAAAACAATTCTTATCAACAAAAATCGTCTTTTCCTCCAAAACCGTCAGGGCAATCACCAGTTCAAAAATCTGGGGAGAGGTCCTCTCATGCGTCTGGATTTCAAGATCGTAGAGTTCCTATGGTTTTTGTCAATGAGAATATAAAAGCTCCGACAATTGTTATTATAGATGAAGAAGGAAACAATATTTGATCTTATCCTAGGAGAAGGGCTCTTGAAATAGCTCAAGAAGCTTGAAAAGATTTGGTTCAAATGAGATATGATCAAGAAAATATGACATCAACGGTTAAGTTGTTGGATTATGGAAAGTATATGTATCAGAAACAAAAGGAAGACAAAGAAAAGAAAAAGACACAAAAGAATAGTTGACTTAAGGAATTGAAAATTAACTATGCTATATGAGAAAATGATCTTCAGTTGAAAATAAAGAAAGCGAGAGAAATGTTGCAAGACTGATATAATGTTAAATTACTTATTAAGCTTAAATGAAGAGAAAAAATTTATTCAGCTAAGGCTATAGAAAAAATTCTTTCTATGAAGAATTCATTGGCTGATGTGGGAAGGTGTCAATTTGATCAACCTAAACAAGAAATGCAATGATATAGTATGATTTTATTTAGTAAATAGTTGTTAATAATGGCTCATACCTTAAAAACACATAAAGGTGCTCAAAAAAGATTTAAGATTACAAAAAAGAAAAAGGTTATTTTTAAAAAGGCTTGTAATAATCATTTATTGACCAATAAATGAAAATCAAATAAAGCACATGTTTCTTGAAAAGAACTTAATGTTTCTTATTCAAAGAAAGTAAAAGATTTATTTCCTTATAATTA
>CAZUIS010000041.1:0-7892 GCA_964620295.1 uncultured Candidatus Peribacteria bacterium
CATGAGAGAGGAGTTTTGTGTGAAAGTATATCAGATTTGATTAATTATTTCTTAATAATAGCTTCGATGGCTGCAAATGCTGAATTATCTTTTTCGTTTACAAGAATGTATAATTCATCACCTGGTTTACCTTTGAAGAAACTTACTGCAGCTTGATTGAGGAAGTATGATTTTCCATCGTCAGTCATAGCAATAAATTTGTTATCTTCAGTTTTTGAAAGAATAGCTCTTACGTGTTTTCTATCAGCTGGTTGAATAAGTTTGTAGATGAATTTACCATCTTCAAGAATTTTAAGTTTAAGCACATCTCCAGGGATAAGTTTTGTCTTACTTGAATAATTCAAAGGAACTGGGTATTTCTTTTGGTCGGCTCCGATCATAAAGTATCCATCGAATTTTCCTTCAACTACTTCCATATTTTCTTCTGAGTAGGTTTTGAGTTCTGTTTCTCAGAAAATATCTTTTGCTTCTTTTTCGATTTCAAGGAGTGTTTCTGGTTTTTCTGGATTGAATTTACTAAGTTGAGTAAGTACGATAGAAACTCTTTTGAGGTCATTTTCTATACTTCCTACAGTGTTTTGAACGAATTGTACCATTTGAAGGTACTTTTCCATCATTTCATCTTTGTTTGTTTTTGGAGCTGCTTTTTTAGCTTTTGCTTCAGTTGCAGGCTTTTCAGCTTTTGGAGCTGCGGGTTCTTTTGTTTTTGTTTCTGTCATTTTTTTTATTTAAAAATAAAATATTTTTTATCATTATAGTGGTTTTGGAAAATTTTGCAAATTTTTTTTGTTGAGTTTTGGTAGGAAATAGTTACAGTTATTTTCCGGTGACTTTAAAGATCTCGTCGTTTAATGGATAGGACACAACCCTGCGAAGGTTGTAATCCCGGTTCGACTCCGGGCGAGGTCAAATTACGTTTCAAATTGTTCTTATATATTTAACATCTAAAATTTATACTTTAAAACTTATTCAAAATGGTTTCTCAAAAAAGAGTTATGAAGTTTTTTGTTCTTATTATTTTGGCAATATTTTTGCTTTCTAGTGGATTAGTATCTGTGATGTATTTTGTAGATATGAATAAAAATGCTCCAGAAACACTTACTGGCGAAAATCTTACAGGAGAATTGCCAAATGAAGATGAAATTGTGGATATTTCTTCTTTGGGATTATAGTAAAAATTTGTTAGTTTTATTTCTACAATAAAGATAATGAAACTTATTGTTGATATTACTCAAAGATATGCAAAAATGAGAGCTCATACGGCAGCTCATTTACTTCATGCCACATTGGGTACGATTTTTTCTGAAACAAAACAAGCGGGTTCCTTTGTAGATGAGGATTATTTGAGATTGGATTTTGCTGCAGAGAGAGCTTTGACTAATGCTGAATTACTAGATATTCAAAAACAAATAAACCAAATTATATATGCAGCTTTACCTGTAGAAAATTTTGAAACTTCATATGATGAAGCTATCAAGTTATGAGCAAAAGCGTTTTTTGAAGATAAATATGGAGATCTCGTGAGAGTGGTAAAAGTTGATCAAAATGTTTCTACAGAACTGTGTGGAGGAACGCATGTAACCAATACCAAAGATATTGGTTGTTTTGTGATTCTTGCTCAAGAATCTGTGGCTTCTGGTATCAAAAGAATTGTGGCTTTGACAGGACCAAAAGTTTTTGAATATATTCAAGAAAAAGATCAAATTTTAGACAATTTGGGAGAAAAGTTTGGTGTTGGTCAAAAACAAGTTGTTGATAAAGCAGAAAAATTATTAAAAGATCATGAAGCTTTACAAAATGCTTATGGTCAATTACAAAATAAATTAGTTGCTGATATGTTGCGTGGATTACCAAATAAAACAAACAAGCCTGATTTATCATTCGTGTTGGAAATACCTAACGATGTTGATTTTAAGATTGCGTTGGGACAAATGAGAAAAATATTTGAAAATCAGAATTTTTTGATCTATACAAAAGAATGAAATTTTGCTTTATTTATGCAAACAGGATCTGCTAAAACGTTGGCTCAAAATCTTGGTTTAAAATGATGAGGAAATGATCAGTTGGTACAAGGAAGAGATCCTAAAGTAGCAACGATATTTTAGATAGTAACCAAATCTTGATGAAATTTAATAATCCTTGGTATGAAAATGAAGAATTAGCATATGAAGATGTGTTTTTATTTCAGAATTATTTCGAAGGAAAATCAAGATTTGAAATGGAGGTACAACCAGAATTTTCTTTGAATACAACTATTCCTATTGTGGTAGCAAATATGAACGCTGTTGCAGGGAAAAGAATGGCAGAAACTATGGCTCGTTATGGAGGATTAGTAGTTTTGCCACAGGATATGGATGATGAAACGATGAAAAGAATTATTTTTCATATTAAGAGTGCAAATATTTTTTATGATACGCCAATTACCGTTGAAGCAAATGATACGATCAGAGATGCTTTGGGATTGATGTATAAAAGAGCTCATCAATGTGTAATACTGGTTGACGATCAAAAAAAACCGTTAGCTCTTTTTAAACCAAAAGACTTAGAAGGGTTTGATCAATTTACCTTGCTTGGAAATCTTTTAAAAAGAGCTGCAATTGTTGCTGAAGAGTGAATTTCTGATGAAGAAGCGTTTAATTTGATGGAACAACATAGTGTTGGTGTTTTACCGATTGTAAATAAAAATTGAGTTTTGATCTGAGTTTTGACAAAAAAACAGGCAGTGAGAAATAGTATTTATCAACCAACTTTGGATGAACAAGGGCGTTTGGATGTGACAGTTGCGCTTGGAATTAATAATTTTGAGGAGAGGGCCAAAATGTTGTTTGATTTATGAATTAGAACATTTGTTTTGGATACTGCTCATGCTTATCAAAAATCTATGATTGATGCGATTAAGAGGTGTAGAAATTTGTTTGGAGATACGGTGAAAATTGTAGCTGGAAACGTGGTTACTGCAGAAGCAACAAAAGCCTTACTTGAGGCTTGAGCAGACGGTGTTAAAGTGGGAATTGGTCCTGGAGCTATGTGTACAACGAGAATGAAAACTGGTGTAGGAAGACCTCAGTTTACTGCGGTTTATAAATGTGCTCAAGAAGCTAAGAAACATGGAAAATTTGTGTGGGCAGATGGAGGAATTAAAGAGCCAAGAGATATGATTTTGGCTTTGGCAGCTGGTGCAAACCATGCTATGCTTGGAACTATTTTTGCAGGTACTTTTGAATCTGTTGGAGATATTAAATATGATGAACAAGGAAATATGTACAAAGAAAATTATGGAATGGCGTCCAAAAAGGCTGTTTCTTTGAGAAATAAGTGATTGTCAAAGTTTGAATTAGCGAGAAAACAAATGTTTCGTGAAGGAATTTCAACGTCAAAAATATATCTCAAAGAAGGAAGAGCTAGTGTAGGAGACATTGTAGATGAATTTATTGCAGGGTTGCGTAGTGCAATGACGTATGTTGGGGCTGCGAATTTATCTGAATTTCATGAAAAAGCAATCATTGGTGTGCAGACCCAAGCGGGATTCGTGGAAGGGACGCCACATGGAAAAGTGAAAAAATAATATGTTAAAAAACCGGTGAGATTCCGGTTTTTTTAGTTGTTGTACTTCAATATCTTCCATTCATGATTTTCTGTTTCAACGAGAGCAGTACAAGCTTCTATTCGATCTCAAGAATTCATGTACTTATATATTCAGATTTGTTTGATTTCTGGTTTGTGGAGATGTCAGCAAATAAGTCCATCACAATTTTTTTCGGAAAGTGTTTTGATAACTTTTTTTTCAAAAGATTTTGTTCATCAAAGTGCTATTGTTTTTGCTAAATTTTTGATCTTTGAGACTAAAGAAAAATATTTTTTTCATTTTTTTTCTCTTTTTTTGTTGAATTTTCTATTGAGTCGAAAAAGAAACGTTCATCAAAGAAAAGATATAATATTTACTATATTTGCACAGCAATATTCTTTGTCAAATTGTTGCCCATGACATACAAGATATTTTCTTTTATCAGACTCGTGAATTATTTCATCAGCAAAAACAATGTTGTTAATGGTTATGGGAAGAAGATTTCTTCGAAACCTTTCGTGATTCCCTCTTATGTAGGTTACTTTTGTTTTGTTTTCCATTCAAAGATTGAGGATGTATTCGATCACTGGTCTTTGTTCTGGGGGTCGTTTTTGAAAAATGCGTAGATATCGTCCATCAATAAAATCTCCGTTTAAGATCAGATTATCACAAGAATTTAACTTTAAAAAATGGAGTACTTCTTGATATTTGCTATCAGGAGTACCTAGATGGACATCTGAAATGATAATAGTGCGGTAGTGGATTTTTGTTAATTTTAAATGGTAAATGTTTAATTTTGAATTATTTATAGATTTATTATAAAAATAATAGGGGGAAAAACAATTAAAAATCTGCTTGGAAATTGGTTTTGTTGTTATGTTTATAAAAAATATAAAATTGTGTTGACATTTGTATTTAAATAATTATATTTATATCGCCAACATAAAAAAGTGTTGGTTCGGAAATATGATAACTATGCCGTTAGTTCGCAGTCCTTCCGAAAGGTAAAAGACTTGCGAAAAAATGTTGCCGAAAGCCCTTTACAGGTAATAATCGAATAAAAAAGGTTCCCGTTGCCGAAAATTGGGAAACCACTCCTGCTGAAGGCAAGTTGCCCATTATCCAAATCCAAGCGCTCCCAGAAGGGAGGCAATATTGAAACATTGTTTAACCAGAGGAAGCTTATTTAGCTTCCTCTAAACTGAAAGTTATTGCTTACTATATACCCCAATGCATATTATGCATTGGGTTCTTTTTTATCGTAAAACTTCTTTGAGGTGTTGGTTTGTTTTTTGTTTTCTTTGTTTGCGAGTTTTTTTGTAGTCAGTTCTTTCTTCTTCATTTATATATTCTGATTTTTGTTTTACGCTGTTTTTTGATTCACTATCTTCTTGTTCAATTTCGTTTTCTTCACTATTGTCATTTAAAATTGATGCTAATAATTCGTCTTCATAATTTGGATTGTCGACAATTTCTTCTCAGTTTGTTGTAGGATCTTCATAATAAAAGATGTTACTTGAATAAGCGTTTTCTAATGTCATTTGGTGTGCTAATAAAATAACTAAAATAATTGTTGTGCTCTATAATTATATTCAGAATTTTTTTTCTGTCAAAATTTTTGAATTGACATCGGAGATGGATTTGATACATTTGGTTCGTTTATAAATTGATTCTACTATCTTACAATAAAAAATAAATAAAATTCATTCATCATCAAGGCAATATCATGTTTAGAATTGTTTTCTAGTTGTGATTATATAGCTGCTTTTTGGCTACAGATATTGTTGATTTGGTGATGATTTCTTCCTTTTATTTATTCTTTTTATTGCTCGATATATGGAGTTTCTTGGTTAATTATTATTAATTGTCACATCACTTGTGTGACTTGCAATGACTTAGAATTTTTAAATTATTAATTAATAAAAATGGCAGATTTGATTGGATTGATTGTTTCCAAGACAGGAATGGAAAGATGAGTAATTGTGAATATTATTGAACTTTTGGATCAAGGAAATACGATTCCGTTTATTGCCAGATATCGTAAAGAAATGACAAAGGGAGCTACTGATGAACAGCTTAGAGATTTTCATGAAATATATACCTATACCAAAAATTTAGAAGCAAGAAAAGCTGATGTTATTCGTTTGATCGAAGAAAAGTGATTGATGACGGATGAACTCAGAAAACAAATTATGGAAGCTGAGACCTTGGCGAGAGTTGAGGATTTGTATCGTCCATTCAAAGAAAAGAAGAATACCAAGGCAACTCTCGCCAAGGCAAAATGACTTGAGCCGTTGGCGAAGATTTTGGCGAAAGCTGACTTAACCAAAGAAGAATTCGAAGCAGAAGCTGCAAAATTTGTTAAAGATACCGGTGATGCGAAAACTTCTGTAAAAGATGTAAAAGAAGCTATCCAAGGAGCAAAAGATATTATTGCAGAAGATGTTTCTGATCATGCTGATTTGAGAGATGCGATTAAATCTTGGGAAGAAAATCATGCTATTTTGGAAACGAAAGCAACAAAAACATTCGAAGAAAATGGGGTATATAAAATCTACAAACAATATTCTAAAAAGTTATCAGAAATGCCGTCTTATGCTTATTTAGCAGTAGATAGAGCAGAAAATGAAAAACAACTTTCTTTGAAACTTGTGCTTTCTGATGCTAAAATATGGGAAGAAGCAACTGGATTTTTTGTGCCAAAACAAGCAAAAAGCTGTGTAGTATACCTTGAAGAAGCGATCAGAGATGGATTAGATAGATTGTTGTTGCCATCATTGGAAAGAGAACTGAGATCTGATAAAAAAAGACGATCTGATGAAGCAGCTATTAAAGTGTTTGGAGAAAATCTTAAGAACCTCTTATTGACGCCTCCGATCAAAGGTATGACCGTGCTTGGATTTGATCCTGCGTTTAGAACTGGATGTAAGTTGGCAGTTGTTGATCCAACAGGAAAATTTCTCACAAAAACCGTGATCTACCCAACAGAACCACAAAATAAAATTGAAGAAGCTTGGCAAACTTTACTAAAGTTAGTATCAGAATATAAAATTGATTTGATAGTAATTGGAAATGGAACAGCATCGAGAGAATCTGAAAAGGTGGTGAATGATTTTATTAAAAAATATAAATTGGATGTAAAATATATGATTACATCTGAAGCAGGAGCTTCGGTGTATTCGGCTTCTAAACTTGCACAAGAAGAATATCCTGATTTGGATGTAACAATTAGAGGTGCGATTAGTATTGCTCATAGAGTACAAGATCCATTGGCAGAATTGACCAAAATCGATCCCAAAGCGATTGGTGTTGGGCAATATCAACATGATGTAGATCAAAAATATCTCAAAGAGAAACTTGATGAAAAGGTTGAAGATGTGGTGAATGCAGTGGGAGTTGATGTAAATACTGCGAGTTATACCTTGCTTCAATATATTGCGGGACTTAGTGAAGCTGTGGCAAAAAATATCGTTGCTTATAGGGATCAAAATGGTCCTTTTGAATCAAAAGCTCAGCTTAAAAAAGTAAAAGGACTTGGTCCAAAAGCGTATGAACAGGCAATTGGATTTTTGAGAATCAAAGGAGGAAAAGAAGTATTGGATGCAACAGGTATTCACCCAGAAATTCATAAACAAGTATATGCGTTTATTGAAACAGAACTTGGTATCAAAAAGAAAGCGTTGAAATTACCTATGGCGGTAGAAAAATATTCTGACCAACAAATCAAAGATTGGGCTACAAAATATGATATTGGATATGAAACTATGGTTGATGTAATCAAAGAATTACAAAGACCAGGATTGGATCCTCGTGATGAATTGGAAGTTCCTTGTTTTAAATCAGATGTGTTGGAAATAACTGATCTTAAAATTGGAATGGAGCTTGAGGGAATTGTTAGAAATGTAACGGATTTTGGAGCGTTTGTAGATATTGGATTACATAATGATGGATTGGTTCATAAATCTCAAATGGCTAATCATTATGTGAGTAATCCAATTGAAGTAGTAAGTGTTGGACAAAGAGTAAAAGTGAAAGTACTCGATATAGATTTTGATAGAGAAAAAGTAGCATTAACCATGAAAGATGGTAATGATGCTGGAGTACAAAGAGTAAAACAAGTGATTTCAGAAGAAAGAAAACGTGATCTTTGAGGTTCGTCAAGAGGAGGAAAAGATGATGATAGTATGCCAGAAACAACTATGAAAGGAAATATTAGTTTTTCTTAATTTATTTTGTTGTATCTTTGTAATGGAAGTAGTACAGGTAATCAAAACCCGTAGAAGTATTCGTTCTTATACCAAAGAGAAAATATCTATAGAACAAATTA
>CAZUIS010000042.1:0-7636 GCA_964620295.1 uncultured Candidatus Peribacteria bacterium
TCTCATTTTTTATCTTGTTTCATATCATAAGGTTCTCCAACAAATTTTATAGTAGTATTTTCAGCAACAACTTCTTGTAATCCTTTATTAATAAGATGTTCATAAATACTCAAAGAAATATATTCTGGCTGAATATGTTCTTCTACCAAATGCATAGGCACAAAACCCTTTCTAAAACCAGGCAAAGTAAGATCTTTTTGAAATTCTTTCAATGCTTTTTCTTTTCCTTTCGCATAATCATCAGTAGTCAATGTGAGTTCTATATCATAAAACGCACCAGTTCCTTTTGTTACTTTCTTTTGCATCACAAAAATTATTTAACAGGTAAAATATCCTATCATAAATAAGAATCCTCCCAAAAAAAACAAGGCAAACTTAATTTACTGTTTATAATTAATAATTATATTTTCATAGACTAAAGTCTAAGGTTTGTTGATAATTTCTTTTTTTGTTTGTTCTTTTTATTGTTCAATTAAATAAACGTATAAAGTTCTAAAGGAATTATCTATCAAAAAACTTATCTATCGTTTTTTTTTCAATTTTTACAAAAAATGGTCTTCCATGTTGACAAACAAACATTCACTGAATATATTCAAATCCATCTTTCAAAAGACGCGTCATTTGTTCATATGATAATGGATCTCAAGCTTTAATAGATGTTTTACATGCTTTTGTAGCAAAAATCGTATCCAAAACATGATCAAAAGTAATTTTTTCCAAAGCTAAAATATAAGTAAAAAGATGTTCTATATCTACTTTATACATACTAAAAACTTGAGGAACCGCATAAACAATAATTTTATGTTCTGACAATAACGAGCAATCAAATCACAAACTATTAATCTGATCTATTTTTTGTTCAATATCTCACCTTTGGGGAATATCCACCGTCAACGGTTGTAATAATAATTCCGACTTTACATATCATGCAGTTTTTTTCATTTTTTCAAAAGCAATTCTTTCTGCTAATGCATGCTGATCAATATAATACAATGAATCTTGATTGGAAACTACAATATATCTATTCCAAACCTGGCCAACTACCTGATATGTTCACAATTGTTCATGAAAATATGATTGTTGAACCTCTTGTCCAGAAAAGCCTATCGTAGAAGATGAAAAGGAAGAAAATCCAGACTGCCCAGCTGGAGGGGGAGGAGAATCAGAGTTAAACAGGGATTCCGCCTTTGCCTCTCCCCCTCCACTCCACTCACTTCCATTACTAAATCACCCACTTCAACTATTCTCACTTCTTCCAAACGAAGAAACCGTATGTTCGACACTGACTATTTTATGAATTCCCAAAGTTTTTTTTACCGATTCATGAACCAAAGAAAAAACTTCATTCGGATCCAAGAATTTTACTTCACTTTTTTTTGGATGCACATTAACATCAACAAAAGAAGGTTTCACGGTCAGCATCAAAACAGCAAAAGGATATTCTCCCGGTGTTATCTGTCTCGTATAAGCATCCAACAATGCTTTTTTAATTATTTTATCAACAACAGGTCTTCCATTGATATAAATTTTAATCGTTTCAGCGGAACCAAACGTCAAACCTGCATCAGAAATTATTCATTGAATTTGTATGTTTTCATTCTGAGCTTCAACTATTTTTAGATATTTAGATCGATCTTTTCTTCGTACCTGAAGAATTCTTTCCATCAATCAATCAGCTGGAGGAAGATCAAAAGCAATCTTATCATTTTTGAGAAGCGTAAAATGTTTTTCATAATGAAACAAAGCCACATCTACGAAATAATTGTAGCAATAAAAATATTCCGTCTGTGAAGATTTCAAAAATTTTAATCTTGCAGGAACATTATAAAACAAATCCTGAACAGAAACGATTGTCCCGTGTTTAAATCCGACAGGAACGTGTTTTATAATTAAGCTTTCTTGAATTTTGGTAAGTTTAGTAGCTATTTCGGCATAAGCCGTCTTGGAAATCACACTTGTTTTACTTACCTCTGCAATACTTGCCAATGCCTCTCCACGAAACCCATAACTTTGTAAATTATAAAGATCTTGCTCTCCATTAATTTTTGAAGTAGCATATCTTTCCAATAACAAATCCATATCAGAAAGTTCAATTCCTGTTCCATTATCTTCTACACTGATCAATGATTTTCCACCATCATTGACAGTTATTTTAACATGATCAGCACCAGCATCCAAACTATTCTCTACTAATTCTTTAATGACAGAAGCTGGCCTCTCAACAACCTCCCCCGCTTTCAATCTATTAATCATATATTCAGGCAATTTATGAATTGGCATCCTTTTAATTTTACTTTGTAAAATTTAGTTTTAAATTTTTAATTATAAATGGTAAATTTACTCAAAACAAAAAGAATTTAACATTTGACATGTAATATTTAAAATTAACTAAATCTCTTGCTTTTTCAACCGAATTCTCGTATACATAAACAAGTTCATCAAAGTTATAAAACTTTATAAACCTTACAAACTTTATGAACCTTACAAACCCTATAAATCTTATGAACATTATAAACATTATAAACATTATAAACTATTAACCAATGAACAATCTCAAAGAACTTTTACTCCGTCATCCAACTCGTTCCAAATACCTGTTACTTGTAATAGATATTTTTCTTGTTCTCGTGGCGACAAAAATGTTTATCAATTATAATAACATAAAATTAGCAATTGAAGAAACTGCATTACAATCAGAAAAAAAACAATTGGAACTAGCTTTTACAGAGAACTTTCAACTACCTTATGAAAAATCTGACTATGCTGAATTTTTTCTTAAACACGAAAACAATATATTATTTCCAAGAGAGTTTATTATAAAATTTCAAACCATCATACCAACAACAGGAAGCAAAGAAATCACAACTACACAAAACCGTTTTATAAAAACACCTCAAGAATCTCGAAAGCAATTTTTTACGGAACAACTGTTTTTAAAAAACAAATAAAAGATATTGAAAGCATCAATAAAATAGATACTTATTACATATTATTTTACCCAACTAATAAACAAAAAATGAAAAGATCCATAGCAATTATAATAGCAACATGCTCTCTTTTTATCATATGATGTAGCACATCACCAAAAATCCAACAAGGAGATAAAGTAACAATATCTTATACATGAACACTGCAAAACGGAGAAATTTTTGAAACAGAAACAAAAACGATAACCATATGATCTTGAGAAATTATAAAATGAATTGAACAAGCTCTTCTCAAAAAAAAACTAGGAGAATATTTTTCCACAACTATAAAACCAGAAGAATGATATAAACAATTATATTCAGAGAATAAACAACAACATGTTTCTGCCTATATTTTTGAAAGACTTTGAATATCAACAGAGATAGGGAAAAAGGTAACACTAGGAGAGATACAAGGAATAATTATTGCTAATCAAAAAAACGACCAAGGAAATTCAATAATTGTTATCGATGAAAATCCAGAACAAACACGACAAAAAACAGAATATACTATCTCTATCCAAAATATAGAAAAATCAACAACTAATACCAAATGATATACGCTTTAATTCCTAGCAATATAGGAAATTATGCAACTTTTTAAAAGATTACTACTTTCTCTTTTCCCAGAACAAACAGCAAACCAAGGAATAAACCCAGCTAGTATGTTTATTTCTTTTATCTCAACCAAAGAATTTTTTTCCGTAATTAATAGAAAAATTGTAGAAAATTATAAATTAAATTTATTTGATATTGCAATAGATCCTTTTGAATTTAAAATAGGTTTCTGAGAAAATACACAAATAAAACAAAAAGATATAGATCTTTATTATGGGTATTGCGCAAGTGCAAACATCAATGGATATAGATTTTTTAACCCAGCAAATATTGGAAACAACATAACATTGATTGTTAGTATATATACAAAAGATTGTTTTGAAAACCAAGAACAAGATTATTTTTTAAATTTTTTATATACAAGCTATCTCCTCTTTTTTATTTTTAGTGCAAAAATTAAAACATTTCCTTACACAACAAAAGAAGATAATTATAATCGATTCATCGAACTATTTTTCAATTTTTATGAGTTTATTTTTCAACAAACAGGAAGAAAAGCTGACAAAGAAACATTTAATAAAGTAAAAAAAGAATTATTAAATAAAGTAGAAATATTTTTTCTTTTATTTTATTCATATCAGAAATATAGTACATTATTTACTCAAGATCAATTTCCAGAAGATGAGTTCTACAAACGACTTTTTGCTGATGAACTAAAAAACGATCAACAAACGATTCTCGACGAATTCACACAAAACAAAAGGAAATATAGCTCCAAAACAACATTTTCTCAAATAGAAAACAAATTACTTCAATATATTTTGCCAGCAGATATCTTGATAAGATACCTTTTTTTGGATACAAATATGACACTAATTATCGAAAATGTAGTGGGTAAATTATTTAACAAAGAACAAATCGACACCTATATGAAAAGTTTTTTAAAAAATGAAGAACAATGGGATGAATTTATTTTATATATTACTGATTACAAACATTATAAAAAAAATTTTTTTTCTGGGGTTCAAAAATACATAATAACAGCAATTAAAAAAGAAGGAATTAATCCATTCGAAGATGATAACGAAGAATCATGATCATGGATTGGCGACGATGAGGAAAGCATAGAAAATCTAAAAATACCAGAAAAAATAAAAAAAGAATCAAAAATCATGGAAAAAATTCTCAATTTTTTCATTACACTCTTATGATGATTTCGAATCGCTAGAGGTGATAGTTTCTTTTTGAGGATATATAAGCCAGAACTTATTAAAGAGCTTATAACAAATGACTACGAAAATCTAAAAGAAACAGCTCTTCATACGTATTGATGACTACTTTACAGTTATGGAAAAAACATTTTTTATTACAAATATATTTCAGAAAACGTCAGATTGTGAAGACAAAAATTTTATCTTCCAACAAAGAGCACATCAAAAAACACGTATTCAAATTTTCATATTCTCCGCCTAATGGATGAAAGTGCGCTTGCTATTTTACTACAAGACATAAACCCAAAAGATATCAAAATATATAATAAAAACAAACTTCTTATAGAACTTTTCAAAAAACATTTTGAAGCAAAAATATCTAATTTAGTACAACTAGACACAACCACTTTTTTAAAAACAATATATCAAAACAAGACACAAGTATTTACCAAAAAAAACACGATAGATCTTTTGATAAAACAGTATAACCAAAATGACATATATCATATCAAAGAGAATTTATATAACATAGATTTTTGGATTAATGAGGCATATTGTGACCTAACAAAAGAACAATTAATTAATCAGACATTGTTTGATGCAAAAAGTATTCTACAAATTTATGCTCAACATAGAGAAACATTACTATGATTTCTCTTATACATAAGCAAAATAAATCAAAAACATGCGAAAGAAAGAAACTTTTTTATTGATTTATATAACAAAAATATCATCCATATTGCAGATCAATGATTACCAATCTGGAACAACATAATAAATACGTTATACGAAAAATATCAGGATATTTTAGACGCGATTCTCCACATAGACGACAATGAAGACTTTTTGAGGATGGGAGAAGAAAATCGAGAACGATTTACCAAAAAAATTTCCATACCAGATATTCAAAAACAAATAACAGGCGAAGATTATCTATGGTTTAAAGGATATCTCAAGAACATAACGTATTACAACAAACGTTTCTTCATCCCAAAATAAGTAAAAATTTTAAATTATATTATATATATCATGAAATGCCCAAAATGTAACAATATGGATACCAAAGTAATTGATTCAAGAACAATAGAAAATGGACAAACAATAAAACGTAGAAGAGAATGTGAATTTTGTAACAACAGATTTACTACTTTTGAAAGAAGATGAACTACAGAATTAATTGTTATTAAAAAAGATGGAACCAAAGAAATGTATGACAGACAAAAACTCAAAAAAGCACTTTTGCTTTCTTTTGCAAAAAGAGATATCAATAAAGAAGAATTGGAAAGCCTTTTAAATAGCTTAGAAACACAACGATCCAGTGAAGGAAATGAAGTAACTTCTATCCAAATTGGTGAAGATATTGTAAAAGCACTCAAAGAAATGGATGCAGTAGCCTATGTAAGATTTGCTTCTGTTTACAAATCGTTTAATAATTTAGAAGATTTCAAAAAATTTATAGACTAAAGAATAAAAAATTAATTAGCAATTGCTCGCTCCAGAATATCGTCTTCTGGAGTTTCTTTGGTATTGCTTATTAATTTATCAGGAGAAATACCAATCTTATCTATATTTTTTTGCAATTTTCATGTATATCGTTTGGCTACCGTATACTTTAACATACTACCATCATCATAATAAAGCATTTCTTGAACAGATCATTTTCAAAATGTTCTTTGACCAATCAATAGCGTAGTAGGTAAATATTCCTTAATAACAGCTGCAAAAATTTCAGAAGCAGAAGCTGATCATTGATTAATTAATATACGAACAGGAATATCCTTTATTTTTGAAGAAGAAGCATCCCAAGCAACAATATTTTGTTCTAATGTTTTTGTTTTTATAGTAACAGATGATTTTCACGTTGGAACAAAATAATTAAGCATACGAACAACTTCTTGCAACGATCATCATGGATTATTTCTTATATCAAATATATATTTAGTACATTTTTTTGAAGACAGCTCTGTCATAGCTTTTTCAAAATCATCAGAAATTCAGAAATCAAACAAAGCAAGAGAAATAATACAAGTAATCGACGAGTCTTTGGCAACAACTGAATATTCCAAGTTTTTGAGAATAATTTTTTCTCTGGTTAAAGAAAAATCGATTAATTTACCATTTCTAAGAATTTTTAACAAAACTATTGTTCCTGCAGGACCTTTGATCAAAGAAGTAGCTTTCACCAATGAAATATGTTTATCTACTACAGTATCATTTATTTGTACTATTCTATCTCCTCAAAGAAGTCATGCCTTTTCTGCAGGAGAATTTTTCATAGGAGAAACAATAACAAGTTCTCATGGAACAACCATTTCTACATGAGTTCCTATTCCATAATATTCTCACTCCAATTCGTCGACCGCTGCTGAAGATTCCGTTGGCGGAAAAAAAGCAGTATAAGGATCTCCCAAACTCTCAACCAATCATTTAATTGCACCATACATAAGGTTTTTTTCATCAAATCACGACTCCGATCACAAATATGTGTCATGAAGTCTTTGATATACTTCAATAAACAAAGGATGTGAAAACAAAGAAGTATCTTGTTCTGAAAAAGAAGTTTGTAATAAATCTGCCGAAGATATTTCATTAAGCACTTTTTGAAACCAATCTATTGTTGCAGGAGTTTTTTTTTCATATCAAAGAGACACATCAAAATATTGAGAAACAACAGAAATAATTTGATCTTGAGTCACTTGTTTATCAAGCGGCAATTCAACACGAGCATTAGGAAAAACATTTAAATATACTCCTTTTTGAAGCAAATCATAAAGGGGATTTTTTGGAGCAATATTAGTATATTTCAAACGAATATCATGATAACTAGAAGGCAAAGAAATATCTTTGGTTACGGTAGAAAGATATCAATACAAAAATTGTTCCAATGTTATTCCATACTGA
>CAZUIS010000043.1:0-7525 GCA_964620295.1 uncultured Candidatus Peribacteria bacterium
AGTACAAATGTTTTTCCGTCATACGATACTTTCAGTGCTTTTACTTCATTATTCGCCATAATTTTTTGGATACTTGCTTGTTCTGTATTTAATATTTTACCTCTTAATGGTAAAATTGCTTGAAAACTACTGTCACGACCTTGTTTAGCACTTCATCACGCAGAATCTCCCTCGACTATATAAAGTTCAGTACCTTCTTTTCCTCTCTTAGAACAATCTGCAAGTTTACCAGGAAGAACTCCACCTGCGAGCACATTTTTTCTAAGGACAGTTTCTTTAGCAAGCTTTGCTGCCAATCTTGCCCTTGCAGCAAGTTCCATTTTTTCAAATATTTTATTGAATTCTTCTTCATTATTTGTGAAAAAGTCTCTCAAATATGTATAAGTTATTGTTTCTACTTCTTTTCTTACATAACTATTTCCAAGTCTACCTTTGGTTTGTCATTCGAACTGTGGTTCTGGAATTTTTACAGAAACGATAGCATAGAGACCATCAGTAACATCAGAATATTGAAATTCTCCTATTTTTTTATTGATTTTATCTTTTTCTTTAGAGAGTTCATTGATAACAGTTAATAACGCAGATCTAAATCAGAGTACATGCGTTCCTCAATCTGTTGTGGGAATGTTATTTACAAAAGAAAGGGTATTGTCATTGTTTGTATTCACAAGTTGAAACGCTATTTCAGCAAGACAATTTTCTCCTTCTTTTTGAAAATAGTGTGCTGATGCAATAGTTTGTTGTTCACCTACAAGATTTTTTAACCAGGTTTTAATTCCTCATTCAAAGTAAAATCTTTGTCTATATCCAGTTTTTTTATTAACAAAATTAAAGGTAACGCCAGGAGTAAGATAAGCAGATTGTTTCATTCTCGCTAATTCTATGCTTTGGGAAAACTCTATTGTTTCAAAAATTTTAGCATCTGGCATAAATTTTACGGTTGTCCCTACTTTATCAGTCTCTCCTTGTTCTTCAATTTCTCAAATAGGAATTCATCTTTCAAATCTTTGAAAATATTTTTTTCCATTTTTATAAACAATAACTTCCAACCATTCAGAAAGAGCATTAACTACTGAAGCACCAACTCCATGAAGTCCTCATGAAATTTTATAACTTGATTTGTCAAATTTTCCTCCCGCATGAAGAACGGTAAAAACAGTTTCCAATGCAGATTTACCTGTTTTTGGATGTTTATCTACAGGGATTCATCTTCCATTATCGTGAACACAAACAGATCAATCTTCTTGAAGAGTTGTCGTAATAGTTGTACAGTATCCTGCCAAAGCTTCATCAACAGCATTATCAACAATTTCTTGAATCATGTGATGAAGACCTCTAGCATCTGTAGATCAGATGTACATACCAGGTCTTTGTCTTACTGGTTCAAGTCATTCCAAAACTTTGATATGAGAGGCGTCATATCCTTGACTATCTAATTCACTATGAGTAGTTTGATTCATAAGTTCTTCTGTCATTTTATTTTTTTAGAATTAAATGGTTTTTTTATACAGGAAGAGATAAATGAATAATATCTCTTAGTCATTAACTTTTCACGGGAAATCTACTTCTTCAAACTCAAAATCGTCATCATCGAAACTAGCTTCATCATCTTCTTCAAATTCTTTTTCTACTTTTTTTCTACCTCTTTTTCCCTTGTGATTGCCGCTCTCCATTTTAGCAATATCATCTTCAATTCCAAGTATTTTTTGTAATCAAGCATGTTCTTTGAGTTTTTGAATTACTTTTTGTTCAATTTGTCTTACCCTTTCTCTAGTAACATTGAATTCCTCTCCAACTTGTTCTAGGGTATATCTTGGTCCATCAATTCCATATCTCATTTTCACAATTTTTGCTTCTCTATCATCAAGCATGTCTAAAATCATATCAAGATTTTTTCTTAAGGTATTTTTTTCTGCAAATTGATCTGGTCTTAATGTGTTTCCATCTTCAATAAGATCAGCAAGGGTATCTCTTCCTTCATCTCAAACTTCTCTATCAAGAGATACGTTTCCAAAAATAACTTCTTCTAATTTTTTGATCTTTTTGATAGGAAATCATAGTTTTTGTCAGATTTCTTTTGAGGTAGGTTCTCTTCCTAATTTTTGGAAGAGGAGTTGATAGGTCTTATTATATGAGTTTATTTCATCAATCAAATGGACAGGTATTCTCACATGTTTTGTCATATCTGCAATTGCTTTGGTGATAGATTGTTTAATCCACCATGTTGCATAAGTAGAAAATTTAAATTCTTTATCTGGATCAAATTTTTCTATAGCTTTAATCAATCCAATATTTCCTTCTTGAATAAGGTCCGAAAAACTTAATCTAGACCCAAAAAATCTTTTTGCAATACTAATAACAAGTCTGAGGTTTGATTCAATAAGTTTCTTTTTTGCTTCATCATCTCCCTTCTTGATTCTTTTTGCTATATCCTTTTCTTGTTCTGATGTAAGAAGAGGTATTTTTGAAATATCATTAAAATATAATTTGATGAAATCATGATATTGCACATCAACGTTAGTACGAGAGTGTTCTTCATATAGTTGAATTTTTCAAAGTCTCGATTCTTTTTTTACTGCTTGAGCTTCTTTTTCAAGAACTTCTTCAATAGTTAATATCTTAATACCAAGTTTTTCTGCTAAATCGTAGACTTTTTCAACAACTTTAATATTAAGATCCATATCATCAATTTCAGCGATAATATCTTCTTCGTTCAAAATTCCAGAGGCGAATCAAGCCTTTAGTAAGTCTTGTAGCTCAGGAGAGAGTTCATTAATGTCATCTTGAAAACTTTCTCGTAATTGTTTTTTCGTTTTTTGCATACACAGGTCACAAAAAATATAAAAATACCAGATATTTACTTAATTCTATAAAAAATCAAAAATAATTGACAATTTATAAAAAATTATTATAATAATAAGCGTGTAGTGAAGCTAACCCATATATCTTCAACCACTAAATATGTTTATATGAAGTGGAAAGAAGAGAAAACACGATCAAAAATCGTGAGTAAAAACTGGATATATACTTCCTTCTGGACGGTTGGTCCAGTTTTTTCTTTTATACAAAAAAATACAGCGATTTACTTATAGGAATTTGGTTTTGCATAGCAAGAGAAAATTATTTGCCAAGGGCTTGTTTTTTTTGAGGAGAAAGATATTTTATTGTGCAATATATGTATATAATTATGTCTTATGAGTAAACAATAAAAAGAACAAAAAAAAGAAGACTTCAATAAATCAACTACATTAGTAGAGTGATAAAAAAAACTTTATTCTATAAAATTCAAACATGTTTCATTATTTAGTGTGAAAAGTTACTCATTATTGAAACAAAATATATATTCAAAACCAACAATTCTGAATAGAAACAAATTACCTTTGAACAGCATCAGATTGAGATTTTTTTCTCTATCCGCATCTTGATGATAATAAAAAAACAATCGTCTATTTTGCTTTTGATACCGTAGTGCAAAAAAATGCGTTTGAAGACCTTCTCAAAATAAATGGAATCTGAACCAAAACGGCATTTCAAATAGTACAATTACCTAGAGAACAATTACAAAATGCTATCAAAACTTTAGATGTGAAATTTTTTCAGACTATACCGGGAATTGGACCAAAAACAGCGAAAAAAATATTATTAGAAATGAAGTGATCTTTTGATATAGAAGATGTTCAAAAGATGGATATTGACCAAAAACTTTACAAAGATATTGTGAAATCTCTCAAAAATTTTTGATATGATGGGGAGAAAATTAAATCAATTTTACAAACGTATCCAGAGAAAATTACAAAGACAAATATGGCAGAGATTATTAAACGAGTCATAGGACAAATGTAAAAGTAGGTTATTATAAATAAAAAACCACGCATAGGAACAAACCTAGCGTGGTCTTTTTTTACATCCACCCAAAATGTGGTGGTTCGTAATAATCGATTTTGCCAACTAAAGAAGTGTTTTCTTTTTGGTACTTCCCGTTGAAAACCAATACGGTACAATTGTTGAAGGAGGATGCTCCTTCAATTCTACATAATCCCTTTTTGAAGAATCTGGTTTTGTTTGGACCATCCACATCCCCAAAAATTTTCTTGGGAAGCAAAAATATAAAGTAACTTTGTTTTTTGCTATGGATTCCTTCTATAAAACATGGAATTTTAATCTCCATATTGTTTTGAGATTTTTGTATATGGATCATCTCAAATCCAGGTAAGGGAATTTTCTTTTTGATCTTTTGGAAGAGATCAGGTGTCTCAAAGAAAAATTCTTCGGGACAGATAGGAAAAGTGATTTTTACCTCCATATTTATAGTATTTTTTTTGGAGTGATTGGTTTTTGGCTACATACAAAGAGAAGTCTCAAAAGATATTCTTTGGGAAATGGTTTTCCATCTTTAGGATTGAATCCAAAAATAGAGGGAGAATTTTCCAATAAATCAAGAGATTCCTTGCATATTTGAACCTTTTGTTTATCTGCATCGAGTAAAGCTTTATTTGCTTTCATTGAATTGATGGCTGCTTGATAGGATGCTCCATCTTCAGAACCAGCTTTTTCTCTTTCAGGAATTGTAGTAGTAGGCTCTAGTGCAGCCATATCACTTTCAAGTGATTTTTGTTTTTTCTTAAGCCTTTCACTGATGAGGATTAACTCATTTTGACTCAAGAAAGGATGATTGTTGTCCATTTTTTTTGTTTTTTTTGGGTTAGACAATAGTTTGCTTTCTCAGTCTATGAAAAAAGAAAAGAAAATCAATAAAAAATATTGCTATTTTGTAAAATATATATATAACAGCAAAAAATAACTTAAAAAAAAGAAAAATGAATAACTACGAATACATCTTTGCTTTTGCAAAAAAAGCACTAAAAAACTATTACAAAGAGCAAAAAGAAACGAAAGAAGACTCTTTTAAGCAAATTCTTTCAAGGATTCAGCAAGAAACTATGAATGAAATGTCTGGGTTTCTTCTCAAGGAAGATATTTACAAATTGGGTATTTTGCTGTATTTGCTCAAGAAAATAGCAGAAAGGTATGAAATCTTTCATAAGCTGGATTTGTTGATAAATGTGTTAGAGACACTGCCTAATGTAGTTGATGGGGATAGATATCAAGATGTGCCTTTAATCGACTCTCTAACAAATTTTAGCAAGGCAGATGAGGAATCCCTCAAAAAACTATTTATGATTGAAGTGTAGCTTAAGTCCCACTGTAATAGTGGGATTTTTGTATTACCTTGCTTTTTCCAAGCAAAATCGTAATCATATAATTATAAATTTTAAATTATTAATTCTAAATTGATTTTGATGAATATACGTAACTTCTGTATTATTGCCCATATTGATCATGGAAAATCTACCTTAGCAGACAGAATGCTAGAAATTACCTGAACCATTAGAAAACTTGATCATAATCAAGTTCTTGACCGCATGGATATCGAACAAGAAAGAGGAATAACAATCAAACTTACTCCTGCCAGAATGCAACGAAAAGGGGTAGAACTCAATCTTATCGATACTCCAGGGCATGTTGATTTTCAATATGAAGTATCTCGTTCGCTTGCTGCAGTAGAAGGAGCAATTTTGCTCGTAGATGCTTCGCAAGGAATCCAAGCTCAAACCCTATCTGTGCTATATCAGGCAATAGACCAAAATTTAACGATAATCCCAGTTCTCAATAAAATCGATCTTCCAGCAGCTAATCCAGAAAGAGTAGCCAAAGAGTTGGAAAATGTAATCTGAATTGATGCTTCTGAAATTATCAAAGTATCGGGGAAAACTGGAGAAAATGTGGATTTAGTACTAGATGCAATTATTGAAAGAATTCAAGACCCACAAAGTTTTAAAACATCTCATCCAAAAAAATATCGAACACCAGGACAAGAATTGAAAGAACAAACACCACAGCTCACAAGGGCACTAATTTTTGATTCTGTATACGATCCCTATAAATGAGTATTAGCGTATGTGAAAATTGTTAACGGACAATTAAAAGCAGGAGATACTCTTCATTTGGTACACTCAGAAAATACAATAACACCAACTGAAGTTGGATATTTTACACCAGATTATAAGTCAGATAAAGCATTGAAAGAAGGTCAAATTTGATATGTTGTCACTTGAGAAAAATCAGTAAGAGAAGTACAAATTGGAGATACTATTCTTACGCAAGAAACACTCAAGGCTGGATTAAGTAAACATGACTGCATAATTCCTGGATTCAAAAAAGTCAAACCATTTGTCTATGCGGGGGTTTATCCAATAGATTCAACTGAATATGATAAACTCAAAGACTCATTAGAGAAATTATCACTCAATGATAGTGCAATCGAATATGAGTTAGAAGATTCTAAAGCATTGGGATTCTGATTTAGATGCGGATTTTTGGGGATGCTTCATATGGATATTATCAAAGAGAGATTGTCTAGAGAATACAATATGGATACCATTTTTACTATTCCAACGGTAGTATATTTAGTAAAATCAAAGAATCTGGCTTTGGATACTATTAAACTCGGAAATAACATCCAAGATTTGATCAAAACAGGGCTTTGGAAACAAATAGTTCAAGATAAGGAAAAATATGATGAAGAACAATTTATTTATGAAATACCTGCAGAGCTTCAAACCCAACTTAAACCGCGATTAGTAGTAAAATCATGAGCAGATATGGTAGAACAGTGACTTATCGAAGAAATTCGAGAGCCAATTGCTAATGTAGAGATTGTAGGACCTCAAGAATACGCTGGAAATATTATGCAATTATGTCAGGAATTTAGAGGAAAACTGAAGCATATGGATTATATAGATTCAACAAGGGTAGTTTGGCATTATGAACTACCAATGGGGGAAATGATTATCGATTTTTATGATAGACTCAAATCAGCAACCAAAGGATATGCAACTATGAATTATGAATTCAAAAATTATCAAGAAGCAGATTTGGTAAAATTGGATATTTTTATTAATAACGAAAAAGTGGAAGCACTCAGTCGGGTGGTACACAACGATAATGCATATTACAAATGAAGAGATGCAGTGGAAAAACTCAAAGAATTGATTCCAAAACATTTGTTTGCTATCCCTCTTCAAGCGGGTATTGGAACCAAAATGATTGCTCGTGAGACGATTGGAGCGATGAAAAAAGATGTTTTGGCAAAATGTTATGGGGGAGATGTAACCAGAAAAAGAAAACTTCTTGAAAAGCAAAAAGAAGGAAAGAAAAGACTCAAGGCCATTGGTAGTGTAAGTGTGCCAAGTGATGTTTTTATCAAAATGGTAGCAAGAGGTTAAAAAATATTGATATTATAGAGAAAATATATATAAAGATAACAACTAACCCTAAAAAAAACAAAAAATATGTTATTACAAAACTTTTTGTATGAAGAATACGGAATGGATATGGAAGAACGCGCTTCTTTTTATGCATTCTGTACTGATCAGTTTGGAGACGTCTTTGCAGACGATGATGAAGTAACTGATGAAGTTACCGATGATATCGATAGTCTTGTTGAAGAGTTTCAAGAAAGAGT
>CAZUIS010000044.1:0-7354 GCA_964620295.1 uncultured Candidatus Peribacteria bacterium
TTTTCTTAATCCAATTAGGCTATATCATATAACTAGGTTTTGTGCGACACGGGAGTGGCGCATAAGTGGTCAATCTGCTTTTGGTTTCTGACGTTTTATGACATAAAATGTCAGTTTTTGGAGGGTTTTCGGTAGTTAAAATATTTGTCCTATTTTTGTCAGTTTTTTTCTTTTTTTGGATTGCTAGAATTTCAGTGAACATGAGGAGAGAAGGTATTCACTTTTTTGATATAAATATCTTCCTCTTCTTTGATTTTTTATATGTATTATTGGGAGTAATGCAAGAATTAATAAAACCTTTGACAGAAAAATATATGAAAATTATTTATATTGATACTCAAAATATTCATAGATCAACTCAAGAAATGTGATGGTTAATAGATTGGTGATTGTTTTATCAATATTTACAAAGAAAGTTCTTGCCTGATAAAATAATTATGTTTATATGATACATTCAGAAATATACTCATTTTTATCAAAAATTAACAAAGATATGATATATAATTGTTTTTAAAGAAGTTTTGGTTCGTGAAGATTGAAGTATTAAATGAGATGTGGATATAGATATTGCTATTCAAGCAATGAAAGATATGTATAAAGAACCGATAAAGAGCGTTTATTTGGTTAGTGGTGATGCTGACTATAATAGTTTGATTTATGAACGAATAAAAGAGTGAATATTCGAAAAATTAATTGTTCCAAGATTAGATAAAACCTTATATATTCTTCGTAAAGCATCTGGCTCAAAACTACAAACATTAACTGATATTAAGCATCTTATTGAGAAAAAACAAAAAGACTAATCATTGCTGACTAGTCTTAATTGTAGGAGAGAAAACAATTGTAGCTCTCTGCTCCCTATATGAACGAGCTGTATTATAACTAAATTATATCCAAAAATCAAGTTTTTATTTTGTAAATAAGTATCATGCAAGATTATGTAATACAGCTTTCTAGAGAGCTTCAGCAGAGGAATTATAGTCCGAGGACGGTGGAAATTTATAGTAATTGTTTGAGGTTTTTTTTGAAGTGGTTGGGACATGATGTGTCCAAAATTACTCGTGAAAAAGTCATTGATTTTATTCTGTATTTAGAATCTCAAGGCAAAGCGCCCAAGACAATAAATTTGTACAAAGAAGTGATAAAATTCTTCTGTAGTCAGATTTTGAAATTGCATGTGTATTTGGATATTAAACTGTCTAAACAACCTCGTAAATTGCCAGTTATTCTTTCTCGTCAGGAGATTCAGAAAATTCTGGACAGTGTGTCCAATGGAAAACATAAAGTCTTGTTATCTCTGGCGTATGGTGCTGGACTTAGAGTGTCAGAGGTTGTTCGTTTATGTGTAGGAGATGTGAATCTTGAGAAGAAGGTTCTTCATATTAAGTCGGCGAAAGGACAGAAAGATAGGATAACGATTTTGCCAGAAAAACTTTTGGGAGATATCGGTATGTTGATGGAAGGGAAAAATTATGGAGATCCTGTGTTTCATTCTGAGCAAGGCGGGAGTTTGCATCCGAGAACCGCGCAACATATTTTTCAGGATGCCTTGCTCAGGTCGGGGATTCAGAAAAAAGCGAGTTTTCACTCGCTTCGTCATAGTTTTGCGACGCACTTATTGGAAAATGGGACGGATATTCGTTATATTCAGAAATTACTTGGACATTCGTCAATCAAAACGACGCAAATTTATACTCAGGTATCGACTCATAATTTGCAGAGCATTCAGAGTCCGTTGTAGATTTACCCTCTATATCTTTCCAAAATATCTTTGTATCCTTGTAAGGTGAAAATGTTGTCGAAGAGGCAGGCAACCGTAAGCGGACCTATTCATCCGGGAACTGGCGTATACGCAGCAACCTTGTCCGCGATACTTTCAATGTTGACATCGCCCACGGGTTTGCCGTCGATGTGTCCATATCCTACGTCAATAATAATTTGACTTTGATCGTGACGAATTCGTGAATCGTCAACCAAATGTACATGACCAGTACAAGAAATAATATAGTCAGATTTTTGTGTAAATTGTTTGATTTCTTCTGGAGTATAGTCGATATTAAATGATGAAACAATTGCTCATCTTTTGATACATTCCATGATAAGTGGTTTTCCAACGATGTTGCTTTGTCCAATAATGGCCACTTTTTTGCCTTTGAGATTATCGAGATTATAGTGTTCCAATAATGTGATAACTGCTTTTGGTGTGGCAGGAATAAAGTCAATAAGTCCTGTCGAAGAAAGACCTGTATTTACTCAACCAAGTCCATCGATATCTTTTTCTGGAGATATGGTTGAAAGAAGTTGATTTTGATACGGTTTGAGCTCTTCTGGTAAGGGGAGTTGGATGATAATTCCTATACAAAGATTGTCGTGATTGAGTTGATTAATCAAGTTGAAAACCCATGTTGCAAAACTTTCTTTTTCTTGGACAAGCGGAGAAAACCCTTCTTCGGTGAAGATTTTTACAGACACTCCTATAGATTCTCCGTATTTTTGCTTATGACGAACATAGGTCGCAGAAGAAAAATCGTTCCCGAAAAAAAGAATCGCCATATAAGAATTTTCTGGTAATTGTTTAGCTTTTTCTTTGAGATTTTCTTGTATTTTGAGGGAGAGTTCTTTTCCTCGGAGTATCATCTATCAAATTTATAATTTAAAATTTATAATTGTTTGAGAGTAGGTTATGTTTAGTTAAATAGGGCAAAAGTGCAAGATTATTTGTTGATTTTCTTCTATAAAAGAATATATTTCTCCCAGTTTATTTGGGTAAGATAATTTTATTTTCTATTTTTTTCTTATGACATGATATGTCAGACCAACTTGGGATGAGTATTTTATGGAAGTTGCTAAGACGATTGCAAAAAGAGCTACGTGCGATAGAGGAAGAAGCGGATGTGTAATAGCGAAAAATAATCGTTTATTGGTGACGTGATATGTTGGTTCTCCTCCAGGTATGCCTCATTGTGACGAAGTTGGGCATCAATTTAAACAGGTAACTCATGAAGATTGATCGGTTACCAATCATTGTATGAGGACAGTACATGCCGAACAAAATGCAATTTGTCAGGCAGCAAGATTTGGTATTTCTTTGGAATGAGCAACTTTGTATTGTAAAATGACTCCTTGTAGAACGTGTGCGATGTTGATTATTAGTTGTGGAATTAAAAAAGTTGTTTGTGAAAAAAAATATCATGCGTGAGCTGAGTCGGAGGAAATGTTCAAAACTGTCTGAATTGAATTATCTTATTTTGATGAAAATGTAGAGAATTATGATAAGCAATAAAATTTTATTTATTATAATGTAATATGGGAAGATGGCATAGTATTGCAGCAAAAAAAGCTGCATGAGATTTGGGAAAAGGAAAGACGTATTCAATGATGTCAAAACTTATTCAATTGGCAGCAAAAAAATGAGCTGATCCAAAAATGAATCCTAGTTTGGAACTTGTTTTACAAAAAGCGAGATATCATAGTGTGCCTAGAGATATTGTAGAGAGAGCAATTCTGAAATGATCTGGGCAGTTAGAAGGTGAAGAGTTGGTTGAAGTATATTATGAATGATATTGACCAGCAGGAAGTGCATTGGTTATCAAAACATTGACTTCAAATACCAATAGAACAGCGACTAATGTAAAAACAGCGTTAAATAAGTTTGGTTGATCTTTGGGGCAACAAGGTTCTGTTGCTTGGCAGTTTGATGAAAAGGGTGTTATTGTAACCGATGGAAAAGTCAAAAAAGAAATGATTAAAGGAAAAGAGGTTGAAACTGTTTTGCCTTTGAACCAGGAAGAAGTAGAATTGGAAATTATGGAACTTCCTGTTGATGATATTTCAATTGAAGAATGAACAGCAGTTGTTTTTACCGCAAAAGCTAATTTTGCGGAAGTTTCCAAAGCGATGGATGCTTTGGGGTATCATATGCTAGAATCTGATCTTCAATTTCTTCCGCAAAATGAAATTTCTTTATCAGGGGAAGATCTTAATCAGCTCAATATTCTTGTTGATGCTTTGGAAAATGACGAAGATGTTGACAAGGTTTGGACTAATGTTAAATAGTTTTACATAGTCAATTTTCGTTCAGCATTCTATACATTTCAAAAAGTCTGATTGTTTTTTTGTAATTATTTAATTCTTCATAATTTGTTGTAATTTTTTCTATAATTGTTTTGAGATCTCGTATACTGTTTCCCTTTCTTTGATTTTCTTCTATGATATTTGATTTTTTTCTGATAGTTTCATCGATGGTTTCCATTACTTCTTGTGGTGTTAGTATTTTTTCATCAGCAAAACATTTCTTTCCCAGATCTTTTGCTATTTCTTCTCTCTCTTGATCAGGGATGCTTTGTCCATAAATTTCTATCTCTACCTTACCAGCGTATTTCATGTTGTTTTGTTTTATTATTCCATTTTCTTGTATTTTGTTGTATTCAAATTCTTTTACTGCAATAATTGGAGGAAGGTCTCTTAAGATTTTTTTGAGATCTTCTGCTTTGTTAGTGTTGTCTTTCATTCCTATTGTATATGCTAATGTTGCAATATTTCTATATTTTTCTCTAAATCTGTAAAAACATTGGCTTTCTGTTTCTGGAGAACACCCCATCATAGTAAAAATAGTTCTATTTACGGTTGTATTATCAATTAAATCGTTATTTTCGTCAAAGAATACTCGATTATAAAAGAGGTATCAGAGTGTTTTGTTGATATTGTTTTCTCAAGAAAAAATTCCTTCTTTTGTTTCTTTTTCTAGAAGTTCTGTTCTATCTGTTTTTATTTGTTGTCGAAGATAATAGAAAAACTCTCCTAATAAACTAATATTTTCTTCGTCAGATGTTGTTGTTATTTTGTCTGTAAGAAAAAGTAGTGCATTTTTTGATGGAGACACGAAAGAAAAATTGACTTTTATTCCAAAAATCCCATTTTCATATTCTTGGATATCACTTATTTTAATATCTTTGATTTCATTGATTTCGTTTTGACTTGTTTCGCTAAAAAAATTTGTTCGTTTTTGGAGTAGGTTGATGTCGTTGTATGGGTTTTTTTCCAAAAAACTTTCCCCTAAAATATTCGTTTTTAGTATCTCAGTATACGGTTCTTTTCGGATATTTAATTTTGGAAGAAGGATATATTGAAGAAAATACGTATAAGGATACAGAAGATTCTCTTTGTATTTGTTATATCTTTGGGTTTCTTCTTGAATGTCTTCATTATTTTGAATGAGATCATAAATTGTTGAAGATGACTCTAGGCTGTTTCTTGTTAGTATATTATTTTTTAGTGTTGTTGTTTGATAATTACTAATTTTTTCCAAGGAATAAGGATCTTTGTTTAGAGTCGAAATTGTTTGAAATAGTGTAATTCAACGATATATAGCAACAACAAACAAAATAACTGCAATGACAATGATAGTTGTTTTATCGTTCTTTTTTGAATGAAAAAAATTTTTGATAAACAATCCTATTTTATTTATAGTTTCTTTTGCTTTTTTAAGTTGTTCTTGATCTATAAGCTGTTTTGCTAGTATAGATTCTTCTTTTCTGGGATTTTCCATTATAGATATTATTTGCTGCTAAAAAAGTCACTAATTTCTCTTTGAATACTTTTTTGTACCGGTAACTTCATTGTTATTGATGATGTGTTTACAGTAAATATTGTAGATCCAACTCTTATCGTTCTTGGTTCTGTTCTTATTTGATCGGCTTTAATATCTTCTCAGATAATTAGTAAGCTTTGTTTTAAAAGGTTTATGAGGTTGGTAACAATAAAGACGTGTGGATTCAGAATCCCTTGTTTGTTTAATGCTATTTCGTCTTGAGAATTTGTGTTGAGATTAATAGTGAATTCAATGTTTTCTTCTTTAGGATTGAATTTTAAGAAACTGATAGAGAAGGTTGGAATGTCTGTTTCTTGGAGTTTGTTTTCAATATATACTGCCAGTTGTTTTATGAATTCTGTATCTACTTTTCTTTGTGTATCTATTATTTTGTAATAAGCGTCAAAATCTCCTATCATAGAGCAGTTGTTGGAAATCTCATAAGGATTTAAGAAGCAAGTGTTTGTATAAATAATAATATCTTTTTCTCAGTCTACTACTGCTGTTTTCATTTTTCCTTCGATCAGAAGTGGGTCTTTGTTTGTATTGTTTGCCAATCCTTGAATAAAACTTTCCATATAAGAAAATGCTTTGAATGCTGTAAGAAATTTGATATTTTCCATCAATGCCATTCTTTTTTTGATGCCACTAATTCCTTGTTGTTGTTCTATGATGTCGTATATTTGTTGTGGAATAAATCCGTATTTTATAATTTCTTTTTTCACACTGTCTAATTTTTGTGCATTCAGTATCGTTTGTTGGGACAATTGTTCTATGTTTTTTTCCAAAATATCTTTTTTATGAAGAAAATTTAATCTGTTGCTTTCAATTATTTTTTTTGTTGTATTTTTGGCGTCATCGTTTGTTAAAATATCAGTTTTTTCACTTCGAAACGCATAATCGTTGATGCTTGTGTGTTCGCTAATAGTTTTTGTTATGTTTTTGACGGTAGTAACTAATCATTCGTTTGTTGTTGTTGGTTCTACTGATAAAGAAATGTATTTGTTGTATAAACTCGTTAAAAATATTGTAACAATAGAGAAAGCAATTGCTATATATGCTAACATAATCTCTTCAATATTTTTTGCTGTTTTTTTTGTTGGTGTTTTTTCTATTCCACTTGATCCCAATACTGGGGCTTCTTTGTTTTCTGGTTTGCTTTCTTGGATAACTATGTTTTCTATATGAACATCTGGCTGCACGTCTTGTTGCATTGTATTTAATTCAGCAATTAGATTTTTTGTTTCTGTTTGCTGTGTGATTGGTGATGTAACTGTCTCTTGATCAGTACTTGTGTTTTCTGGTTGAAATACGTTGGTTGTTTTTCCTACTTCTTGAGTACTTTCTGATCAAAGTGAAAATTTACTAAAGTCGATTGTGTTTCCTTCAGTTTGAGGCGCTTGTGTGTTTTCTGGTGTTTGAGGTAGTTGTTGTTTATTTTCGTCCATTAATTACGTTTATAACGCTTATAAAGTGTATAATAGCTTATAAGGTTTTTTTGAACCCAATAACTCAGAATAAGTATACTCAGAAATTTTAAAAAAGCAAAAAAAGCGATAGTAAAATAGCCTTTTATTTGACAAAAATGTTTTTTGATATTTATTTGGGAATACCATTCCTCTTTCATTTTACTTCGCTGAGATATTTTCACTGTTACTTTTTGCTACCGGGTCAAAAAGTAACCAAAAACCCCTCGTGAGCTGTTTACATTTCTTAACGGCAAAAAACACAAACAAATTTAAACGCTCACTTTTCTGTTTGTAT